>JAVQXV010000300.1:0-3032 GCA_033577755.1 Anaerolineales bacterium
TGCCGGCCCTGTTCGCCATCAACCCGCAGGTCGGCTGCGACTTCATCCCCGTCGGCCTGGCGCTGGGCGAAGCCGAGCCGGAGACGGTGGAGGTGGGCGTGCCCGCTGTGCTGTTCTCCCGCCTGATCACCGGCCCAATCGCCGTGCTGATTGCGTGGGCGTTCAGTGTCGGCCTGTAGAATATATGGTTGCTTCAGAGCAGGGGCAGACATCTGCCCCTGCTCTCCAAACCTAAACCCGGAGAGATGAAGATGTCTGAAGAAAAGAAGTACCGCAAAGTCAGGATCAAGAAAGGCCCCAAAGGCTGGGGCGGCCCGCTGGTGATTGCGCCCAAGCCGGGCAAGGACCTGATTTACTCGGTCACCGGCGGCGGCATCCACCCGGTAGCGGCCAAAATCGCCGAGCTGACCGGCGGGCGGCCCTTCGACGGCTTCAAGTCCAAGGCTGCCTTCGAGGAGATCGCCGTGGCGGTGATTGACTGCGGCGGCACGGCGCGTGTCGGCGTCTATCCGATGAAGAAGGTGCCGACGGTGGACATCTACCCGACTTCGCCTTCCGGCCCGCTGATGCGCTTCATCACCGAAGACATTTTTGTCTCCGGCGTCCGTCCCGAAGACATCGAGGTCGTGGAATAGCGCCGGCCCTGCGCGCCGCCAACGCGCCCGCGCTTACCGGCATGGTCAAATACGAAGCCACGGTCACGCACATCGGCCCGCTGACGCGCGAATTTGTGGAGGCGGGTATCCTGGTACTCTTCGGCGAAAGCGCGCCGGAAGAGCTGCGTGAGTTCGCCATCCTGCACGACGGCCGGACTCTGCATGCGCCTCTCGCGCCGGGCGACACCCTCCACATTGCCGCTGAAACCTTCCGTCTCCTGGCCATCGGCGAGGTGGCGAACAGCAACCTGGCGAACCTGGGACACCTGGTGCTGAAGTTCAACGGGCAAACGACGCCGGAGATGCCGGGCGATGTCTGCGTCGAAGCCCGGCCCCTGCCGGCGATTGACGTCGGCGTGCGAATACAAATCACCAACTGAAAACGAGCTGCCGGGCGCGGGCGCGGCGCGGCCCTCAGCCGCCCTGCCCCGCTCGCGCGGATTGAGGAGCTGGCATGTCACTCAAAGAGCGCCTGCGCGCGTGGGCGGCCGTTCATGGCCCCATCCGCGTCGGGCTGATCGGCGCAGGGCAGATGGGCACCGGCCTGATCTCACAAATGGAGCGGATGGAGGGGATGCGCGTGGTCGCCTGCGCCGACGTGCTGCCGGGCCGCGCTGCCGCTGCTTATGCTGAATCCAGCGTGGACCCTGCGCTGGTGGAGCAGGTCAGCCCGGATGCCGACCCGGCCCGCGCCGCGGACGCCATCGCCGCCGGACGTCGAATTGCCACGACGAGCGCCGAGTGGCTGGTGACCATTCCCAACCTCGACATCATCGTGGAATGCACCGGTGTCCCTGAGGTCGGCGCGCGCGTCTGCCTGGCGGCCATCGAGGCCGGCAAGCACATCGTCAACATGAACGTCGAGACCGATGCGACGGTGGGCTATGTACTGGCGCAGAGGGCCAGACAGCGCGACGTCATCTACACGCTGGCAACGGGCGACGAACCCGGCACCATCAAAGAGCTTTTCGATTTCGCCGACGTGCTCGGCTTCGAAATCGTCTCCATCGGCAAGGGCAAGAACAACCCGCTCAATCGCGCCGCCAACCCCGATACCGCCGCGCCCAAAGCCAAGGCCCAGCGCATGAGCCCCAAGATGCTGGCCTCCTTCGAGGACGGCACCAAGACGATGGTGGAGATGACCTCCATCGCCAACGGAACCGGCTACGCGCCTGAGGTCACCGGCGCCTACGGGCCGACCGTGACGGTGAAGGATTTGCCTAACGTCTTCATCCCCAAAGCCGACGGCGGCATCTTCAACGGCCCGCGCGCTGTGGACTACGCGGTGGGCGACGTCGCGCCCGGCGTCTTCGTTATCATTACCACCGACCAGCCCAAAATCATCGCCGACCTGAACTACCTGCGGCTGAACGGCAACGGTCGCTACTGGGCGCTCTATCGCCCCTATCACCTCGCCAATCTGGAGACGCCGATCTCGGTGGCGCGCGCCGTGGTCTATCGCGACGTGACCCTCGCCACCGAGCGCCCCCCAGTAGCCGACACAGTGGCCACGGCCAAGCGCGACCTGCAGCCCGGCGAGAAGCTGGATGGGCTGGGCGGTTACACGATGTACGGACTGATTGCGCGCGCCGAGGTGGCGCAGGCGGAGAACTGGGTGCCGCTCGGCGTGGCCGTCGGCGCAACGCTGCGCCGGCAGGTGAAGGCCGGCACGATCCTGCGCTATGATGATGTGGAACTTGATGAGAGCCAAACGATTCTGAAGCTGCGCCGCGAACAGGAAGCGCTGCTCAAGTGAACCGCGAAGCGCCAAGAAAAGCTTTGCGCCCCTCTTCGCGCTCTTGGCGTCTTGGCGGTGAAAGACACGCATGCCTACCCTTACCCTCACCATCCAACACCCCGCCGGCCTGCACGCCCGGCCCGCCGCGCAGTTCGTGAAGATGGCGGCTTCGTTCCCCTGCACCATCAGCGTACGCAACCTGACGAGCAACAAGCCGCCTGCCAACGCCAAGAGCGTGCTCAGCGTGCTGACGCAGGGCGTGAACCAGGGCCACACGGTCGAACTGATTGCCGAGGGCGAACGCGCCGAGGAGGCGCTAGCAGCGCTCCGCGAGCTCGTGGAAAGCAACTTCGGAGAAGGCTGATAGCGCGCCATGCAGAAATTCATCGGCCTCCCCGCTTCACCCGGAGTCGCCATCGGCCCGGCCTGGGTGTACCGCCCGCTCACCGTCACGGTGGAACGCCGCGTCGCCGCCGACCCGCCCGCCGAGTGGGCGCGCCTTCAGTCCGCCCTCTTCACCGCGCGCATGCAGCTGCAAGCGCTGGAAGCGCGCGCACGCGAGAACATCGGCGACAAGGAGGCGGCCATCTTCGAGGCCCACCAGATGTTTCTCGAAGATGAAGAACTACTGGCCTCGC
>JAVQXV010000301.1:0-3002 GCA_033577755.1 Anaerolineales bacterium
CGCAAAGGTTGTCAGGGAACATGCCGCCCCTTCGACTGCCGCTTCGACTTCGCTCAGCGTCCGCTCAGGGTGCGGCTGACATGTTTTGCGTGCACACAACTCAACGCGTGTACGCAAAGGTGGTCAGGAAACGTGCCGCCCCTTCGACTGCCGCTTCGCTTCGCTCGGCGTCCGCTCAGGGTGCGGCTGACAGGTTTTGCGTGCACACAACTCAACTTGCACGTTCACCGCCCTGTGGCCGTACTGTTTCATCGGACGATGAGCGGCAGGAAGAGGCGGATCGGCGTAGCGGCGTTATCCACGAGGCGATAGATGGTGTCATTGCTGTAGCCGGCCACGTACAACTCGCCGTTCACGTCTTCGCCGAAGGAGGAGATGCTCAGGCCGCTGTTGAGCAGCTCGACGTTCTCCCAGGCGGCGCCGGTGAAGCGCAGGCTCCAGATGCGCCCGCTGCAAAAGTCGCTGTACAGGTAGCGGCCGGTCAGGTTGGGGTAGAGCGCGCCGCGATAGACGTAGCCGCCCGTCACCGAACAGCCCTGGTCGCGGCCATAGGCCGAGACGGGGAAGGTGTAGTTGCCGCGCGGGCCGCAGCCGGACGTGTTGTAATCGGCATTACCTTCGAAGCAGCGCCAGCCGTAGTTCTGGCCGCCATTGCTGTTGGCCGGCTGATAGTTGACTTCTTCCCAGGCGTACTGGCCGACGTCGGCGATGAACAGGTCGCCGGTTGCCCGGTCGAAGCTGAAGCGCCAGGGGTTGCGCAGGCCGAGCGCCCAGATTTCGCCGCGATAGCCGCTGGTCTGCGTAAAGGGGTTGGTAGTGGGGATGGTGTAGGTGACCGGGTTGCCGGCCTCGACGTTGATGCGCAGGAGCTTGCCAAGGAGCTGCGCCGGGTTCTGGGCGTTGTTGGGTGGGTCGCCGCCGCTGCCGCCGTCGCCGGGGCCGATGTAGAGTAGGCCGTCGTTTGGGCCGAAGGCGAGCTGGCCGCCGTTGTGGTTGTTGTGGATGGGATGCGGGATGGTCAACACAATTTGCTCACTGTTCACGTCGGCCACGTCCGGGTTGGTGCTGACGTGATAACGGGCGATGACCAGGTCGCCGGCGACGTTCACGTAGTACACATAGAAGCGCCCGTTGGTGGCGTAGTCCGGCGCGAAGGCCACGCTCAGCAATCCCTCTTCTCCGCCCCAACAGCGGACGCGGTTGGCGCCGGTGTTGGAGATGTCCAGGAAGGGCGTGGCCAGAAGGGCGTTGTTCTTGAAAATGCGGATTCGCCCACAGCGCTCGACGATGAACAGGCGACTGTCGCCGGCGTGGGTGACGAAGACCGGGTCGTTCAGCCCGCCGGTGATGAGGGGGACGAGCGCCAGGCTGATGCCGCTCTGCGCCTGCACGCTGCTGCGCGGGCTGAGTAGGGCGGCGCTGGCTGCGGCCAGCACGAGCAGGCACGCAGCGTAGGCGAGGACTTTGCAGGAGCGGATGGGTGAGAGTCGTTGTTGCATCAGCATCAAAAAGGAGTCGACACGAATGCGTACGAATGAATGCGAATGAACACAAATGGTGGGCGCCGGCAGAATATCGTCGAAGGTTATACAAAGTATAACAGGTCGTGGTAGAGGTCCCCAACAAGAAAGTCGAAAAGTTGCATGAAAGTTGCGTGAAGCGACGGATTGCTCGCTTTTTCCAGGGCGAGAGGGGCAGGCGTGAGGGACGATCTTCGCTCGCGCAATTTGACACCATGCCTATAATGACAAACATGCAAGCACAGGCCGCTTCGGGATTGGCGCCTCGGCCAAAGGTGCTCATCCTTTATAACGAGAATCCTGCCTGGCCCGAAGAAGACCGTGCCTGGACGCAGCGAATGGTGCGGCAGCTCTCCGGTGCGCTGCGGCTCAACGGCATTTCACATCGGCCACTGTGCTTCTTTGAGTCACTGGCGTGTCTGGATGACTATGACCCGCGCGAATGGCTAATCTGGAACTGGGGTGAGGAGCTGAACGGCCGGCCATGGACGGACGCCGTCGTCGCTGCCGAGCTGGAAGCGCGTGGCTTCGCCTTCACCGGCTCTTCGGCTCGCGTGCTGGCCTTCTCGGTAGACCGGATGAACATCAAGGAACGCCTGCGCGCCGCCGGCCTGCCTACGCTCCCCGCGCAACGCTTCACCGAACCGGCCCAGGCCGCTTCATGGACGGATTACCCTGCCATCGTCAAAGGCTGCACGCAGCACGGCAGCTTCGGCATTGAGCCGGAGGCCGTCGTCTATTCAGCAGAGGAGTTGGCGCAACGGATCGCCTATCTGCGTGCGGAGTGGGACACCGACGCGCTGGTGGAGCCGTTCCTCGACACGCGCGAGTTCCATGTGGCGCTGCTGGGCAACGGCCATGTGCAGCCACTGCCGCCGGTGGAGTACGACTACGGCGCGTTTAGCAGTCCGCGCGAGCGGCTCTTCGCCTACTCCTATAAGCACAACTCAGACTCCTTCGGCTATCGCGCCGTGCGCCTGCATTGCCCTGCGCCGCTCGATAACGCCCGCTGGCGCGCACGCCTTCAGGAAATTGCCGTCGCCGCTTACGAGGCGTTCGGCCTTAGTGACTATGGCCGGATTGACCTGCGCATGTTGGGGGATGAGCCGCAAGTGCTGGATGTGAACCCCAATTGCGATTTAGATCTGACCTCAGCCCTGATGCGCAGCGCCCGGGTCGCCGGCCTGCCGTATCATGCCGTTGTGGGGCGTATCGTCCGGCACGCCGTCGAGCGAATGCGGGATTGAGCAGGGACACGAATGAGCGCGAATGGGCACGAATAGGGGGACACGAATGAACACGAACGAGGGCGAATGGGCACGAATGAGGGAAACGCGAGTGGACACGAATAGACACGAATGAGCGCGAATGGGCACGAATAGGGGGACACGAATGAACACGAATGAGGGCGAATGGGCACGAATGAGGGAGACGCGAGTGGACACGAATAGACACGAATGAGCGCGAATGGGCACGAATAGG
>JAVQXV010000302.1:0-3002 GCA_033577755.1 Anaerolineales bacterium
AACAGAGTAGGACTATCGTCTCGATTGACGCTCGTCTTGGCATCATGCTATCGTACGGCCACGACGTTGAAGGATTATTTATGAAGGCTGTGGACTGAACAAAACGCTTCGCCGGCTGCCGTCGCCTGTGGCCTGGCGATTTTTATTGGCCGGGCCTGACACCTACCCATTTGTCAGGCCGGTAGATTTCAACAACCTGGAGGAAGGCCAGCGTGTCGAGTTCATCATCGAACAGACCGAGAAAGGCCCGCAGGCAGCGCAGGAGGTAGCACTCAGCCTGAACGGCAAGAAATAGTCTCCTCCTTCAACTCCCCGGCTCCGGCTCTGCGTCGAGGCCGCCGATTTTACATGCGCGGCGTCATCGTCCGCGCCCGTTCACTCGCTATGGTGTGCACGCAAAGCATATCCGCCACACCCTGAGCGGACGCTAGGCGAAGCGGCAGTCGAAGGGCGGCACGTTCCCTGACAACCTTTGTGTGTACACCTCGCTGTGTGATCCGCCGGCATACTCCCGCGCTGCAGCTCAGATAAATGCGCAGTCGCGTAATCTTTGCCGGCTCAACAGATAGCGGTCTGTAGCCGTTCGTCCCGAACCCCGCCGAGCCGTTTTTCTTAGCGCGTTCTTCGCGGTTCAGGTCGGCTTTTTTCAGTAAAGCGGTGAGTCCACTGAAAAAAACTACTTTGCAGGCGCAAACGCTACCATATATGGCGTCGAGATTACAACCAAAGCGGCATATGTGGTGGCCAAGCGTTTCAATCATGCTCTTTTTTCAGTGCACTCACTAATGCTACGCGCCCGGGTGCAAGAGGCTCGCCAAAAAACGGCTGAGCAGTTACTCCACCGACGCGTTGAGGTGACACAATACCTGTGGATACGTACCCACCGATAGAACTTCCACCGTACCGTGACTCGTGGGACGCCTCCGACCCACACGCCAACTTCAAAGCGGAAGTGGCGCTGTATACCGTCCATGACCCTCTGCCTACGCTACAAAACCTGAGCCGGGATACCGGCATCCCTCTGCCCGCGCTCATCCGCTACGTGTTGGTGAAGTACGCGGCCTCCGGCGCGGATGCGCTGCTGGCGATGACGCCCATTGTGCTGCGGCAGATGGAACAAATCATCGCAACCGCCGAAGCGGAAGACACCGAGGCGGCGCGACTGCGGGCATACGAAGCGTTAAGGCAAATCGTGGCCTGGCTGCGGGCCGGCGCCGGGGAAGGGGAATAAGTTCCCCAACCGGTGTACGCCGGCGACAACCGCAGCTCGGACGCTTCGCCCGTGGCGGAGAGACAATCCTGCTCGGGATCAGCCCCGGGAAATGTTCGGGGGCTTTCGCTTCCAGGGCCATATCACAGTCCAAACCTAACCGATTGATGCCGAGTTTGCCGGCCGGTTACATCCGCACCGGGTGATAAGTGTAATCAATCGCCGTTGATTTCTTTCATGAACTCTGGTTATTCCGACTCTCTTGGACATTTGCTTGACGCGCTTGCCCTGCACATGTTAATCTCCCCGCGTGGCCTTTCGCAACAACGTCACACGCCTGCTCGACGCTCGCCGCATCCCTTATCAGCTCTTTGAGTTACCCGGCGAAAAACTCTCGGCAGAGGAGACGGCGGAACTGCTGGGTGTGCCCAAGTCCCACGTGTACAAGACGCTCGTGGTGCTGCGTGAGAAGAAGGGCGCAAAGCCGCTGTTGGTGATGGCGCCGGCAGGCCGCGAATTGAACTTGAAGGCGCTGGCGGCGGCGCTGGACGAAAAGAAGCTGCGGATGGCCACGCAGGCCGAAGCCGAAGCGCTCACCCGCCTGCAGGCCGGCGGCATCTCCGCTCTGGCGCTGCTCAATAAAGGCTTCGAGGTGTACATTGACGCGGCAGCGCAGCAACTGCCCTACATTCACGTCAGCGCCGGACAGCGCGGCGCAAACCTGCGGCTGGCCCCTGCCGACCTCATCGCCGTTACCCATGCCCAAATCGTTGAGATTGGATAAAGAAGAATGTGTTGGCAAGTAGCGCCGCAAGGCGGCGCAGGATCACTTAACTCCGGTACGAAAGCAGAGGGGTTCATCTAATGACCAAACCGGCGCGGGTGAACACCGATGTGCTCGTGTTCACGACTCGGTAATCCCCCTTCCCGACGCTTCCCCTGAAAGTCAAAGGGGATACGGGGCGTCAGAAGGCGTTGCCAGCCCTCTACGGCAGCCAATCCGAAGCCTAACAGCGTGATGAACCAGCCCCAGCCCGGCGGCCAGGTGACGCGCATAAGTTCGGAAGCCACCGGCCAGAGCGCCCACCATGCCCAGACGCTGAAGCCCAAACCGGTCGCTGCCAGCGCGATTTGAACGAAACCGGCGACCTCATCCGGCAGCAGTAACGCGAGCGGCACGGCCAGCAGGGCGATGCAGGCGAGGAAGAACTGGGCCTGAAACTCCGGGTCGGCGTAAGCGCTGAGGATGTAAGGGTAATAGGGAAACACGGCGGCAACGCTTAAACCGGCAAGCGTGAGCAGTGCCCAGCCGAGTGCGCTATCGGGCAGGAGGGCGCTCAGCCAATCGCGCGGCGCGGTGCGGCGCACGCGGGCCGCTGCCAGCCCGAACAGCACGGTCAGGCAGGCGCAGGGGACGAGGAAGGTCAGCCGGTCAAATGGTAGCGCGCCGGTGAAGACGCCCGGTAGAAACTCCACCCACTCGGAAAGCTCGTAGGCGTTGAGTTGTAAAGCGCCGGCGGGCAGCGCCAGCCAGGGCTGCCAGTAGCCGAACAACGCCAATACCAGAGCGCCCGGCAACCGGTAACGTTGCATCATCAGGCTCGGGCCGGCGGCGCAATCACATCGTCCAGCACGCGCTGGATTTCTTTCTCTTCGACCTGCTGCTGATTGAAATAGTCCACCATGAATTGTGAGCGCCGCAGACGCACGGTGAGCGGTGCGACGGTGCGCACGTCGGCTACGGTGGCCTCGGTGCGGTTATCGGCGGCGGCCAGGGCGCGGGCGGCTTCGA
>JAVQXV010000303.1:0-2991 GCA_033577755.1 Anaerolineales bacterium
TGGGCACGGCGCTGCTGCTCAGGCGCGGCAGCGATCACGACCTGAACCTCCGGAGTGCCTATCTGCATCTGGCGGGCGATGCCCTCTCCACCCTTGGCGCCATTCTGGCCGGCATCGGCATCCGGCTGACCGGCTGGCAGTGGCTCGACCCGCTGACAAGCGCGCTCATCGGTCTGCTCATTCTGTGGAGCGCCTGGGGCATCGTGCATGAGAGCGTGGATGTGCTGCTAGAGGGGACGCCGCGCGGCGTGGACATGGAGGCTCTGGTTGCCGATCTGCGGAGCGTGGCCGGCGTGCGCGGCGTCCACGATTTGCACGTATGGAGCCTGACGCCGCAGATGCGTGCGCTCTCCGCCCACCTGCTCACCGACGATATCTCCGTCAGCGCCGGCGCTGCTATCCGGCGAAGCGCCAACGAAATGCTGCACGCCCGCTACGGCATCACGCACGCCACGTTGCAATTGGAATGCGTCAACTGTGAGCCGGACAGCCTCTACTGCAAGCTTACGCTACATTCTCATCCGGATTGAAACACCGCTTGCCTCTCTGCTGATGAGAAGGCAACTGTTCCGGTGATAGCTCCCAATCGTTGAAAAGAATCCACGAATTGCGTAGGTGGCGCGGTCCATCAAGCCGATTGAGAGACCGTCATCTCCCGATCGTTGAAAGGAATCCACAGATTTCGCAGATGGCTAACAGATTGGATGTGCACGCAAAACATGTCAATCAACCCCTCTAGCCCTATGCTCTCCTCTTCTCTTTCCGGCCTGCGCGTCCTCGATCTCTCCCGCTTGTTGCCCGGCCCGTACTGTACTTTCCTTCTGGCGCAGGCAGGTGCGGAGGTCATCAAGGTGGAGTCGCCGTTGGCGGGCGATTACCTGCGCCTGGCGCCCACCGACCTCGGCTTTAGCTCGATGTTCGACTCGCTCAATGCCGGCAAGCTCAGCCTGGCGCTCAACTTTCGCACTGCACGGGGCCGCGAGCTGTTATTGCAGCTGGTGCGAGACGCCGACGTGTTCCTCGAACAGTTCCGTCCCGGCGCGGCGGAGCGCTGGGGCCTGGGCTACAGCACCCTGCGCACCGTCAACCCGCGATTGGTGTACTGCTCGCTCTCCGGCTACGGGCAGGCCGGGCCGTATCGCGACCGCGCAGGTCATGACCTGAACTACATCACCGTCGGTGGCCTGCTCTCGCTTAACCACGCTGAGGGCGAAGCGCCGCATATCCCACCTACACCCATCGCGGATATGGCCGGCGGCATGTTGGCGGCGTTCTCAATCCTCTCGGCGTTGCTGGGACGCGAGCGGACGGGCGAAGGCGCGTACCTGGACGTGGCGTTGACCGACGCAGTGCTTTCTTGGGTCGAGCCGTTGGCAGCAGCGGTGGCGGCGAACCCGGCAGTGAACGTGCGCCTGCCGCTGAGCGGCGGCCTGCCCTGCTACAACGTGTATGCTGCGGCGGACGGCAAGTTTTTCACCCTGGCCGCACTGGAGCCACACTTCTGGGCCGCGTTCTGCAAGACTATCGGGCGCGAGGACTTTCTGCCGCGCGCCGCCGACCCACAGCTCAAGCCGGAGCTGGACGCCGTCTTCCGCACACGCACGCAGGCGGAGTGGCTGGAGCTGTTCGAAGGTGTGGAGGCCTGCCTGGAGCCGGTGTTGCCGTTAGACGAGTTGCGTCGGCATCCGCAGGTGCAGCAGCGCCGCGCCGTCCTCGGTCTTTCCACCGAACATCGGGCCGCCCCGTTGGGCGCGCACACGCGACAAATTTTGGAGCGGCTGGGCGTGAGCGAGGCGGAGATGAAGGCGCTTGAAACAGAGGGTGTGATCAAGATGGCGGGATAGCTTTTGCGCGACCAAGCGATTTTAGGCGACGACATTGCCGTTGCCTAAAAGGTTTTACATGGCTGCCGAAGGTACTAAAACGCCTCGGCCACTCTTCGACTACAATTCATCCGCTCCCTGCCGGGCCGGCCTGCAGGGAAGACGACGGCGCAGGCGGTTGCGCTCGCCTGCCCTTTTTGCTGTCAGGAGAACTCGGAATGTCATTGACGCCGATACATCAGACCCGTTCATTGAAGGATTACTTCTGGATTGCCGCGCGCGGCTTCTGCATGGGCGCCGCCGACGTGGTGCCGGGTGTCTCCGGTGGCACCATGGCCTTCATCCTCGGCATCTACGACGAGTTGCTGAACGCCATTCACGCCGTCAATCTGGATTTCATCCGCCGCCTGCTCACCCTGCGCTGGCGGGAGGCGTTTGCCCACTTTCCCTGGCGCTTTCTGTTGGCGCTGGGGCTGGGCATCGGCACAGCCATCTTCAGCCTGGCCCGCGGCCTGCGCTGGATGCTGGAGCATCATCCGTCGCCGGTGTGGGCCTTCTTCTTCGGCCTGGTGCTGGCCTCTGTCATCGTGGTGCGCAAGCGCGTCCGGCGCTGGACGCCGGCGACCATTGCGCTGGCGGTGCTGGCCGCCGTCGGCGCGTACGTGCTGGTCGGGCTGACTCCGACGCAGACGCCCGACACGCTGTGGTTCCTGTTCCTCAGCGGCGCTATCGCCATCTGTGCCATGATCCTGCCCGGCATCTCCGGTGCGTTCATCCTCGTGCTGCTGGGGAAATATCAATATGTGCTGGACGCGGTTGTGCGACTCGACGTGCTCACCCTGGCTATATTTGCCGCCGGCTGTGCGGTGGGATTGCTTAGCTTCGTCCGGCTGCTACGCTGGCTGCTCCGGCAGTATCATGACCCGACGGTCGCCGTGTTGGCCGGTTTCATGCTCGGCTCGCTGCGCAAGGTGTGGCCGTGGAAGGAGACCCTCGTCAACGGTGTTGACTCCCACTTTGCTCACGAGATCAACGTGCTGCCCTCTGTATTTTCGCCGGAGGTGGGCCTGGCGCTGGCGTTGCTGCTGCTCGGCGTCGCTCTGGTTTGGGGAATAGAGTATCTCGCCGCTCGCCGCATTGAGCCGGTCAGATCGAGCGTGCCGGAGGG
>JAVQXV010000304.1:0-2977 GCA_033577755.1 Anaerolineales bacterium
CGGCCTGAGCTTCTTCCCGCTCTCCTGTCGCACCGGCGAGGGCGTGGAGGCCTGGGTCGAGTGGCTGCGCCGGCGGGTAGTGGCCCGGCGGTAGTGCGCGTTGCGGCAGCGGTGAGCCGATGCTGACCGTCACCCCGCAGCTTTTCATAGACGAGGACGAGCTGGTGGAGACGTTCGTGCGCGCCTCCGGGCCGGGCGGCCAGAACGTGAACAAGGTCGCCACGGCCGTGCAGCTGCGCTTCGACGTGAAGCGCTCCCCGTCTCTGCCTGAAGCGGTGCGCGAGCGGCTGCTGCGCCTGGCCGCCGGCCGGCTGACCGGCGACGGCGTCCTGCTTATCGAAGCGCGGCAGTTCCGCACGCAGGAGCAGAATCGGCGCGAGGCGCGCCGCCGCCTGGTCGCCCTGTTGCGGCAGGCCGCCCGCGAGCCGAAGACGCGCCGTGCCACGGCTGTCCCCGCCGCCGCGCAACAGAAACGGCTGGAGGCCAAGCGCCGGCGCAGCCGGCTCAAACGCTTGCGCCGCGCTGCAACTGAACTCGACGACTGAGCGTGTACAGGTTCAGCCCGGTCGCGTTAGCGCGTCTCTATTTCTCCAGCAGAATGGTCACCGGGCCGTCGTTGTGAATCTCCACCAGCATCTCGGCGCGGAACCGGCCGGTCTGCGTGGGGACGCCCAGCGCCTGTAGACGCTCGGCGAAGCGGGCGACGAGCGGCTCGGCCTGTTCGGGCGGCGCGGCCTCGATGAACGACGGGCGGCGGCCCTTTTCGGCGTTGGCGTACAACGTGAACTGCGAGACCACCAGCGCACTCCCGCCCGTCTCCAGCACCGAGCGGTTTAGCTTGCCGGCCTCGTCCTCGAAGATGCGCAGGTGGGCGCACTTCTCCGCCAGCCAGTCCGCCTGGGCGGCGCCGTCGCCGGCCTTCACGCCAACGAGAATCACCAATCCCGGCCCGATCTCGGCCACGCGCCGGCCTTCCACCGTCACGCTTCCCTGCTTCACGCGCTGCACCACAACCCGCACTCTCCAATCTCCATTCTTCAGTCCTCAGTCTTCAGTCTTTCGTCATCAGCCTCTACCTCCCTCGATCCACAACCGCCTTGACCAGTTTCACTGCGATGCTTCCTCCGGGCACGATCATGCCCACCGCATCGGCGGTCACGTCGAAGATCAGATCGCGTGAGAGCATGCCCTTGAATTGTTCGGCCCACTTCCTGCCGCCGGCGCGGATTTCGCCGGTTAGCGCGTCGAACTCGATGACGGTGCGTTTCCCCTTCGTCGTCCACTCGTACTCGAAGGCGTACACGGGGCGGAAGTTGAGTTCGATGGTCTCCACGTCCACCCGCTCCTCGTGGATGACCTGCGCCTGCTGCACCGGCTTGACGACTTCGGCCATCACCTGGCGCACGACGGCAGTGGCGCGCACCTGCGGCGGCACGACCAGCGTGCCCTCGGGCTGGAAGGTTGCCAGGTCGGCGATCTCGGTTTTCGAGAAGGCGAGGTAGCGGCTGAAATCGCCCGGCTCGCCCGACATGCCGTCGAAGGCCCGGCTGACGCGGTGCTCCTCGATGCAGTGCTCGGTTCCGGTGAGGCTGAAGGCCGGGCCGCCGCGCGCCTGCGGGTCCACCACCGCTTCCTGCCCGAGCACGGTCACGCGCTTCACCTCCGGCCCGCTGACGTTGACGGTGTAGCTGCGGGTGCGGTCGAACACCGTGCGTGCGGTCACGCTGATGAGCCAGAAGGTCTCCAGCCGGTGCTCGACCGAGAGCATTTGAATCTCCTCTGGCCGGGGGCGCGAGAGCAGCGCGCCAACCATGCCGGCGACCAGGTTGACCTTCTTCTGCTCGATGCGGTCGCGGGCGATCTCGGTGGTGATTTGCGGGGCGAAATGGTAGGCGTGTTCGGGGGCAAGGATGATTTCCATAGCAATCTCCAATCTTCAATCTTCAATCTTCAATCTCTAATCTCTAATCTCCATTCCTCGGAAGTACAGATTGGAGCGTTTAGATTACGGCAAACCCACCGCCTCCCGAACTTCCTTGAGAGTCTCTTTGGCGATGACGCGGGCACGGGCGGCGCCGTCCGCCAGGATGTCCCAGACCTGCTGCGGATTGCGCGCCAGCTCGGCGCGGCGCTCGCGGAAGGGGGCGAAGTGCGCATTGATGTTTTGCGCCAGCAGCTGCTTGCACTCCACACAGCCGATGCCGGCGCGGCGGCACTCCGTGTCAATCATCGGAAGCTCGCCGGGCGAGAACGTCTTGTGCAGCGTGAAGACGTTGCACACCTCAGGCCGGCCCGGGTCGCTGCGCCGGACGCGCTGCGTGTCGGTCACCATCGTCATCACGCGGGCGCGCGTCTCTTCCGGCGTGGCCGAAATCTCGATGTGGTTGTTCAGGCTTTTGCTCATCTTCTGCACGCCGTCCGTGCCGAGCACCTTGGGATACTCGGTATTCTTCATCTGTGGCTCGACGAGGACGGCGCGCCCGGTGCGGTAGTTGAAGGTGCGCACCAGCTCACGGGTGAACTCGATGTGCGAGGCCTGATCCACGCCCACCGGCACGGTATCCGCCTTGTAGAGGGTGATGTCCGCCGCCATCAGCACCGGATAACCGACCAGGCCGTAGTTGACGTTGTGCGGCTGCTGGGCCACCTTCTCCTTGAAGGTCGGCAGGTCGGTGAGCTTGCCCAGCGGCGTGAACATGCTCAGGATGGTGTGCAGCTCGGTGACCTCGGGCACGTGGCTCTGCACGAAGATGATGGTTTCCTGCGGGCGGATGCCGGCGGCCAGCCAGTCGAGGGCCATGTCGGCGGTGTTCTGGCGCAGGTCTTCGCGCTCCTCCAGCGTGGTCAGCGCGTGCAGGTCCACGATGCAGTAAATGCAATCGTAGTCGTCCTGCAGGGCGACGTAGTTCTTGATGGCGCCCAGATAATTGCCCAGATGTTGTCGCCCGGTCGGTCGGGCGCCGGAAAAGACGCGGCC
>JAVQXV010000305.1:0-2974 GCA_033577755.1 Anaerolineales bacterium
GAGCAGGCCTTGCAGAGCATTCAGAGTTCGGCCAACCTGCTGGTGAGCAAGCTGCGCGACCTGAGCCAGCCGCCGGATGAACTGGAGGTCACCTTCAGCCTGAAGACCAGCGCCGAAGTCGGCACGCTCTTCATTGCCAAGGGCGGAGCCGAGGCCAGCTATAACGTAGCCTTGCGCTGGCGGCGCGAAGAGCGGCGCGAAGAAAAGAAGGATGGAGAAAAGGAAGAGAAGGCCGGCGAGTGACGCCGGCCATTCCCATCTTCCCCGACAGCTATTCAGAGCTGAGCAAACCGGTGACCGACGTGTCCCGGTTACACTTGCCACAAAGCGAGGCCATCTTTTCTCCCCCACCTCTCGCCCGGGCGGCCTCACCCAACACCGGCGCTACGATGACGCCAAGCCGCCATACCGTGAGCTATCGGCCGTGAACACCGCCTGAGGCGGGCTATCGTTCCCACGTTAGCTGGAACTCCACCACCTCCACACGACCGGCACGCTCATGCTCGACGCTGATGGTGGCGCTCGCCGGGATGCGCAGGCGCTCGCCGGCCACCTGAATGGTGAAGGGCCGGCCATTCTCAACGGCGTCGGCCAGGCGGCGCAACTTGGCGGCGAACTTCTTTGCCGAATAGACCTTCTCAATGTCGCGTTGGCGTTTGATGGGCATGACGTTCACTCCAGTTTACCGTAGGCCGGCAGGGTCAGGAATTCGATGAAGCGGTCGGCGGTCACCAGCATATCGAACAGCTCCACCGCCTCCTGAAAACGGCCCTTCTTGTAGGCCTCTTCGCCGACCAGCGCCTTGATCTTCTCCAGCTCCTCCGGCAGCATCTGCCGATACAGGTCGCGCGTCACCTTGCGCCCGTCGGCCAGCACACCGTTGGGGCTGTGGATCCACTGCCAAACCTGCGCGCGCGAGATTTCAGCGGTGGCAGCGTCTTCCATCAGGTTGTAGATGGCCACTGCGCCGGTGCCGCGCAGCCAGCTCTCCAGATACAAGATGCCGACGTTGATGTTCAGCCGCAGGCCGGCCTCGGTGATCGTGCCGCCCGGCACGCGGAAGTCGCGCAGCTGCTCGGCAGTCACGTTCACGTCCTCGCGCAGGCGTTCCTTCTGGTGCGGCTTGTCGCCCAGCTTCTCATCGAAGACGGCCCTGGCCACAGGCACCAGGTCGGGATGCGCCACCCAAGTGCCATCAAAGCCATCGCCGACTTCGCGCAGCTTGTCCTCACGCACTTTGGCGATGGCGACCTCATTCACCTGCGGGTCCTTGCGGCTGGGGATGAAGGCCGCCATGCCGCCGATGGCGTGCGCGCCGCGCCGGTGACAGGTGCGCACCAGCAGCTCGGTGTAGGCGCGCATGAACGGGACCGTCATGGTCACTTGGGCGCGATCCGGAAAGACGAAGTCGGGCCGGTTGCGGAACTTCTTGATGATGCTGAACATGTAGTCCCAGCGGCCCGCGTTCAGCCCGGCGATGTGGTCGCGCAACTCAAACAGGATCTCGTCCATCTCATAGGCGGCCAGGATGGTTTCGATCAGCACGGTCGCCTTGATGGTGCCGCGCGGCAGGCCAAGCTCTTCCTGCGCCAGGTTGAAGACGTCGTTCCACAGCCGCGCCTCCAGCCGGTTCTCCAGCTTGGGCAGGTAGAAGTACGGGCCGGTTCCCTGTGCCAGCAGGCGGTTGGCGTTGCGGAAGAAATACAGGCCGAAGTCGAAGAGGGAAGCGGACATCGGCTTGCCGTCCACCCACAGATGCTTCTCATCCAGATGCCAGCCACGCGGGCGCACCAGCAACACTGCAACCTTGTCGTTGAGCCGGTACGTCTTTTCCGGCGTAATCAACTCCAGCGTGCGCTCGATGGCCGCGGTCAGGTTCAACTGACCCTGCAACATGTTGTCCCAGGTTGGGGTGTTGGCGTCCTCGAAGTCGGCCATGAAGACGTCGGCGCCGGAGTTGAGGGCGTTGATGACCATCTTGCGCTCGGTCGGGCCGGTGATTTCGACGTGGCGGCGCTGCAGGTCGTGGGGGATGGGCGCGACCTGCCAGTCGGCGGCGCGGATGTTGGCCGTCTCCGGCAGGAAGGTGGGCAGTTGCCCGGCGTCAATGGCGGCCTGGCGCTCGGCGCGGCGGCGCAGCAGCTCCAGGCGGCGCGAGTTGAAGGCACGTTGCAGTTTAGCCAGAAAGGCCAGCGCTTCGGGCGTCAACACTTCGGCGGCGAACGGCGAAGCGGGGGCGCGTAGTTCGAGTCCGGGGGGCAAGTTCATGGCAACAGGCCTCCAGTTAAGAGTTCAGGTTGTGGGTGCGGCGAGTATAACACGCCCATCGGTGCAAATTACATCGGCGCAGGCACGTACACTTCACTTCACGTCGAGCGCCTCCAGCGCGGCGCGTACCTCTGCGGCGCTCATGCCCTGCCGAAAATGCACGCCGGCCATGCCCAACGCTTGCGCGGCGGCCACGTTCTCAATCGCATCGTCCACGAACACGGCCTCCGTTGCGGCCACGCCCAGCCGGGTCAGCGCGCGCCGGTAAATCTCCGGAGCCGGCTTGGCGATTCCCTCCTCCGCCGAGAACACCAGCACGTCGAACGTCTCGCGGTTGAGCTTGTGCTGATGAAAGGTGCGCGCGCCGGGCCAGGCGTTGCTGATGAGGCCGGTCTTATAGCGTGGGCGCAGCGAGCGGAGGTAATCAATGAGGGCTTCATCGTAGCGGTCGCCGGCCCAGAAGTCGCGTTGCAACTGCGCCAGTTCGTCGGCGCTCAGGCCCAGGGCGCGCGCGGTGTGCTCCCATATTGCAGACTCATCCGTCCGCCCCAGCGTGGCCTCCCGCGCCACCGGGCTATCGAAAACGAGCTGCGCCAGCCCCCAGTCCGGCAGGCCAAAGCGCCGCTCCCATCTGCGGCGCGGCTCCAGGTCCTCGGTGCGCACCAGCACACCGCCGATGTCGAAGATCACGGCACGAATCATCCCA
>JAVQXV010000306.1:0-2954 GCA_033577755.1 Anaerolineales bacterium
GTTGTCTTGTTTTCAGTTCAGGAGTAACCCCATGAGCGACAGCGTCTATAAAGTCATCGAGATTATCGGCGTCAGCCCCGAATCGTGGGAGAAAGCAGCGGCCAACGCCATCGCCCAGGCAGCCAAGACCTTGCGCGACCTGCGCATCGCCGAGGTCGTCGAGCTTGATATGCAAATCGAGGACGGTCGCGTGCTCAACTACCGCACCAAGCTCAAAGTCTCGTTCAAGTACCACGAGAAGGACTGAGGCACGTCGAACGTAACCGCCCGCCTCTGCATGCACATAGCAAACCGTGTGCACGCAAAGGTTGTCAGGTAACGTGCTGCCGCTTCGGCTTCGCTCGGCGTCCGCTCGGGGTGCGGCTGACATGTTTTGCACGCACACAGCAAACCACGTCAATTGACAGCACCCCGGCCCTCCGTTATAACAACGGCCGGTGTCCCCCTTACAAGGCGTTAGCATCGTCGGCATCGGCCAGATCCCGGTTCAGAAACGCAACCCGAAGTCTCTGCGCGAGATGGGCGTAGAGGCGTTGCGCCTGGCGCTGAACGACGCCGGCATCGAACAGGTGGATGCGCTCTTCGTCGGCAACATGCTGGCCGACGAGCTGCAAGGCCAGAAACATCTGGCGGCGCTGCTGGCCAGCACAGCCGGCCTGCGCGGCGTGGAGGCGCTGGACGTAGCCGCCGCCACCGGCACCGGCGCAGCGGCGCTGCGCATGGCCTATCTGGCCGTGGCCAGCGGCGCAGCGCATCGCGCCGTGGCGCTCGGCGTGGAGAAGATGAGCGACGGCAACGCCACGCCCGCACTGGCCAAGGCGCTGGACGCCGAACGCGAAGTGCCCTCCGGCGCGACGCTGCTCAGCCAGAACGCGCGCCTGATGCAGCTCTACCTCGAACGATACGGCCTGACCGCCGACGCCCTCAGCTACTTCCCCTGGCACGCGCATCGGAACGCGCGCACCAATCCCAACGCCATCTTCCGCGACAAGGAGGTTTCGCTGGACGACATTCGCGCCTCGCGGGTGATTACGCCGCCGATACGGTTGTACGACGCCGCCCCCATCTGCGATGGCGCGGCGGCGGTGGTGCTTGCGCCCACCAGCGAAGCGCGCGCTTACACGCCGCAGCCCGTCAACGTGCTCGGTTCCAGCGTCGCCACCGACTGGTTCTGCCTGGACGACCGGCCCGACCCGTTTCAACTCTACGCCGTGCAGCGCTCGGCGCACGAGGCCTTCCGCGCTGCCAACGTCCACCGCAGCGACATTGACCTGTTCGAGACACATGACGCCTTCAGCATCATGACCTGCCTCTCACTGGAGGCGCTGGGCTACGCTGCGCCCGGCCAGGGCTGGCGGCTGGCCGCCGAAGGCGTCATCGCGCTCGACGGCGCTCTGCCCACCTCCACGCTCGGCGGCCTCAAGGCGCGCGGCCATCCCATCGGTGCTTCAGCCCTGTACCAGACTTGCGAAATTGTGCTGCAATTGACAGGCCGCGCCGGCCCGAACCAGGTGGCGAACGCCCGGCTGGCGATGCTGCTCAGTGTGGGAGGCGTGGCCAGCACGGCCATTACTCATATCTTCGGTGTATAACGGCATCCCCAATCAGTACATACGCCACTTTTTCTATGGAGCCGTGTTCTTAGAATAGTCAGCGTTACGCTGTTCCGGGGTGTTTCCGGGGTTTATTGCAGCGTTCGCTTCACCGCTGTAACCGATGAAAGACCTTTCGCTTGCTGAATTGACTCCCGCTCTGCGCTCAGGCCGGCGCTCCCTGACGGATTACTTGTCCGAACTGGAGCGCCGCTTCGACGAAGTCGAGCCGCAGGTGCTGGCCTTCATGCCGGAGCCGGGCCGCTTCGACCGGTTGCGGCGCGAAGCTGCGGCGCTCGAGGCCCGTTTTCCCGACCCCACTTCGCGTCCGCCCCTCTTCGGCGTACCGGTCGGCGTCAAGGACATCTTCCACGTGGACGGCTTCCCGACGACGGGCGGCAGCCGGCTGCCGCCGGAGGTGCTGCACGGCCCGCAGGCCGAGAGCGTCACGCGGCTGACCGAGGCCGGCGCGCTGGTGCTCGGCAAGACCGTCTCCACTGAATTCGCTTACTTTGCCCCCGGCCCCACGCGCAATCCTAAAAGCCCCGCCGGCAGAACCCACACACCCGGCGGCTCCAGCAGCGGCTCGGCAGCGGCGGTGGCGGCGGGCCTCGCTCCCTTGACCCTAGGCACCCAGACCATAGGCTCGATCCTGCGCCCGGCCTCCTTCTGCGGCGTGGTCGGTTTCAAGCCGACTTACGACCGCGTCTCGCGGGCCGGCGTCATTCCGCTCGCACCCTCGCTCGACCACGTTGGGCCGTTCGCCGACGATGTGGCCGGCGTGACGTTGGCAGCAAGTGTGATAATCGGAGACTGGAGAGCAGCGGTTGAAGTGGAGCGGAGGCCGGTGCTGGCGATCCCGGAAGGCCCATACCTGGAACGCGCATCCGGCGAGATGCTTGCGCACTTTCATCAAGTCTGCGAGCAGCTGCGCGAGGCCGGGTACACGCTCAAGTCCGTTGCTGCACTCGCCGATATTGCGGCGCTACGCGAGCGCCATTACGCCCTCACCGCCGGCGAGGCCGCGCGCGTCCATGCCGAGTGGTACGCCCGCTTCGCCGACCTGTATCATCCCAAGACCCGCGACCTGATTGAGCGCGGACGAACCGTGTCCGACCCGGTGCTGGCCGAGCTGCGCGGCGGCTGCCGGCAACTGCGTCAGACCCTCACAGAGGTGATGACCCGCCACGGCGTGGACGTGTGGGTTGCGCCTGCTTCCGTCGGCCCGGCGCCCGAAGGCCTGGAGAGCACCGGCGACCCCATCATGAACCTGCCCTGGACTCAGGCCGGCCTGCCCGCTCTCAGCCTGCCCTCCGGCGAAATCAACGGCCTGCCCGTCGGGCTGCAACTCGTCGGACGCTT
>JAVQXV010000307.1:0-2928 GCA_033577755.1 Anaerolineales bacterium
CGCTTCGCTCAGCGTCCGCTCAGGGTGCGGCTGACATGTTTTGCGTGCACACTTTAGATAGTCTGGGTTGGCAGAGTCGCCGGACGGTCTGTTGCAGGACCCGGGCCGCCTGTGGCATACAGCTTGCATCCCTGTGCCTGTGGTGCTTGCCATTCAAAACACCTCATCTATAATCCCAAGCGCTATGCCTGCCTGCTACGATGTGGATACGCTGCCCTTCCAAGTCGTTGCCGGACAGATGGCGTCAGATGAGCCGCCCGGAATGGCAACCTTCATCGCGCCGCGCCGCGCCGCACGGGGCCGTGAAAAGGATACGCTGCTGCTCTGCTTGACGCTGCGCTCGCGCCACACCCTCGAGGCCGGGCGCTACGCCGAGCTGCTCAACCTGGCAGCCAACGCCTACTTCAGCTCGCCCGGCTCGGTGACCGCGGCAGCGCGCCAGGCATTGAGCGCCGTCAATAAGAATCTGCTCGATGCTAACCTGACCGCCGGCCTCCCCGGCGGCAGGCCCATACAGGCTGGCCTGATTGTGGCCGTGTTGCGCCAAAGCGATTTCTATGCCGTGTGGTGCGGGCCGGGCGCAGTTGTGGTAGCGCAGGGCGATCTGGTACAGCGCGCTGCCGCAGCCGGCCGCCCCCTCGGCCTGAGCGATACACTTGACGCTCACTACTTTCACACCACCCTCACGTTAGGCGCATACCTCGCACTGAGCGGCAACGCGAACTGGCGTCAACCGGCCCTGAATGGGCTGGGCGAGCTGGCGACTCTGAGCGCCGCCGCCGAGCGCCTCAGGGCTGCCGCCGACGGCGACTTCACCGCGCTGCTGGCGCGTTTAGAGCCGGCGGGCATGGTGGACAACGTCGGGCCGCCTGAGCCGTTGCCTGCCGCGGCCGTGTCTCCGGCTATCCCTATTCTCCCCACGCTGCCACGCGTCTCGCTCGGCGAGTGGGCCGGCCGTCTGCGCCTAGGAGTCAAAAGTAGGCTGGAAACTATGCCGGCGACCGTAACTGTGGACGTGGAAGAGGCCAAGCCGACCGACGCCCCGCCGCCTGCGCGCAATGGCATGGACGTGACCTCGCGCCGGCAGACGGAAGAACCCGCCGACAAACCGCAGGCGTTCCGAGAAACCGAGCCGTCACTCCGATGTGAACCGGAGGCCCCGACCGGGGAGCGTGCGCGCATTGACCTGAGCGGCATGATCGAGAACATACAGCACGGCCTCCGCTCGTTTGGCCGTGCCTTCGCCGTCACGCTGAGCGAAATGATGCGCAGCTTCCGCCGGCTGCTGGCGCGCCTCCTGCCGGAGGGCGTGATGCAGCGTGACGGTTTGTTCGTCGTGCCCACTTCGGTGCAGATCGGTGTCGCTGTTGGCTTGCCGCTGGTCGTCGTCGCAGTCACGTTGTTGATTTACATGCAGATCGGGCAGGGCCAACAGTTCGATGAGGCACTGCAACAGGCGCAACTGGCCGTCTCCAACGGGCGCAGCTCGCCCGACCCGCTGGCGGCGCGCCCGCACTGGGAGGCCGCTTTGCAATGGATCGAGCGCGCCGAAGCGCTCAAGCCGGGCAGCCCGGAGGTTGCACAATTGCGGCTGGAAGCGCAGGGCCGCCTCGATGAGCTGACGTGGACGACGCGCGTGACCTATACGCCGCTGCTGCCGGCGGGCTTAGGACATGACTCCGAACTGAGGCGCGTGCTGTCGGTGGGCCATGACGTGTACGTCCTCGACACGGCACGCAATCGAGTCTGGCGGTTAACGCAGAGTACTGCCGGCGTCTATACCGTAGACGAAAGGTTTTCCTGTGCCGGCGGCGCGCTCGGCCCGCTCACCATCGGTCCGCTGATAGATATCGGCGTGGTGCCCGGCTCCGATTCCGATTCGGTGATTGCGCTGGACAACGCCGGCGGTCTGCTCTATTGCCGCGCCGGTGAGCTACCGCTCGGTAGCTATCTGCCCGCGCCCGACGTGGGCTGGGTGCAACCCATCGGTCTGGAGCTGTACGCCGGCAGCCTCTACGTGCTGGACATTGGGCAGAACCAGCTTTGGCAGTATCAGGCTTCGGGCGGTCTGTTCACGGAAGCGCCGCGTCCATACTTCGGCAGCGTGATCTACGACTTGAAAGACGTGACCGATTTCGTCATCGCCAACGGCGAAGTCTTTTTGCAGCGCCGCGATGGCCGCCTCTCCAGCTGCCTGCGCACGACGGCGACCGCCTCGGGAACCTGCCAAGAGACGTTACCTTTCAACGACCCACGCCCCGGCTACAGCAGCGGCGAGCGCCTTGCCGACCTGACTCAGCCGACCGGCCTCATCTATGATGAGCCGCCTGAGCCGTCGCTGTTCCTCATCAACCCGGCGAACAACGGGTTGTATCAGCTCAGCCTCAAGCTCAACTTCACGCGCCAGTTCCAGCCGGCCAAGCCGCTGCCTGCCCCTATCAGCGCGCTGGCTATTGATGCGAACAAACGCTTCTACATTGCCGCCGGAGACAACATCTATCGCGGTGACCGCCCCTGATGGCGAAGAGCACCGAAGCGGGATCACACGGCAGGAAGAAGGTTTCTGAGAAGACACTCATATGGTTATCCGTGTTCATTCGTGTTCCCCACTCGTGCTCATTCGCTTTCATTCATTCGTGACCATTCGTGTTCACTCGTGTCTCGACGCACTATAATGAGAACGTGACTCCTGAAGTGCAGGCGCGACTGGCCGCCCTCAACCGCGAGTTCTACGAAACCTTTGCCGAAGTCTTCGCCGAGACGCGTCCGCGACCGACTCGCGGCGTGCAGCGCGTGCTCGACCGCATCCCCGCCGGCGCGCGCGTGCTGGAGATCGGCTGCGGCGACGGCAAGGTAGGCCGGCGGCTGGCCGCGCGCGGCGTGGGCTACGTGGGCGTGGATGCCAGCGCAGCGCTGATTGCTCGGGCG
>JAVQXV010000028.1:0-24631 GCA_033577755.1 Anaerolineales bacterium
GGCTGGAGCCAGCGACCGTTCCTCGGCGCCTTCGTTGAACAGGGGATGAAATTTAACCATGTCGGCGACCCGGCCGACCCGAACTGGAGCGCGCGCGCCGTGGTGCCTCCGCTCAGCCGGCTGTTAGCGGTGGAGGGCGTGCCGGTGTACAACTCCGCCGATCTGGGCGCACAACTGGCCGGGCGACAGGCCGGGCAGACGGTCCGGCTGGACGTGCAGCTTCGGACCGGCGAGCTGCGTTCCTACACCGTCCGCCTAAGCGTCTTTCCACTAGCGGATTTCGGCCGACACTTTGTTGCGCCATACCTGGTCGGCTTTCTGTATCTGGCAGTGGGTATGTGGATTTACCGACTGCGCGGCGGCGAGGCGGCAGGACGGGCCTTTGCCCTCGCCTGCGCGCTGGCAGCTATCACAGTGGGTGCGCTGTTCGATATGTACACCACGCACTGGTTCAGCTGGGCTTGGACCTTTGCGCTGCCCAACTCCACCGCCGCCGTGGTCACGCTGGGACTATTGTTCCCTGAACCGGCGCGTTTCGTCCGGCGCTTTCCGCGCTCTCAGGTCATAGCCTTCTTCCCCGCCATAATTACCGGTGCCGTCGGCGTGTATCTGCTCTACGCGCCGGGGGTTGACCCGTATGCGCACATCCCCATCTGGCAGTGGAGCTATTACTCCGTCGGCCCCGGCTTGCTCTTCTTCCTGGGGATGGCGTTGTATCGCTGGCGGACTGCGCCTTCACCTACCGCGCGCGAACAGGGTCGCGTCATTTTCATCTTCACGGTCATCGGCTTCACGCCGCTGGTGCTGTGGGTGCTGCAAACCGCGCTCTCCGGCAACACACTCCCGGTTGACCCATTGACCAACCTGCTGCCGCTGGTGGCCTTCCCGCTGGCGGTGGCGTACGCCATCCTGCGCTATCGCGTCCTCGACCTAGATGCGACCATTGGACAGGGGCTGGTGTATGCCGCAATCGGGCTGGTGACCGTCGTCGCCTATAGTCTGATCCTCGGTGGGCTGAGCTTGATCGCCGGACAGGTCGTGGCGGCCAACGAACCAATGGCCGTCGGCCTGATCGTTTTCCTCCTCGTCCTATTTTTCAATCCATTGCGGGAGCGCCTGCAACGCTTCATCAATCGTACCTTTTTGCGCGGCTCACGTTCTGCTATGGAGGCACTGGAAGCCTTCAGCCACGAGCTGACACACGCCGCCGGGCTGAGCGACATCGCCGCTAAGCTGACGCAGAACGTTCAGGACGTGCTGCGACCTGCCCACCTACACTTGTTCGTTTACGATACCCATAACGACGATTACGCCGCGCTGCCCGACCAGCTGGGTCAGCCGACCACCGAGATTCGCTTCGCGCGCGATGGCCCGCTCGCCACTTACCTGACCGAGGAACGCCGCGCCATCTTCCTTACCGCCGGCCGGCCGCTGCCAACGCGCTTGCTGCGTGATCGCGCACGTATGGCCGTGCTCGGCTCCGAGCTGTTCATGCCGCTGTTCGGGCAGAGCAATCTGGTCGGCTGGCTGGCCATCGGTGCCAAGCTCTCCGGCGAGCCGTTCAACAGCAACGACCTGCGCTACCTGGAGGCATTGGCCGACCAGGCGGCCCTGGCCATCGAACGCGCCTCGGTCGTCAACGACTTGCAGCGCCGCGTCAAGGAACTAAATGTCGTCAGTCAGATATCACAGGCCGTGTCCTTCACCACCGCCTACGACGACCTGCTGGAGCTTATCTATGCTCAGACCAGCAAGCTGATGGACACGCGCTACTACTACCTGCTGCTCAAAGACCGCGCCGATGTGCCGCGTTACGCCTTCTTCGTCGAGAACAATGAGCGCCTGAGCGAGCGGGAGAATCAGGCCGTGCCGGTCGACGTAGGCCTGGAGAGCGAAATCCTGCGCACCGGCCAGCCCATCCGCACCGGCGACTATGCGGAGGAATGTCACCGGCGTGGCGTGCGCCCCGGCACGCGCCCCTTCCGCGCCTGGATGGGCGTGCCGCTTAACACCGGCACCACCACGCTTGGCGCGATAATCGTCGCCACCACCGACCCCGCCGTGGTCTATACCGAAGACCATCTCAAGGTGTTCTGGACGATCGCCGACCAGGCAGCTTCGGCCATCACTAAAGCCCGGCTGTTCCAGGAGGCCGAGCAGCGTGCGCGTCAATTGCAAACCCTGAACAACATCAGCCTGGCCCTCGCTTCTACCCTGGAACTGGATGCTGCGCTGGAGATGGTTGTAAAGAGCGCGGTCACCATCCTGAACTGCGAGGCCGGCAGCCTGTACCTGATCGATTCGGAGACGGGCGAGTACGTCTTCCGCGTTGCCGTTGGTCCGGTAGGTCATAGCCTGGTGGGCACGCGTCTGCCGCCCGGCCAGGGCCTGGTAGGTGAAGCCATCGAGTCCGGCAACACCATCATCCGCAACGATCCGCAGCACAGCCCGCGCTGGCATCGGGCCACCGACGAAAGCACCGGCTTCCAGACCCGTTCCATCATCACCGTACCGCTGCGTGTTCAGGGACGGTCCATCGGCGCCATCCAGCTGCTCAACAAGCGCGATGGCTTGCCCTTCGATGAAGCGGACCAGAACCTGCTGACGGCCTTCGCCATACCGGCGGCCAGCGCCATTGAGAATGCGCGCCTGTTCACCCAGACCGACCAGGCACTGGCGGCGCGCGTCGAGGAGCTTTCGATGCTGCAGCGCATCGGGCGCGAGCTGAACACCACCCTCGATGCCGCGCGCATTACCGAGATTGCGCTGCAATGGGCGCGGCGCATCACCGGCGCGACCGCCGGCTGGGTGGGGCTGGTGCGCGAGGCCGGCATCCATGTATTGGCTGTGGAAGGTTATGGTGAGGCCACGCCCAAATTACACAACCGGCTGTTGCCACTGGATGCAGATGTGCCGGGCCTGGTGTTGCGGACGAAGGCCGTCCATCTGGCACGCAACGTCGCTACCGACCCGCATTACCTGCCGCTGCGCGATGCCACACGCACCCAGCTCACCGTCCCCATCCAGCGCGATAGGGAAGTGCTGGGGTTGATTACGCTCGATGGCGATACGCCCGACGCGCTGACCGACGACCACGCTGCCATCGTGACCCGCCTGGCCGACCTGGCCGCTATTGCCCTGACCAACTCACGCTTGTATGCCGAAGTGCAGGCCGCCAACCTCGCTAAGAGCGACCAGATGGCCTTCGTGGCGCACGAGCTGAAGACGCCCATGACGCCCATCAAAGGCTGGGCCGACATCCTGCTGACGGGCGGGGCCGGGCCGCTCAACGACATGCAGAAGCAGTTCCTCACCATCATCCGCAACAACATCGAGCGCATGGCCACCATCGTGCAGGACATTGACTTCGCGGCCAAGCTTGAAGCCGGCAAGATGCGCCTCGACCTCAAGGCCATCTCTTTCAAAGCAGTAGTGGACGACGTGGTGAACACCTCGCGCTCGGTGATCGAGAACAAGAAGCAGACGTTGGTGCTGGATATACCCGACGAGCTGCCGCCGGTCTGGGCCGATTACGTGCGCACCGTGCAAATCCTCACCAACCTGGTCTCGAACGCGCACAAGTACACGCCGGAAGGCGGACGCCTGACCGTGCGCGTGCGACGCACGCCCGACCCGTGGCAGGCCGAGAACCCGCCCGGCGAGGCCGACGGCGCCTCCAGACCTGCCGAGGTGTTGCACGTTTCTGTACAGGACACCGGCATCGGCATCTCGCCCGAAGACCAGAAGAAGCTTTTCCAGAAGTTCTTCCGCGCCAACGACCATCTGGCGCGCGAGATGGCCCCCGGCACCGGCCTGGGCCTGAGCATCGTCAAGAATCTGGTGGAGATGCAAGGCGGGCGTATCTGGGTAGAGAGTGAGTTCCGCAACGGCAGCACCTTCCACTTCACGCTGCCGCTGGCTCCGGCGCATGCCGAGACTGTGTCGCTCTCGCCCTCGCCGGCATGAGATAATCGCCACTGCCTTCCTTCCAACGATCTGCTGTGAACGACGTTACCGCTCTCCAACTCGACAAACACGTTTTTCTCAGCCAGGTCTTCCTTGGGCTGACGCCCGCCGAGGTGGAAGAGATGGCGCACGTGACCCATACGCGCTCTTACCCGCCCGGCTACCTCCTATGCGTGGAGGGCGCGCATGAAGATGTCTTCTACATCATCGCGCGCGGCAAGGCGGAGATTACCAAAAAGATCACCGAAGATGAAGAGCGCAAACTGCGCGAGGTGGGCGAGGGCGATTTCGTCGGCGAGATGGCGCTCATTCAGAACGCGCCACGCGCGGCCAGTGTGCGCACGCTGACGGACTGTACCGTACTGGAGATGGCCAAGGCCGACTTCGAGGCCATGCTCAGCCGCAGCCCGCGCTTAGCCCTCAACATCATCCGCACCACCCTCAACCGGATGCGCCAAAACGACCAAATGGCGATCCAGGAGCTGCGCCGCACCAACCGTATCCTGGCCCAGCTCGACCGCAATAAGCTGGAATTCATCCAAGTGGCTGCGCACGAGCTGCGCACACCGCTGACGGTGATGAAGGGCTACCTCAACGTGATGAAGCTCGACCAGAACATCCGCAGTAACCCGCATCTGCTAGAGGTGCTGGACGGCCTGAGCAAAGGCACCGACCGATTGCACGAAATCGTCAACACCATGCTTGACGCCAGTCGTGTGGAGGGTGAACTGCGCCTGATGCTCGTCCCGGTGCCGCTGCGCAGCGTAGTCAACGACATCGCTAATCGTGTGAAGAGGGAGGCCGCCAACCGGCAGTTGAACCTGAGCGTGGAGCACGCCGCCGACACCCCCCTCATCCACGCCGACCCGACGCTGCTCCAGAAAGCGCTCTATCACCTCATCATTAACGCCTTCAAGTACACGCCCGATGGCGGCTCGATCACCATCCGCACGCGACCTGTTACGCTGGCCGATGGTCGGCCCGGCGCGGAAATCTCCGTCGCCGATACCGGCATCGGCATTGACGACGAGCACAAGGAGCTTATCTTCGAGAAGTTTTATCAGGTCGGCTCGGTGGATTTGCACTCCTCGAGCAAGACGGCGTTCAAGGGCGGTGGGCCGGGCTTAGGGTTGGCCATCGCGAAGGGTGTGGCGCGCGCGCATGGTGGCCGAATCTGGGTGGAAAGCCCCGGCCATGACGAGAAGACCTGTCCCGGCAGCACGTTCTTTCTGCAACTGCCCATCAAGCCATCAGCCGACTCATCCCCCGGAAACGGAACCGGCTCCCTGCGTAAATTGTCGGAATAGAGAAAAGCAGAAGGCGGGGAAGGCTATCAAAACGAGAGCGCCTCTCGTTGGTCAAGAGGCGCTCTCGTTTTACGCAATACGGAATACGCAACACGCAATACGCCTACCGCCTCACCGCCGCCTCCATCAGCGCCTGAATGCGCCCGACCATCTCGGCCGGGTTGGGGTGCAGGCCCTCCAGAAGCAGCCCATTGGCGTACAGCTGCTCAATGGCGTCGGCCACCAGCGCGTCCGAGTCACCTGCCTGCAATCGCGCCGAGAGGTTCTTGATGAGCGGATGCTTCGGGTTGATTTCGACGATGCGCTTGGGCACGCTGTATTCCTTGTCGAGGAAGCGGCGCACGCGGTCCATCTCGGCGTCGCGGGCATCGGCAGGAGCGACCAGGCGCAGCGGGCTGTCCACCAGCCGGTCGGAGGCGCGGGCGTCGGTGATGCGCTCACCGAGCTGCGCCTTGAAGCGCGCCAGCAGAGCGTCCAGCTCGGCCTGTGGCAACGCATCGGCATCCGCCTTGTCCGAAGCCTGCGGCGACGCTTCGACCTCGGCGCTGGCGACGTTCTTCAGCGGGAAGCCCTCGTAGTTTTGCAGGCCGGCCAGCATGAACGAGTCGAGCGTGTCGGTGAGGAGGAGCACCTCCAGCTTCTCGCGGCGGTAGTAGTCCAGATGCGGGCTGCGCATGGCGGACTGCAAGTCGTCGGCCAACAGGTAGTAGATTTCGCGCTGTTCGGGCTTCATCCGCCCGGTGTATTGCGCCAATGAGATCAGCTCGCCCTCAGCGGTCTGCGAAGTGGCGAAGCGCAGCAGCGGCTTGAGCCTCTCGCGCGCCGGCGGGTCTGTGGCCAAACCTTCCTTGATGAATGAGCCGTAGGTCTTCCAGAACTTCGCGTACTTCTCCGGGTCTTTGGCAGCCAGCTCTTTGAACGTCTCGATAACTTTGTGGGTGAGGGCATTGCGCAGTTTTTCGATCACCCTGCTGCTCTGTACCGCTTCGCGGCTGACGTTGAGCGGCAGGTCTTCGCTCTCTACCACGCCTTGCATAAAGCGCAGGTAGTTGGGCAGCAGGTCTTTGTTGTAATCCTGGATGAGCACCTTGCGCGAGTAGAGCTTGAGGCCGTGCTCTTTGCGCAGGCTGAACAGTCCCGGTTCGGGCTTGGCCGGGACGAACAGCAGCGCGTAAATCTGCATCGGCGAATCGGTGTTGAGATGAACGCGCAGCAGCGGCGGCTCGAAGTCCAGCGTCAGCTGGCGATAGAAGTCGTTGGCCGCCTCATCGGTGATTTCGGTGCGCGGCTGCCGCCAGATAGGCGTCTGCCGATTGACGATTTTCCCGCCCAGATAAATCGGGAACGAGACGTAGTCCGAATGCTTGTGGATGATCTGCTCCAGCCGCCACTCTTCGGCAAACTCCTTGGCATCTTCCTTCAGTTTGATGACGATGTCCACACCGCGCGTCTCTTTCGTCGCCGGCTCCAGTGTGTAGCGGTCGTCGCCGGTGCAAATCCACGTCCAGGCGCCGGCCGCCGGGTTCCACGAGCGGGCCGTCACGCGCACTTCTTCCGCCACCATGAACACGGAGTAGAAGCCAACGCCAAACTGGCCGATGATGTCGGCGGCCTTCCTGCCCTCGCTCAGCGACTTGAGAAACTCCCTCGCGCCGGAGTGGGCGATGGTGCCGAGATTCTCCATCAGTTCTTCGCGTGTCATGCCCACGCCGGTGTCGCTGATGGTCAGCGTCCGTTTGTCTTTATCGGCGGTCAGGCGGATGGCCAATTCGGCGTCCGGGTCGAGCACCTCGGCGCCGGTCAGCTTTTGATATTGCAGGCGATGCAGTGCATCGGAAGCATTGGAGATTAGCTCGCGCAGAAAGATTTCGCGTTCAGTGTAGAGCGAGTGGATGAGGATATCGAGCAGTTGTCGAACTTCAGCCTTGAAAGGTACGGCTTCGGAAACGGGAGCGGTCTGGTCGGTCATAGGCCACACCTCAAGGTAGAGTCAGGTGCGCCCAATTTATGCCGGAAACGTTAGAGGAATGCAAGCAACGAATAAAACGGACTACGCACCACGTAATGCGGAGTGCGTAGTCCGTGAGAGCGGCGCTGAGTTGAAAGTGAGCCTTACCGGATTTCGTAGGTCACGTTCACCTGGATGCTGACCTGCAGCTGGCCGGTGGCGATGGGCACCGCGGAGACCGCTTCGGCGGCAGCGCGGTCGAGGGCGAGCGGCGTGGGCGGCGCGTAATTGAACGACTCGCTGATGGAGATGGGGCTGCCCAGCGTAACGCCGGCGGCCTTCGCCAGCTGCTCGGCACGGGCGCGGGCATCGGCCATCGCCTTGGCGCGGGCCTCGGCCTCCAGCGCTGCCGGGTCGGCCACGCTGAACGCAATCCCGTGAATGTGATTGGCTCCGGCGGTCACGGCCTCGCTCAGCACCCTGCTCAGCTTGCTCAGGTCGCGCACGGTGACCGATAAGGTGTTATCCACGTGATAGGTGATGGTGTCCTTTGGCTGGCCGGTCTGGGGGTCGTAATCGCGCTGCGGATAGATGGAGAAGTTGCTGGTCTGCAAATCCTTGTCTTCGATGCCCAGCGCCTTGAGCGCGGCCAAGATGGCGTCGGCGCGCCGGTTGTTTTGCGCCAGCGTCTCGCCCAGGTCGGGGCCGCTGGAGCTTACGCCGATTTGAACAATGGCGAGGTCGGGCCGGCCAAAGGCCTGGCCGCTGCCGCTGACGCTGATGGTGTTATGCGTCTGGCCGGGTTCGCTGCCGGTGACGACGGCGGGGGCCGCGCAGGCCGTCAGCAGGCTCAGTCCAAGTACGCCCGTCACTATGGCGGCTGAAAGTCGTTTGAATGTTAACATGGTGTGTCTCCTTGGTGATTTCAACATCACTTAGGAGACGGCCTTAGGGGCAGGGAGGTTCCGGGGGCGTAATTCGATGCGGCGTTTTGGGCATCGAATTGCGCGAATGAAGGGGGAACACGAATGGACACGAATTAGAGCGAATGAACACGAATAGGGGGACACGAAGGGGCACGAATGAGGGCGAATGAGCACGAATGGGGAACACGAATGGGTACGAATGATGGCGAATGAACACGAATGGGGAACACGAAGGGCACGAAGGGATACGGACAAGAGATGAATTCGGTTGGGAGTTGCCTTTCGCGCCAATTCGCGTAATTCGATGCGGCGTTTTGGGCATCGAATTGCGCGAATGAAGGGGGAACACGAATGGACACGAATTAGAGCGAATGAACACGAATAGGGGGACACGAAGGGGCACGAATGAGAGCGAATGAGCACGAATGGCTCCACTGAAAAAAGCCCAGCGGAACTGCGAAGACGCTAAGAACGCTAAGAAACAGGAGCGAGTCCTTTGCGCCCTTCGCGGCTTCGCCGGTGGGATCGTAGTTTTTGCAGTGGGGGTCATTCGTGGCTGAAGGGCGCAGCCCCCAGCCTGTAGCAGCACCTTTGGTGAGCGGTGCGCTTAGCGTTCCCGTGCGCGCTTTTCCTGTTCGAGCAGGCGGCGCTTGCGCTCCAGGCCCCAGCGGTAGCCGCGCAGCTGACCGTCCTCGCCGATGACGCGGTGGCAGGGCACAACGAGGGCCGTAGGGTTGAGGGCGCAGGCGCGGGCCACGGCGCGTGCAGCCTTAGGCTTGCCGATGGCCGCGGCTACCGCCGCGTATGAGCGCGTTTCGCCGGGCGGGATGCGGCGCAGCTCCTCCCACACGCGGCGCCGAAAAGCTGTGGCGCGCACGTCGGTGGGCAGGTCGAGGTGCGGCTGCTCGCCGCGCAGGTAGTCCAGGATAACATTTACCCACCGGCGCAACTGCGGCGCATCGCTTTGCAGTGCTGCCGAGGCGAACTCAGTTTGCAGCTCGGCCTCCAGCGCGCGCGGCGAATCGCCGAGTTTGACGGAGCAGATGCCCTGCGCGGTGGCGGCCACCAGCAGCCAGCCGAGCGGCGACTCAACGATGGCGTAGCCGATCTCCGGCGCCGCGCTGCCGCTCCGATAACAGGTCGGCATCATGCTAATCCGCTCTATCCACTACCTCCGCTTTATCCGCTGCCCAGCCGCTTTATCCGTTCCATCTGCTGCATCCGCTTTGTCCACTGCTATCCGCTACCTCCGCATTTATCCGCTGCCTCCGCTGCTCCATCCGTTGCCAGCAAACCGGTTTGCAACAGCTCGCCGATGGTGCGAATGATGGGGCAGCCCGGTTCGGGGAACAAGCCACGCGGGTCATAGAGCACCGGTTGCAGGCCGGCGCCGCGTGCGCCCTCGATGTCGGCGTAGTAGTTATCGCCTACGTACATAGCTTCGGATGGCGCGCAGCCGGCCAGCGCCGCGGCCTGTCGGAAGATTTCGGGCGCAGGTTTCCACGCGCCGGCCTGCCCGGCGGAGAGCGTGAAGTGAAACAGGCCGTCCAGGCCCAGCTCGGTCACCAGGCCATCGAGCGCGCCGGTGCGGTTGCTAACCAGGCCCACCGTGTAACCGGCGGCGCGCACGCGGCTGAGGGTCGGGCGCACATCGGCGGGCACGTGGTTCACCGGCTGATAACGCTCGGTGAACATCCGATTGACCTGCTCGGCCAGCGCGTTGGCATCCCCGCCCAAATCGAGCGCAAGGATTTGCCGTTCGGCGTAACGCTTCCAGAACGCCGGCGTGTCCGCTCCAAAGGCTTCGATGTCTTCCCTCAGTTCCGGCGCGATAGACCAGTAGTAGTGCGTCCAACGCTCGCCGTGAGCGCGTTGCTCGGCGCTGAGGGGATAGCCCAGTTCTTCCAAAAAGCCGATGAAGACGGCGTAACCGTCCGGCTCATTGTGGCGCAGCGTTCCGTCGAGGTCGAACAGGACGGCGCGCAGCGGAGATACCAACCGTTTCGTCACGAGCCGGGCCGGCGCACCTGCGCTGTTAGGCTTCGTCATCGTTGGCTCTGTCTTCAGCGGGGCGACTGACCAGCTTGTAACCGCGCCCGCGCTGAGTGAGCAGGTAGCGCGGGCGCAGCGGCTCCGGCTCAATCTTGGCGCGCAGGCGGCTGACCAGCTTCTCGATGCGGGCATCATCCACCTTATCGAGGTACTGCCCGCCCCAGACCGACTCGACAATCTGCTCTTTGGTGGTGAGACGGTCGCGGCGTTGATAGAGCAACCGCATCAGCCGATACTCCAGATCGGTGAGCACGGTGACCCGGACACCCTCCACCCAGACCTCGCCGGCGTCCTCGTCCACCTGCACGCCGAGCTGAGCCTGTTCGGGCAAAGTCGCCTGATGGCGGACGAAGGCGGCGAACAGCTCAGAGAAAATGCGGCCATCGTCGCCGATGAGACCGAAGTTGCCGAGGCGGGTGCGGTCATGTGGATTGAGGCCGTCATCGGGCCGAGTCGCCAGAGCCTTGAGCGCCGCCTGTTCATCGGGGCGCAGCTGGTTCCAAATCTTCAGGCACTCGGCGCGGACGTTGGGGTCGTTGGCGTAGTTCCCCGGCTGATGCTGCGCCGCATGCACCAGCGTGTGCAATAGACCGAAGTGCCCACCGGCGGCGGCGAGCACGGCGCGCTGCGTCTCCAACGGCAGGCGCTCGCCGCCCAGCTCCCGCAGGGCGCAGCGCGCATCGGCCTCCGAGAGCAATCGCAACGGCAGCGTGTTGATGGTGAACAGCTCGGCGAACTCGTTTTCTTTGCGAAAGGCCGGGTCGGTCAACGGGCGCGTGGTAGCCGTGACATAGGCCAGCCGGCTCTGGAACTTGTCCTTCAATGCACGCAGGTTGAGCAGCGTGCGCTCTTCGAGCGCCGTGTAAATTTCGTCGAATTCATCGAACATCAGCACCACGTTGTGCCCCAGCTGCGTGCAGGCATCGGAAACGGCATTGTTGAAGGCCAGCGAGGCCTGAAAGGCGGAGGTCAGAGTGGTGAGGCGGTCATGGTGGTGGCGGAACGGGTTAATAAGCTCCGGCGCGATCTGCGGATCATGCTCAAGTGTTTCGATGAGCGAGCGCACAACGACTTCGAAGAAACCGGTGGCGGTCAATTCCACCACGCGATTGCAATCCACATAGACCAACAGCCCGGGCCGGCCGGCCAGCCGGGCATACTCTGCAAGATGCTGAGGTGCGGGCAAGGCACGCAGCAACAGGCTTTTGCCGGTGTTGCTCAGGCCGTACACCGCCGCACATTCGGAGCGCGCCAGGATGCCGAGGAGCTGTGTAAGGTAGGTCTGGCGCAGTGATTGAAAGGGCACAGACATCCAGGGCATTATCCAGAAATCGAGCGAAAAAGCAAAGGCCGGCGGAGTAAACCACCGGCCTTGTCTTCAACAGAGAATATGTGCGGCGCTAGCGAAGGCCGGCGCGCAGATAGCGCAAGATAAGCACAACGCCGATCAGCCCGGCAGCCAGTGCAACCATACCCGGCACTCCAAGCTCATCCAGAGCGCCGGTGTTGGAGAGGGCAGAGCGCGTGGCGGTGGCCGTTGCGGTCGCCGGTGTGCGCGTGAGCGCGCCGACCAGCGGCGTGGGCGAGGGCGTTCCCGGGCCGACGCCGCCGATGCGCGTTGGGGTAGCTGTGAGGCCACCGCCGCTCCCGCCTATCTCCGGTGTGCCGGGCGTAGTCGGAGTTCCGGGCGTGCCGCCACCGGTAATGACTTCCGGCGTAGGCGTAGGAGTGAGCGTCGGCGTATCGGTGGGCAACGGGGTAGCCGTAGGTGTGTCGGTGGGCAGAGGCGTCGGCGTATCGGTGGGGCGTGCAGCTTCGGTCGCCAGCGCGTTGGCAGTTTCCTGCTGTGCTATAACGATGCGCGTCTGCTCGGCCAAAATCATCTCGTTGGTCGCAATCACAGCAGCGTTGGTCGCCTGCCGAGCGGCGATTTCGGTAGCGCGTGCATTGCGCTGTCCCGGCAGCCAAAGGAAGGCAAAGGCCAGGATGGCAATCAGAGTCAGCACGCCCAGGCCGCCGAGGATTGCAAGGATAAGGAGAAAGATGCGATTCGAACCGGTCTCCTCAGGCGGAGGCACCTCGTCTTCGAAGGTATCCGGTGTCGGGTCGTCCGTAGCCATAGTCGTCTCCTTCAAGCCGTTTGTTGTCGCCGGCAGTTCACCATCCGCGACACGGCCTTGTAGATTACTCCAAGAGCTCCAAATTTGCGAACGGTACGGTGACGGTGGTGCGGGCAGCTTTGCCGTCTTCAAGGACGATGATGGCCACCGGCGCGCGCACGCCGTTGGGCAGCATTACGGCGCGTTCGCTTAGGCTGAGGATGTTGCCAACCCGGCCCCGATCCGGCCCGCGCAGGATACGCACGCGTTTGCCTTCGGCTAGGGCATTGCCTTCCGGCGGCGACGGAGGCGGCGTGGAAGGCGGAGGCAACAGGATGATGACCTCCGGGCGTGCACCGGTGAAGCGGTTGATGAGCTGGGCGTTGAGCCAGGCCTCGCGACCGGAGTTGCCGGCAAGCAGATTGTAGGCCGGCTCGGAGAAGCCCTGTGCGTGAAAGCCCTCGACGACCATGACCGGGAACGGTAGAGCCTGCAGCAACGGTAGTTGCTCGGCGGGAGCGCTGCCCAGAATCAGGCCGCGCACGCCGATCTCCTGTAACGACTTGAACAGGCTGGTCTCATCCACCCAGCCGGCGGCGACGATGGCGCCGCGCAACGAAAGGTCAAGGCCGGCAGCAGGCAGGGCGGCGCCGGGCATTGTCCCCAGCAAACGCAGCACGGAGAAGCTCTCCTGGCCATTACCCCAGATTCCTTCAAGGAGGGCGCCGGTGGTTTCAATGGTGACGCCGCGGCCCGGCACGACGTCGGTGACTTCGCCGGGCAGGCCGGCACGCAGCTCCAGCGGCGAAAGCGCAGCGAACAACGCTTTGCCTTCTGAGAGCAGCGCTAATCGCCCGTTGACCGGTGAAGTCACCGGCCGATCCACCAAGCCGAACATCGCCTTACGGCGCGCTACCGGCTCGCCCTTCTTTACTTCGTCGCCTTCCTGCTTAAGCAGATACCGGTCAAGATACTCGCCGGAGACGTCCAGTAGACGGGCTATATCAACCAGCTGATAGTGCTCAAGCTTCTCGGCCCGCGCGACTATATCGCTCGAGTCCACGCGCTGGCCGGGGCGGACGACGACTTCGCCATGTATTGGCAGCATGCGCTCGCGACGCAATGTAGCAAGCAGGGTGACGTGGCTGGTGGATGGGAGATATGGCATGAGGGAGTGGGGAGGTAAAGGATTGAAGACTGAAGACTAAGGACCTAGAGACGAAAGACGGATGCCGGATACGTATGCAAGAGGTATGCCAATATTCAAAGGCCGGCCAGCTTCCACCACCAGCGTTGTGTGGCTTCGAGGCGCTGTGCTTCGGTAGCAGGGAGAGAGAGCGGGCGACCCCGCCCATCCAGGATCACGCCAACCATGCTGCCATCCACTTCGATAGGCCGGGCACGCGCGCGGCCCGGGCCGGCGCCCACGTCCACGCCGGGGCGGGGCTTCAGGGTCAGCTTGCCGGTCTGCCCCAAGGGCAGCGGCAGCACCTCCAGTTCACCGACCCGCACTTCCACAGTGGACGATTTTTGATTGGCATCAACAAGGGTGGCCGTTCCCAGCGGCGTGCCTGCGGGAAGCGGCGTTTGACTGACCCACGAGACGGCGACGCCCAGCCGCAGCAACGCATCCGACTCCAGCACTTGCACGGAGGCCAGCGCGTTGGCCGAAGCCAGAGCACCTAGGGCTGCCAGAGCGTGATGGCGGTCCAGCATCAGGTCAGTCACACCGATGGGCTGCACGGCATCGAGCAGGACGAGCGCCGCTGCGCCGGGGCCGGGTGCACAGCCCAGCACCGCGCCGCCGCCGATGAGTACGTCGCAGTACGGCATAAGGCTATGGTGCAGGCCGGGCACGTTCGTCGGCCATTGCGTGCGCGCGCGTCGAAGCGCTCCGGCCAGCGCCAGCCGCGCCAGCGCCAGCTCGCGCTGCAGGTCTTCTACTTCGACGGGAATGGTGAAGGGATGCACCGCGCGCCACAAGCCAAACTCACGCACCTCCGCTTCGGTTAGCGTGTGCGGTACCCAGCGTGCGAACTCAGTCCAGGGTTGACTCGCAATCGTTGTCCAGGCGCTCAGGCCCACGCCCAAATCGGAGGCCACAGTCAGGTACAGCTCGCCGCCGAAAGCTGCAGCCACAGTCGTTGAGGCCGAGCCGACGTTGACGCTGAGGATGCCGCGCGGCGTGTTGAGCATCCGGCTGAGGAAATGTATCATCCGCCCTTCAGCAAGTGCGGTTGGGTACATGCGCCCGGCGGCATAGTGGTCAAAGTCGGCCAGGCCGCCGATACGGCGCGCACGTAGCGTTTTGACCAGCTCGCCCAGCGCACTGCGACCGGATTCCAGATTGCTGTGATTCAACTCCGGCAGCACGTTGGGGCCGAGGTGAAAGTTGGCCAGGCCGCTGAGCATTTCGCCGATGCGTCCTTGCAGTGCCTGATTGCCGGCATAAAACACTGCCGGGCGTCGGTCATCCGGTAGTAGGAATGAAGCCACGCCGACAGTCTCGACCAGCTTGAGCAAAGCCGACTGTGCGCCGCCGTCTGTGCCGCCGGTCAGAATGACCACATCGGGCTGTGCTTTGACGATGGCCTCGATCTGCTGATCCTGCTTACGCCGGTCTATCAGGCTGAGGGTGTCCACCACGTTCAGGTAGCTGGACTCGGCCAGCCGGCGCGCATTGCGCAGCGAGGCTTCCGGCAACAGGCCGACCAGCACTGCCCTGAGCGGCGCGCCGGCGCTGAATGTGGCTACAAAGGTATCACAGCCCTGTCCCTCGCTGTTGACGGGCATAATCAGCTGCGCGGTGCTGTCGAGCATCACTCGGCCCGTGATGGCCTGCAACCGGCCGAGGGCGTGACGCAGACCTTCGGAGGCGTCGTGGAACGGTGCGGCGCAGGTGGAGGGCGCTTCGCCTACGGCTACCAGCCGAAACTCCCCCTCGACCACGTCAAGAAGAAGGGCGCGGGTGTTGGCCGCACCAAAGTCGGCGGCCAGAATGGTTTCGGCGCGGTAGGGCTGAGCAGCAGCGGCGGTTGCGGACATGAACGCTTGGTTATCGGCTCACGCGCCGGCAAGCAGTCGCGTGAGAAATTCCCACAGGAAACTGATGCGCTCGGCGAGATAGGAGACGCCGCCTGCCAGCGCACCGGCATAAATGACGCCAAAGGTGATACTGATAAAGAACTGCCCTGCCAGCGCCAGGGCACGGAGCGGCGCGGATTGCTGCGCCGGCGCGCCGGCCCGCGCGCCGTAGTGAAAGGCCAGCAGGGTGCAAGCCGTGCCGACGAAAATCAGGATGTTGCTGATGAGTTGGCTTAAGTCTCCACCCAGCGCGAACCAGGTGGCCCGTGTCTGCGGGAGGAGCGTGCCTGTGATGGCGCCACCAACGGCGACCGCTGCGCCCAACCCGACGAGGTAGGCCAACGGTAAGCGTCCCAGGTTAGAACCACCGGAGAACATCTTCAGCGTCAGCAGCGCAGCCAATACCAGCCCGACAACCGTTATCCATCCCGAACCGCTACTCGCCATCAGCTGCGGTACGAACACATCCAGCGTCACCGTGACCACGACAAAACCGGCGACCATACCGACGAACAGGTGCAACGCGATGCGATAGAGAGGGTTATCGGCGATGAGGTAGCTCAACACCATCAAGGTTAACGCGAAGCCGACCACGCCGCCGATGAGGTCAACCGAAAGATTCATCATCGAGTCCACTGCGAAGAGAGATGTTTCTTCGCCGAGTCGCAGAGCACGCGGAGAAGTAATTTCAAGGAAGGACTCTGCGGTGCGTTTTTCAATGCACTTATCATCGTGCCTTGACCCGCCATGCCTGTGCCAAGCTGCGCCGCACGCCGTGAATGAGATTGCCAAAGATGAGCAAGACGGCCATCGTCAACAGGCCGACACCGAGCATATCCCAGCGGCGACTCCAGCCCGCACGTTCTTGCTCTACGGCTAAGACATTCCCGCCCAGTGTGTCGTACTGCATAGCCGCCGCCGGCCCGCCGAGGAAGCCGGCGATGCGCGTTCCATCACCCTCAAAGTACGGGCGCACCAATGGAGCGGCGCCGGCGCTGGTCGCAAGCACGAGCCGCGGTGTTGTGCCCTGCGTTTGCTCCACCCAGGCGCGCGCGCCGTCGGGCGTGTGGCTGAGGACAATGACGGCGCTGAAGTCGTTGAAGGACTGCACACTGCCGAGAAGCGGCGCGGTCTCCCAGAGATTGCCGCTGGCGGGCAGGCCCATCCGCGCCAGCGAGCGCGGTGCTCCGACCAGCTGCCGGATGCCGAGCGGCCCGCCCGGCAGATAGCCGAGGTTGATATAGTGAACGCCGCGCACATAGTCGTTGATGCGGCCGCGCGCCGCGCCGGTCAGGCGTGCCAGCCGGTCCTCGGCGACGCCGGCCCCGGTAACTTGTGTGCTGATGGCCACGATGGGAAGTCCGCGCCGAATGAGATGGCCCACCACCACATCGGCCAGCGGCGTCATCTCACCGGCCTGGCCGGGTTCGTAATCGAAGGCCACCAACACCGGCCGGGCAGCATCGAGGGCGTTGATGGTCTCGAAGGCGCGCACCACTTCGAGGGCCGCCGTGCGCGGCAGGGGGAACAGGCCGGCGAATGGGCCGCTGATTTCCTGCCCAGCGGCGTCCCGACCGAACGGCAAGGCCAGCACCAGACTCAGGATGAGCAGTGCGGCGACCAGCCAGCGTTCCCATGGCCAGGCGCTAAGTGCGAGCCGCTTTTGGGCAGTCGGCGCCGGCGCTTCAACGGTCACCAGTTTGGTGAGAAGCGCTGCCTGCCGCGACTGGGCATCGGTATAGTTGAGCAGGTGTACGTTGGTGGCACTCTTGCCGGGCAGCACCACGCTCGGCTCGGCGCGCAGCACGCCGCGTAGCCCTTTCAGCACACCCACGGACTCCATGTAGTCGTCGGTCTCGCGGTCGAGTCCGGTTGGGGCTACATCCACCGGACGCATGGCCGCCAGCCAGCTCGGCAGTTCGGCCTGGGCAAGGTCGGCAGGCGGCGTGGGAACAGCTCCTGCTTCCGGCTCTGCGAGTTCTTCAGGCACTTCGCGCAGCGTTACCAGCCAATCCGGTTCAGACTCCAGAAGCGGCGGAGCGGTCACGCCGGCAGGCGACGGCTCAGAGACAATCGGTCGGGCTTCTTCCGCAGTCGGTGCCCGGGCGGGAGCTTCCGCAGGTTCAACCGCAGGCAACTTGCCCGTCATCGGCCTGAGCCAATCGGGCAACTCACCCTTCTCCAGACCGGGGACATCGGGAGGTGGTGGGGGCACCGGCGTTGTCTCTCTAGGCGCGAAGGCAGTGGTCAACGGGCCGGTGGCGGCCTTAAGCCAATCGGGCAAACCTTCAGACTCTGCAGGCAGAGGCATCGCCGGCTCCACCGGTTTCTCTCTCAGCATACCGGTGGCCCTTTTCAGCCAGTCCGGTATCTCTTCCGCCGGCTGTGGTTCGACGGGTCGAACCGGCGGTGGGGGCGGCGGCGCGAGTTCGGTAGTGAGAGGGCCGGTGGCTTTTCGTAGCCAGTCAGGCAACTCAGCCTCGGTTGATTCAGGCTCGGCCGAAATCGGAGAAGGTTGAGGACCGATAGCGGGCTGCGCTGGTGTGGCTTCCGGCAGCCGGTCGGGCATCTCTTCGGTGGGCGCAGAGGGTGGAGGAGGTGGGAAGGGCATAGCGCCGGTTGCGCCCAGCGACTTGAGCCAGTCAGGTAGAGCCTCTCCGGTGCCCTCAGCAGGGGTAGACGTGCCGGTATCTAGCCAGTTCGGCATATCCTCCGCCGGCGCAGCGGCCTGGGCGGAGAGGTCACCGGTGAGCGTTTTCAGCCAGTCGGGCACATCCCCTTCGTCAGCCGACGAGCTGCGCAGCCGGTCTAGGTCTTTGCTCTCGCCAGCGGAAGCCGCGGCAGCCTTCATCGGCTTCTCGCAATATTGGCAGAGGTCGAGAAAATCGGGGTTGGGTTTGCCGCAATGCGGACAGCGTAGCACTGCCATATCAATCCCCGTAAGGCCGATCTAGGACGAGCAGGACGCGCAGACCGGCGGCGATGATGCCGAGCGCAATGCCGAGCAGCAGACCGCGCCCGCCGCCCACCGCCAGCACCTGCGAGAGCGCCGCCCAGATCCAGCCGCCCAAATCGGTGACGGCCTGCGGCAGGCCGGCCAGAGTCGGCGCAAGGCTGACAAGCGCCACCACCGCCGTCAACAGGAAGACGACCGAGGCCGGCGTCAGCGAGCGCTGCAACAGGCGCAGGCCGGCCAGAGTCAGCAACACCGCCAGCAGCGCCGAAAGGGACGCGCTAACCGGCGCGATAACCGGCTGATAGACCCAAATTTGCAGCGCCTCTGCCGGGACGAGTTCAGGGGCGGCATCGCCACGTGCCAGCAGGCCGACTACCAGTGCGAACAGGAAGCCGATAATCACGAAAATCCCATACCAACCACCGGGCTGGCTGAAGAGCCGACTGATGTGGATACGCAGCAGGTTCACCGCCCCGGCCCATACGGCAACAGCTGCCAGCAGGCTGCCGATGGTCAACAGAGGCGCAATCAGGACGCTCACAGTGGGCAGCAGATCGGCGAGAAAGTAGCCGGCCAGCGTCACCAAGCCAATGCCGGCGGCGACTGCTGTGAGAATGATGTTCCAGGGCGAGGAAAACCTCATGGCTACCCCATCAAGGCCTGCACGGTTGTCCACAGGATGCCGACCAGCATTGCCCCAACGATTAGCCAGCGCATCACATCCTGCGTGTGCAGGCTGGCAATGTGCGCGGGCATGCGTCCGAGATAAGCGCCGGCAGAGTACACATCCTCGCCGAGGAGGGTCTGGTCTGCGGCGGCAAACAGCACGGCTTGTCCGGCAATGTTATCACTTCCGGCGAAGGTGGGTGCGCCGGCCTGTCGGCCTGCCTCGGTAAGCAGCACCACCTCCGGCCCCGCCGAGCCGATGAAGATGGAGCCGGCGACGGCCTCATCCCTAACCACCGCCGTCAGCGCGCCGTTGAACGAGAGCGGTGAGAGGCCGGCCACGCGCGCGACGTCGTCGCGATACTGCTCGGCGGCATTCTGCTGGCGATAGGCCTGCCGCACCAAATCCTGCGCCAGCAGTGCCGTTGCGCCGTCCGTCGTAGTAATCACCGGTGGCTTGTCGCTGACCACGGTCACCGTCGCTATCTGGCCGACCGCGTTCAGGCCGGCCAGCAGCGTGGCCGTGTCCGGCTGGCCGAGCACACCGTGGCCGAGCGAGAGGTGCAACCGTCGGCCCGATTCCACCGCCGCGCCGATGAGATTCGGCAGCTGCTTCCACGTCTCCACCTCGCGCAGGCCGATGTGGCGCACACCCTGACGGCGCGTCAGCAGGAAGAAGAAGCCAAGTAGGCTAATAAAGATGAGCAGGACGAGGACACTCATGGGTCGGTCAGTTGCTGCGCCAGCTGCCGTGCGGCCTGCGGGTCTTCGAGCGCAACGGCCAGCGCGCTCACCATCTCGTCGGCGGCGAGCAGGCCGGCAAGGGGTGTCAGCGCATGCAGAGCCTGTGCGCTTAGGAAGGTGAGCGGCCCACCGGTTTCTAGCAGGGAGGCCGCCAGACCGTTCAGGCCAAGGGCTTTGAGTTGCTCTACCAAAGGACTAAGCGAGGTGGTGCTTGACATCGGCGGCGAGTGTAGCACAGAGACTTTCTCAGGACAAACAACCCCCGGAGGATGCATATTATGTGCCAACCTGTGTCGAAGGCTGCTAACGCCGGCTCACATAAGCATGCAGTTGTAGCCCTTTCCAACCACGAATGGGCACAAATTGGAAGGAATTATCGCGAAGAGTTTGTGTTCATTTGCACCAATTCGCCTTCATTCGTGCCCATTCGTGTTCCACCACTCACGTTTCATTCGCGCAATTCGATGCCCAAAACCCCGCCTCGAATTTCCGCGAATTGGCGTGAAGGGTAACTCCTGGCCAAATTTATCTCTCATCCGTGTCTATTCGCCCTCATTCGTGCCCATTCGCCTTCATCCGTGTCTATTCGTGTTCACCCGTGTCCATTCACCCTCATTCGTGCCCATTCGCAATTATTTATTTGTGCTCATTCGTGTTCCGCCCATTCGTGTTCACCCGTCAACCGGCGTATCGCACCTGATTCTACTTCTGCCCCAACCCAGGGACAAGCAACGATTGGTGAACCAAGGGGTTTTGTAATACAGTCCGCAGCCATCCTTTTGCTTCCACAACTGCTATGCACCGACACCTGCTCATTTTCAATCCCAACTCCGACCGGGGCCGCTCCGGCCAGAAGGCGTCCGACCTGCGCGCGATGGTGGAGCGCCTGGGCGGCGCAGACTGGCGTGGCACCGAGTATCCCGACCACGCTGCCGAGATTGCCGCGCAGGCCATCGGCTATGAGACCGTGGTCGCGCTGGGCGGCGACGGCACGGTGCACGAGGTCGTCAACGGCCTGATGCGCATCCCCGCCGAACAGCGGCCCCGCCTGGGCGTCGTGCCTATCGGCTCCGGCAACGACTTCGCCTACGCAGCGGGCGTGACGCTGAAGAACCCGCAGGAGGCGATGCGCCGCGCCCTCACCGGGACGGCACGCCCCGTAGATGTGGCGGAGATCGTAGACAACCACATCCGGCGCGAGTACTTCATCAACGTCTGTGGAATCGGCTTCGACGGCGCCATCAACATTCGCAGCCGCGAGATTCCTCTCTTACAGGGCTTCTTTATGTACTTCGCTGCCGTGCTACAATCCATCCTCCTCAACTTCGAAGCGCCACACTTGAAGGTGCAATACGACGGCGGCGAGATTGACCAGAAGATTATGATGCTGACCGTAGGCAACGGCCCGCGCGAAGGCGGCGGCTTTATCACCACACCCACTTCGAAAGTGGATGACGGTCTCCTCGACTTCATTTACGTTCACCAGCTCACGCGCCTGCGCCTCTTGCAGCTGTTGCCTAAGGTGATGAAGGGCACGCACATCTACGAGCCGGACGTCACCCTCAAGCAGACGACGCGCCTTGTCATCGAGTCCGATCGCGCCCTGCCCATTCACATTGACGGCGAGCTGTTCGCACCGTACGAGGCCAACGTCTGCCGCGTCGAAATCAATCTCTATCCGCGTGCAATCCAGGTGGTCACATAGCGGCGATTGCCTTCCTTGCCGCGTTTCCCGCTTTCCGGGAAATAAAGGAAAATAAGCGGGGAAGGAAGCATGCCGCCCCTCGAGCGTGTCCTGGCCGATTACGACCTCGGCCTGCTGCGCATCATTGCCGAGCTGTGGGGCCTGGAGCTGAACGCGCCCAACCAGCGCGAGGCCGTCGCGCAGGTGAGCGCTTGGCTGCGCGACCCGGCCCGCGTGAGTGCACAAGTGGCCGAATTGCCCCCGGCGGCCCGCGCCGCGCTGGAGGCCGTGCGCCGCGCCGGAGGCCGGCTGCCGCTGGCGCGCTTCGCCCGCACGCACGGCGAGGTGCGCGCCATGGGCCCCGCCCGCCGTGAGCGCGAACAGCCTTGGCGCACCGACCCTTCACCCGCCGAGATGCTGTGGTATCGCGCCCTCACCGCTCACGGCTTCTTTGAAAGCGAAGGCGGCGCGCAGGAATTCGTCTTCATCCCCGAAGACCTGCTTAAGTTCATCCCCGACTCGCCTGCACCACCTGCATCGCCGCCCGGCCGGCCTGCCCCCGCGCCCTCAACCTTCACCCGCGCCGAACCCTTCCTCGCCGACGACATGGTGACTCTGCTGGCCTACGCGCAAATCTCGCCGCTGCGCCTGGAGGGCGGCACGCTCACCACTCGCCTGCCTGCCGGCGTGCGCCGCTTCCTGCGCGTGCCTGAAGGCCTCGACCTGTGCTTTCAGCTCGCGCTCGACCTCCAGTTGCTGAGCGACACGCCCCTCAGACCCGACGCGCAGCGCGCGCGCCCCTTCCTCGAACTCTCCCGCGCCGAACAGACGCGTCGCCTGGCAGACGCCTGGCGTGCCTCAGCCAACTGGAACGACCTGCGCCGGATGCCGGGCCTGACCTTCGAGGGCGCCAACTGGCGCAACGATCCCGTCAGCTCACGTGAGGCGATTCTGAGACTGCTGGCCGACGTGCCGACCGGCGAGTGGTGGTCGCTTGACTCCTTCGTCGCCGCCGTAAAGGAACGCGCGCCCGATTTCCAGCGGCCCGCCGGCGATTACGACTCGTGGTACATCCGCGACGCCAATACCGGCGAATATCTGCGCGGCTTTGAGAACTGGGAGCGCGTGGACGGCGCGCTGGTACGTTGGCTGGTGACCGAGCCGCTGCGCTGGTTGGGCCTGGTGGAAGTGGCGCGGGGACAGGGCGCGGAAGATGCATTTCGAGTAACGGCCTCCGCTCATGCCTTTCTGCAACGCAAGCCGGAGCCGGCCGCCGCGAGCGAGAGCGCCCGTGTGCACATCGGCGCAAACGGCGTGCTGCGCGTCCCGCTCACTCTCAGACCGCGCGATCGCTTCCGTGTGGCGCGCATCGCCCGCTGGCTGGGGCTGGAGGCCGGCGAATACATCTATCGCCTCACGCCCGGCTCGCTCCGGCGGGCGGAGAAGCAGGGCATTCCGCCGGAGCGCGTGGTGGACTTTCTGCGCGCCGTTGCCGATGAGCGCGGGCTGCCGCCGGCGCTGCACGGTGCGCTGCAACGCTGGACGCGTCACGGCACAGAGGCGGCGCTCAGGGAGACGGCAGTGCTGCGGGTGAAAAGCGCCGAGCTGCTGGAGACGCTGCGCCGCACGCCCAAACTCAAGGATTACCTCGGCCAGCCCCTCGGCCCGACTGCCGTTGAGATTCGCCGCGACGATATGGAACGGGTGCGTGACCTGCTGGTTGAGCTTGGCCTGCTTACGGACTAAACACTCACAGCGACGGCCTTTCATCAACACGAATAAATACGAAGGGAAGCGAATGAGCACGAATGACTTGGCTATAAACCATCTGATTCGTGTCCATTCGCCCTCATTCGTGCTACTTCGTGTTCCCTCATTCGTGTTCATTCGCGCAATTCGATGCCCGAAACTCCAGCATCGAATTTCGCGAATTGGCGCGCAAGAGAACCGGGAAATACAATTCGTGTCCATTCGCCGTCATTCGTGCCCATTCGTATTCAACCCAAACTCATGACCGACCTCCTCACACGCCTCACCGACCTCTTCATCCAAACCTATCACGAAGCCCCGACCTTCATCGCCCGCGCGCCGGGCCGCGTCAACCTGCTCGGTGAACACGTGGATTACAACGCCGGCTGGGTGCTGCCCATCGCCATTGACCGCGCCGCCTACGTGGCCGCCCGTGCCGTAGAGAGCGCGCACGTCACCATCCACGCGCCGGACATGAAAGACCATGTCGTCTTCCGCCTGAAAGACCTGGAGGCAAAGCGCGATGTGCGCAATCAGCCGCTCAAGACCTGGGCCAGGTATGCCGCCGGGGTCGCCTGGGCGCTGCAGCAGCGCGGCCTCAACACGCCCCCGCTGGACGCCGTCATCCTCTCCGACGTGCCGCGCGGCGCGGGCCTCAGCTCTTCGGCGGCCGTGGAGGTCGCCTACGCCATCACCTGGCAGAAGATTGCCGGCTGGTCATTGCCGCCGCTGGAGCTGGCGCTGACCTGCCAGAAAGCGGAGAACGCCTACGTCGGCGTCAACTCCGGCATCATGGACCAGTTCGCCTCGGCCTGCGGGCGCGCCGGCCACGCCCTGCTGCTCGACTGCCGCTCGCTTCAGTGGGAGGCCCTGCCCCTGCCGCCCGGCGTCGCCGTCGTCGTCGCCGATACGATGGTGCGCCGCGAGTTAGGGTCGAGCGAGTACAACGCCCGCCGCGCGCAGTGCGAGGAGGCCGTGAAGCTTCTCTCCGGCCCGCTGCCCGGAATTCGGGCGCTGCGCGATGTCTCACTGACGGACTTCAATGCGCACGCGCACTTACTACCCGCGGTCGTGGCAAAGCGCGCGCGCTTTGTGGTGGAGGAATGCGACCGGATGCAGCGCGCGCCCGCCCTGCTGCGCGCCGGCGATGCCGCCGGCTTCGGCGCGCTGATGAACGAGTGCCACGCCGGCCTGCGCGATTTGTACGAGGTCTCGTGCAGGGAGCTGGACGTGATGGTGAGCGCGGCGCAGAGCCTGCCGGGCTGCTACGGCGCGCGACTCACCGGCGCGGGCTTTGGCGGCTGCACGGTGAACCTGGTGGCCGCCTCCGCCGCCGAGGACTTCAGGCGCGAGCTGGCCGCGCGCTACAGCCGGGCCACCGGCAAGACGCCCGAAATCTACGTCTGCCGGGCCGCCGACGGCGCGCGCATCCTGTAACCCGCTCACCGCA
>JAVQXV010000308.1:0-2894 GCA_033577755.1 Anaerolineales bacterium
TACCCCATCCTCATCCGCGACCTGACGGTGGCCTACCGCGACCAGCCGGTGTTATGGGACATTGACCTCGCCGTGCCGGCGGGCAGCCTGGCGGCCATCATCGGGCCGAACGGCGCGGGCAAGAGCACGCTCATCAAAGCCGCGCTCGGCCTGGTCCCGGCGGTGGCGGGCACCATCGAGTTCTTCGGCGGCACATATCGGCAAAACCGCCGGCTCGTCGGCTATGTGCCGCAGCGCACCAGCGTGGACTGGGACTTCCCCACCGATGCGCTCGATGTAGTGCTGATGGGCACCTACGGCGCGCTCGGTTGGGTAAAGCGGCCCGGCAGGGCGGAACATGAGTGGGCTATGGAATGCCTGCGCAAGGTGGGCATGGCCGATTACGCTAAACGCCAGATCAGCCAGCTCAGCGGCGGGCAGCAGCAACGGGTCTTCCTCGCCCGCGCGCTGGCGCAGAACGCGCAGTTGTACTTCATGGACGAGCCGTTCGTCGGCGTGGACGCGCTGACCGAGAAGGCCATCGTCGCACTGCTACACGAGCTGCGCGACCAGGGCAAGACCGTCATCTGCGTTCACCACGACCTCGACTCTGCACCCGATTACTTCGACTGGGCCGCCCTGCTCAACGTCCGCCTCATCGCCGCCGGCCCCTTCGCCGAGGTCTTCACACAGGAGAACCTGACCAAAGCCTACGGCGGGCGGATGTACGCGTTCAAGCATGGGCATTGACTCGTATTGCGTATTGCGTATTTCGTACCGACGAACACCACGCAATACGCAATACGTAATACGCAATTCGTAATACGCACTACGCTACACTCAACACAATGACCCTCCTGTCCGACCTCCTGTTCGACTACACCCTGCGCAACGTGGCGCTCGGCTCGGCGTTGCTGGGCGTGGTGAGTGGCGTGCTCGGCTGCTTCGCGCTGCTGCGGCGGCAGGGCCTGCTCGGCGACGCACTCGCCCACGCCGCCCTGCCCGGCATCGGCCTGGCGTTCCTGCTCACCGGCTCCAAAGCGCCGCTGGTGCTGATGGTCGGCGCAGCGCTGGCCGGCTGGCTGGGCGCGCTGCTGCTGCTGCACATCGTCCGCCGCACGCCGCTGAGCGAAGATGCGGCGCTGGGCATTGTCCTCAGCGTGTTCTTTGGCTTCGGCATCGTGCTGCTCACTTTCATCCAGCGCACCGGCAACGCGAACCAGTCCGGGCTGGATAAGTATCTGTTCGGGCAGGCGGCCACACTGGTGTGGGAGGACGTGCTGACGATGAGCGTGCTCGGCGCGGCGGCGCTGGCGGTGGTCTGGGTGCTGTACAAGGAGTTCAAGCTGATTACGTTCGACCCGGTCTTCGCAGCCAGCCTGGGCTTCGGCACGCGATGGCTGAGCGTGCTGCTCACTTCGCTCATCGTCGTTGCCATCGTCATCGGCCTGCAAACGGTAGGCGTGGTGCTGATGGCGGCGATGCTCATCGGCCCGGCGGCAGCGGCGCGGCAGTGGACCGACCGGTTGAGCCGCATGATCGCGCTGGCAGCGCTGTTCGGCGCGGCCAGCGGCGTGAGCGGCGCGCTCATCAGCGTCAGCGCCAGCCGCATCCCCACCGGCCCGATGATCATTCTCAGCCTGACGACGATTGTGCTGGCTTCGCTTTTCTTCGGCTCGGCGCGCGGGCTGGCGTGGGAATGGCTGCGAAACCGACGGCGCATCCTGAAAGCGCCTCAAACGCAATAGAGCCGCCGGGCGCACGGCCTATCGCGCGCTGCACAAGTACGCACTCCGCAACACGAGATACGTTCACTGCATGCCCTCCTCTCTGGTCATCATCCTTACCGGCGTCCTCGTCGCCGTTGCCTGCTCGCTGCTCGGCACATTCCTCGTGCTGCGCAAGATGAGCATGCTGGCCGACGCCATTAGCCACGCCATCCTGCCGGGCCTTGTCGCCGGCTACTTCGTGGCGCAGGGGCCGAACCTGCTGGCCGGCTTTGCCGGCGCGGCGTTGGCGGCCATCGTCACCATAAGCCTCGTAGAGGCGCTGGAGAAGAGCCGTCGCGTGCGCAACGACGCCGCCATCGGCATCGTCTTCCCGGCCATGTTCGCGCTCGGCACGGTCATCGTCTCGCGCTTCTTCGCCAACGTCCACCTCGACGCCGACGCCATCTTGTACGGCAACATCGAGTTCGCCGCGCTCGAGTCGTTGTTCATCGGCCCGCTCGACCTCGGCCCGCAGGCGCTGTGGGTGATGGGCGCGCTGTGCGTCATCAACTTCCTGTTCGTCACGCTGCTCTACAAGGAGCTGAAGCTGGCGACGTTCGACCCGGAACTGGCCGGCGCGCTCGGCTTCTCACCTGTCGTCATCCACTACGCACTGATGGCGGTCGTCTCGGTGACGGCGGTCGGCGCATTCACGGCGGTGGGCGCGGTGCTGACCGTAGCGCTGCTCATCGTGCCGGCGGCGACGGCGTACCTGCTGACGCACCGCCTGCCGGTGATGATCGGGCTTGCCGCCGTCATCGGAGCGGCCGGCGCACTTGGCGGCTACACGCTGGCGGTCGCCGTGGATGCGTCCATCGCCGGCGCGATGGCGACGGTAGCCGGCCTGTTCTTCGGGCTGGCGCTGGTCTTCTCACCGACGCACGGCGCGCTGGCCCGCGCCCTACGTCTGCGCCGGCAGCGCGCGCAGTTCGCCGGCGAGACGCTGGTGATGCATCTGGCGACTCATGAGCACACCGCCGAGGCGCACGCCGAAAGCGCCGTAGCGCACCTAAGCGAAGAATTGCGCTGGACTCCGGCCTTTGCACAGCAAACCGTCGAGCGCGCCGTGCGCTCCGGGCTGGTGACGCACACCGATGGTCATCTCACGCTGACGGAAGCCGGGCGCGACCTGGCGCAAAGCGGCCT
>JAVQXV010000029.1:0-24450 GCA_033577755.1 Anaerolineales bacterium
GCGCTTGGAGTGTCATCGGTTAGCCACCGGTGTCTCGTGGTTCGAAGCCAAAGCCGGTATTGTGCGCGAAGCCATCCGCGCCTATTTGGCCCGCCCACTTTATGTGCTTCCGTCAACTGCGTAACTCCTAAGTAGAATCAGACCGGAGAGTGAGTAATGTAGACCGGGATTGAACTCCCCCAGGAAATCCTGGACTCGGCCCACCTGACTGTCCCTAAGCTAAAGGTTGAATTGGCCGTGTGGTTGTACGCCCGGCGCCGGCTGGGTATCGGCAAGGCGCGCGATCTGGCAGGGATGTCGTTGTGGGAGTTTCGACAACTGCTGGCCTCGCGCCGCATCTCGCCTCACTACGACGCTGCCGACCTGCAGCAAGACCTGACCAATCTGAGAGAGCTTGGCCGCTTATGATTGTGGTCAGTGATATTTCCCCGCTGACCAACCTGGCTGCGATCGGTCACTTCGACTTACTTCGCCAGCTCTATCACGAAGTTCACATCCCTGAAGGCGTGTGGGCCGAACTCAACGCTCAGGTCAAACGCTGGCCCGGCGCAGCCGAAGTGATGCAAGCAGACTGGATCCAGCAGCTTTACAGGTGAGTTTGTCATGAACCACTCGCAACATATACAACGCTATCTAGGGGCCATCATTGTCTCCGGCCTCGCGCTGGCCTGGGCCGCAATCATTCTGGCCGCGCCGCGCCAACTCCCCGCCTACTCGGTGGCGAGCGCCAGCTTGCCGGACAGCACGGGAAGCGGCTGGGTGCTGATTTCGGGCCATGCGTTTCGCTGCGAACCGAATCGCCCGGCAGGCCTCGTCGCCCGCTGCGAAGCTCAGATTGCCGGCCAGCCGCTGACCGTGACTGTAGGCGACGGCCTGGCCAACCGGGTCGCGAGGCCGTGCTCGGCCAGTTATGCGGGCAGGCCGGTTGAATGCACCGCCTCGCTCTATGCCTCGAATCTGGCTTCGCCCCTGCCGCATGTCAACGTAACCGGGGATTTGAGTCTCACCGGCGCACAGCTCCGGGAGTTGCGCTGGCAGAACTGGCAGGCGAATTTACCGGAATGGGCCTGGGCGGCCTTCGCCGCGCTGACCGCCATTCTGCTGCCGCCGGCCGGAGCGCTATGGCTGTGGCCTACCCGTAAGAGGGCCTGGGCAGCAGCGCTGAGCGCCGCACCTGTGCTCGCCTGGGTTTCCCTATGGGGACTGATCTCGTTGTGGTACGTGGATTAGGGTGAGCAGCGCCGACATCTCCCCAACCGAGCTTCTACAAAAGCTCCTCCGCTTCGATACCACCAACCCGCCCGGCAATGAAGCCGCCTGCATCGAGTATGTGCGCTCGCTGCTGAGCGCGGCGGGCATCGAGTCACAGGTTCTGGTAAAGGACGAGCAGCGGCCCAACCTGGTGGCGCGAATCGCAGGCCGGGGTGAAGCGCCGCCGCTCCTGCTCTACGGCCACGTGGACGTGGTGCCCACGACCGGCCAGCCGTGGCAGGTGCCACCGTTCGAGGGCCGCATCGTGGACGGATATGTGTGGGGACGCGGCGCGCTGGATATGAAGGGCGGCGTCGCCATGCTCCTCTCCGCCTTCCTGCGCGCCAAAGCCGAGGGGCTGAGCACGCCCGGCGACGTGGTACTTTGCCTGCTCAGCGACGAAGAAGCCGGCGGCTTCGCGGGCGCGAAGTACCTCGTGGACGAGCACGCGGCGCTCTTTCGCGGCATCCGCTATGCGCTCGGCGAGTTCGGCGGCTTCAGCTTTCACTTCGGGCGGAAGCGCTTTTACCCCATCATGGTCGCCGAGAAGCAGATTTGCTGGACGCGCCTCACGGTGCGCGGGCCGGGCGGCCACGGCTCGATGCCGCAGCGCGGCGGAGCCATGTCGAAGCTCTCGCGCGTGTTGTGGCGGCTGGAGCACAAGCGCCTGCCCGTGCACATCACGCCCGTGGCGAAAGCGATGATTGACGGCATCGCGGCGGAGCTATCCGGCCCGCTCGGCCTGATGGTGCGCCGGCTCGCCAACCCCGCGCTCACTGACCGCCTGCTCGACGTCGCCGGAGCTGCCGCGCGCGTCTTCGACCCTATCCTGCACAACACCGCCTCCCCAACAATGGTGCGCGGCGGCGAGAAGCTCAACGTGCACCCAAGCGAGATCGTCGTGGATTTGGATGGCCGCCTGCTTCCGGGCTTTGGGCCGGACGACATGCTGCGCGAGTTGCGCGCGGTGGTGGGGAAGGACGCGGAGGTGGAGATTGTTTTCTACGACCCCGGCCCGCCGGCGCCGGATATGGGCCTGTTCGAGACGCTGGCCGGCGTGCTGCGCCGTGCCGACCCCGAGGGTGTGCCCATCCCCTTCCTGCTCAGCGGCGTCACCGACGGGCGACACTTCGCCCGGCTTGGCATCCAGACCTACGGCTTCCTGCCGATGCGCCTGCCGAAGGACTTCCGCTTTGCCGACCTGGTGCACGCCGCCAACGAGCGCATCCCTGTCGAGGCGCTGGAGTTCGGGACGAACGTCATCTACACCGCGCTTCAGCGTTTCCACGGATAGGTGACTGTCACCGGGCAATCGGTGACAGTCACCTCAAGTCACCGCGCCACCAGCGGCATGTAAACGGTGTGCTCCATGCAACTCCCGTTCGGATAAATCTTCAGCGATGACGCCTGATTGTCCACAACAGCCCCGTTGCTGAAGCGGTCGTTGCTCAGGTCGGGGTCGCTCAACACAAGGCAGACGCTTGGGCCGCTCAGGTCGGCGTCGCGGTACAGGCGCACCGACCAGCCCAGCCGCAGCTTGAAGGAGGAGAGCTGATTATCCCAGCCCTCGCCGCAGGCGCTCAGGTTGAACCAGCCGTGCAGGTCGGTGGCGCACACGGCGCTGCCGCCGTAATCCGGCTCCTGATGTAGCTCCAGCGCCACGCTCGTCTGGCCGTCCAGCGTGCGCAGATCGGCGACGACGCCGCTCAGTACGTTGCTGTCTATGTTGAGCGTCGTCGCGCCCCAGGTCTGGTTGTGGCCGCCGCTGTACTGGCGCAGGCGCTGGCCGTTGACCCATAGTGAGTTATCGAGGCATGGCAGGTTGAAGACGCTGGCATCGGGGCGATAGCGATAGGGCAGCAGCCAGTACGCCGCCCAGATGACGTCGGGCACGTTCTCGATCAGCGCGAAGTCGCTCAGCGCGGAGGTGCAGGTCGCGCCATAGACGCCGGCCACGTTGCCGCGTGCGCGCACCTGTTCCGTCCAGCCGGAGATAAAGGCGCGGGCAGCCTCGCGGCAGGGCACGTTCTTCACATCGTAGGCTTCCAGGTCGTAGTAGAGGACGGTTCCGCCGCGGTTGGAGTACGTCAAGCCAAGGGCGGCGGCCCGCGCAACGGCGGCGTCGGCCTCAGCGATGCCCTGCTGATAGGCCACCGCCGGGTCCATGCTCATGCGCGAGGGGAAGCCGGAGCAAGCGGCCTGCGGCCCGACCCAGGTGGGGATGAAGCGCCAGCCCTGCACGGCCAGCTCGGCGATGTAGTTGGCCGTCAATGTGCCGCAGGGGGCACGGCTCGACCCGCCGATGTACAGGTTCCACACGCGATACGGGCTGTTCGTGAACCAGTCCTGCATCTCGGCCAGCGTGGGCATGGTGCAGCTATCGAAGCCCTGCCCGGTGACGGTGCGCACGCGGCCGGCGGTGTTCGCCTGCAACGCCTGAGCGAAGGATTGCTCCCGCAAAGGCTCAGCCGCTGTTTGCATGTTGACTTCGACTGCGCCGCCCGGCAGGCGAAGCGGCGACCACGTCTCGCCGCCGTCCGACGTGCGCAGCAGCCGCGTGGTCGTGGTGCAGGTTTCGGAGTTGCAGCGGCCCTCCGCGGACAGCGCCCAGCCAAGCTGCGCGGTGCGCCATTCGAGACGTTGCAGGCCGCGCGGCAGCGAAAACGAACGCGCCCGTTGCCACGTCTCACCGGCGTCGGCGGTCGTGCGCCACTCCAGCCGCGCGCCGCTTTCGTCTCGAACCACAACGGGCATCGCGCCGCTCTTCCGCGAGTCGAACAGCGGCGGCTGAAGCTGAGCGCGCGCCGCGTCCCCCCACTCCAGGCTCACCGGCTGCCAGCTCGCGCCGCCATCGGTCGTCCGATACAGCTCCGCGCCGGTCACGCCGCCCGCCGTCCAGCCGATCTCCGGTGTGACGAAGCGCACCGGCTCGCCGAGGGGAATGGTCTGCCGCGCCCACGTCTCGCCGCCGTCCGCGGTGTGGAACAGCGCGCCCAGGCTGAAGTTGGCGCTGCCGGCCTGCTTGACAACGAGCCAGCCGGTCTGCGCGTCGAGGAAAAACAGGTGGGCGCTCTCGGCAAACGCTTCGGGGGCGCCGGGCGCGAAGAGGCCAAGCGGCTTATGCGCCCACGTGCGCCCGCCGTCGCGCGTGCGCAGCAGCGTGTACGCCGGGTCGCCGGCCTCGCTCTGCGAAACGGCGAGCAGCCAGCCGTTCACTTCATCGAGAAAGAAGGCGGCGATGAGCAGCGCGCTGCCCGTCTCCGGCGCGAGGGTCGCCCAGGATTGGCCGGCGTCGCGCGTCAGGAAGAGCGCCGAGTCCGTGAGTAGCCAGCCGGCAGTTTCTGAGAGTGGCGCGAAGGCGGATATGGTGGAGGACAGGCCGGCTTCCGGTTGCGCCACAGCGCGCCGGGAGGAAACCGGCAATTCGGCCAAGCTTGCGCCGAGCAGTGCGCACACAAGAACAAGTCGGAGTTGTCTCATACTATGCTGCGCGCGAACGCGACGTGAGGCTTTGGGAGTCCACGAATGTGCACGAATGAGCGCGAATGAACACGAAGTCTTCTTGATAACTCACGTCCGTTCGCGGCTGAAAGACACATTCCATGATTGTTACGAGCATAACCACCGCAGACAGAATGTACCGTATTGTGGAACGAGTCGGGGGTTCCTGAACAGGGCCGACGTGCGGCCCAAGGTTGGACGCCGGTCAATGCGGTCGGCAGCGGCAGCAGTCGGCGCTCCGCCGTCTGCGCCGGCGGCGCAGGTCGTATCAGCATAATTGGGATAATGTCCAATAGCGCTCCCCGCCCGATCCCTCCCGCCATCGCTGCCATTTCCCCGGACGGCAAACTCACGCCGCGCCAACGGCGGCGGCTGATGCTCGACATGGTGCGGCGGCGCCAGAAGCCCGGAACCGGCAGCGCGCACGAGTTCCTTCGACGAAGGACCGCCGTAATTGGCTGGCCGGATTTGCGCGAAATACTCAAGGGCCTCGGCTGGATCATCGTCGGCGACGTCGCCACGCGCGCCTATATGGCGGAACGGATGACGCAGGACCTGGATATTCTTGTGCGCGAAGCCGATGGGCCGGAAGTTATCGCCCGTTTGCAGAAGGCGGGATATACGGTAGTCTCCAGGCTCGCAGTTCCCGGATACGCGGTGCGTTTCGAGGCGGTACGCGAAATCGTCGCGCGCTACAGCCCGGAGGACAGCGCCGACCTAGAAACCATGATTTTCCTCGGCCGGCGCGAGATGGAAACGCCGCCGCCCGAGGACGCCGGCCCCGACGCTTCAAACTCCAACCCCTAATCTTCCATCCTGCACGCCCACCGTCTCCACTACGCCGCTCAGGTCATAGGCCGGCGCGCCGGTGCAGCTCTCACTTTATCAAATCACGCCCCTCTTCCTGCAAAGGGTTCATCGTTATAGCTTTTTCGGGCAGGGCTAGGTGATCTGCTGTAGATACTCATCGGGTGTGAGCACATTCAGTGATGACTTGCCCCTGAAGTGCTTTGCATTCCATGTGACGAACTGTGTCACATTAGGGGTGCGCTCGGCGAGGTTCAGTACGAGCGCATCCATCTAAGCCATGCGCCGTGTGCGCATTTTCTCAAAGGGACGATCTACCATTTCAGCCTGGAAAAACTCAGCCGCCCGGGCAAGGTCACCCTCCTCAACCGGCCAGATCACAGTCAATTGATAGGCATCAAGCAGCCAACTCTGCCACGCTTCTAATCTCGCCGGAGAAAGATTGATTGAAAGATAACTGGCCCAGAAGCTCCATCAGGTTGTAAATCGTGATTGCAGGTTGGGCAGGCCGAACCCGTGTAAGGAAGCGAGTGTTGCTGGCCTGGCGCTTATCGGCCTGAAAGGCAAATGCCAGCAGTAACACATCCGTATCTATGACGACCACGACCGCCCCCGAAGCGATTGCATCGTCTCGTCAAGCGTTCCGCTCATTGATTTTGCCAATTCGGCGCGAATTCTATCGGCCAGTTTCCGGCCACGCCGAATGGCGACTGAATCGGTGCATGCGCGCACAAGTCGTACGCCCGTCAACTTGGCCAACTCATCGCGCAAGCGGCGCTGCTCCGACAGCGGTAAAGCGCGAGCCTCGTTAAGCAAACGCAGATATTTGCTCCCGGATTTTCGACGCACATGCGCGGCCATCGCTATCTCCAATTCAATTTCTAGGACAATTATACGTCAAGGGACAATGGCGCCCCCACCACCTGCGCCGGCGCGGTCTCCACCGCGCCGCTCAGGTCATAGGCCAGCGCGCCGTTGATGCGCACCGGGACCAGCTCGCCCACCGGCAACTCGCCCTCGATGATGACCAGGCCGTCCACTTCCGGCGCATCGCGGTAACTGCGGCCCACGCTCAACCCGTCTCCATTGCCCTCGACGAGCACCGGCAACGTGCGGCCCACCTGCGCCTGGTTCTTCCCCAGCGAGATGCGCTGCTGCACTTCCATCAGACGGTCGTGGCGCGCCTGCTTCACTTCTTCGGGGATCGGGTCGCCGAGCGGCGCGGACGCCGTGCCCGGCTCGAACGAGAAGGTGAACACACCGATGCGGTCGAAGCGCAATTCTTCGACAAATTTCACTAGTGCTTCGAACTCCTCGTCCGTCTCGCCGGGATAGCCGACGATGAACGTCGAGCGCAGCGCCAGGTCGGGCATGGCGGCGCGCATCTTCTCCAGCGTGCGGTATACCCACTCGATGTTGGACGGGCGGCGCATGCGGTACAGCGTCTGGGGATGCCCGTGCTGGAGCGGCATGTCGAGGTAGTGCACGATCTGCGGGTGCGTGGCCATCGTCTCGATCAGCCGGTCGGTCACGCAGCCGGGGAAGGCGTACATGATGCGGATCCAATCTATATCCGGCACGGCCCGCACCAGTTGCTCCAGCAGATGCGCCAGCCCGTCCTTCATTCCGAGGTCGTGGCCGTAGTCGGTGGTGTCCTGCGCGATGAGCACCAGCTCGCGCACGCCCCGGTCGCGCAGGATGCGCGCTTCGTGCAGGATGGCCTCCACCGGGCGCGAAACCGCCGTGCCCTTGATGAGCGGGATGGCGCAGAACGCGCACGGGCGGCGGCAGCCGTCGGCGATTTTCAGATAGGCGCTGGCCCCCTGCCGCGCCACGCGCAGCGCGCCACGCTCGTCCGTGCCAACGGTGGTCGCCTCGGTCGGCAGGTGATACAGCGGCGCAGGCGTCCCGCGCTCACGCAGCCGCCGGACGAAGTCCACGATGTCCATCCAGCGCCGCGTGCCGATGATGCCGTCAATCCCCGGCGACCACTTGAGCAGTTCCGCGCCATAGCGCTGGGAGAGGCAGCCGGCGGCGATAAGCAGCTGCCCGCGCTTCTTGCGCCCGGCCAGCTCGTTGAGCACGCGCACCGACTCCTGTCTGGCCGGGCCGATGAAGCCGCAGGTGTTGACGATGAGCACCTCGGCCTTGTCCGGCTGGTCGGTGGGGGTATAACCCGCCTGCCTCAGCAGCTGCGCCATACTCTCCGAGTCCACCGTGTTCTTGGCACAGCCGAGGCTGACGAGATGGAAGTGTTTGGGTTTGAGCTTCGACATTCTGCTTTCTGTTGCGTATTGGGTGTTGCGTATTGCGTATTCCGTACGCGATACGCAACACGAAATACGGAATACGTTCGAATGTATCCGTCACTCTCACGGCGTTGGTGATGGCGTCGGCGTCACCGCACCATCCACCGTCCACAGGCGAATCACCACTTCGCCCAAATCGCCAAGCGTGCCCTGATCCTGCCCATTGAACACGACGCGCGTGCCGCGAGCGTTGCCCGTCCATAGCTCCACGACCGTGTTGCCGACGAACTCGCGCGTCTGGCCGGGGGCCATCTGCCCGACAAAGGTCTCAGCGCCATCTACCACCGCGCGCAGCCACAGGCGTTGCTCAGCGTGCACAAGAACGTTCACGCCCACATAGTTGGGTAACGGCGTCGGCAGCGGCGCGGTCGGCGTGGCGGCAGGCGCGGTCGGTGTGGGCGTTGCCGGCGCGGTCTGCGGCGTAATGCCCAGTACGCTGAACGTTGGGCGCGGCGTGGCGGTGAGAGCAGGCGTAAAGCCGCCCTGCCACAACTGCCACGCGCCCCAGGTGAGTAGCAATCCGAACAGGCCGACGACCACGACGCCGATCAGCAGGTCGCGGGTGAAGACGCGCCGCCACCAGGCGTCGCGCACCGGGGGCATCCCCGGAGTGGGCGCCGGCCTGGGACGCGCCTCAGGTTTGCGTGCCGGGGCCGCGAGCGTGAAGAGGCTGCGCTTGCGTGAGTTGGTTTGCAGTTCGGCAAGCAGCGCCTCGACGTCCAGCCCAAGGTAGGCCGCATAGTTCCTCAAAAAGCCGCGCGCCTGGGATGGCGAGGCGAAGCCGGTGAAATCGCCGGCCTCCATGGCCGCCAGCTGTTTGGCGCGGATGCGCGTGGCTCGCTCGGCGTCCTCCAACGACAGGCCGCGGCTTTCACGCGCTTTGCGCAGTTGCTCGCCGATGACGCTCATCGCAAACAAGAAAGCCACCGGCGAGAGCGAGGCCGATGGCTTGCGTGGTCTGACTCGGTCACGCGCGACGGTCGTGCGGCGAACGCTCAGGCCGCCGGCGCTTCTGCGGCTGACTCCGGCTCGGCAGCCGGCTCAGCCGGCGCGGGCGCTTCCGCCGTCGGGGCGCCGGTCTTAGGCGCCTCGCCCTCGCGATGGACGATCACCTTCACCTGCGGCATCAAGTCCGACGTCAGGCGCACCTGCACCTTGTACTCGCCCAGCTCGCGCAGCGGGTGCGTGGAGATGTTGCGCCGATCCACGTCTAGGCCGGAGACTTCCTTGATTTTGGCGGCGATGTGGGCGGCGGTGATGGAGCCGTAGAGCTTGCCGGTCTCGCCGGCCTTGACCGGGAAGACCAGCGTCAGCGCCGACAGTTGCTCGGCGACGCTCTTCAATTCTTCATTAAGCTTGGCGCGCGCAATGGCGGCGTTCTGGCGCAGCGTCTCGGCCTGCTTGAGGGCCTCCGGCGTCGCCAGCACGGCGAGCCGCTGTGGCAGCAGGTAGTTGCGCCCATAGCCGTCGGCGACCTTCTTCACGTCGCCGGCGTGGCCAAGCTTATATACATCCTTGAGCAATAGCACTCGCATGGAGTCAAGCCCTTTCTAAGAGAAGCATTCGGGCGAAGGGTACAACGCCCTGGTTGAGATGAATGCTCGGGCCTCAGCGCCGGAGCGGGCGGGATTTTAGCAGACGAGAGATGAATCCATCAAGCATGAGCTTGGACCTTGGACTGTGTGCGCGCAAAACAAGTCAGCCACACCTTGAGCGGAGTCGGAGGGGCGGCACGTTCTCTGACAATCTTTGCATGCACACATTGGCTTTCCGCCCTTGCTTGCGTTATGCCGGCTAACCCTAACCCTTGTTCCTTATGAGCCTCGCCCTATTCCCCCACGCGCCGGTGCAAATCTCGTTGCCGTTTCACTACATGGCCGATCACGGTCGAGTACGCTTGAAGACCAGCATCCCTTCGCTGCCGTAGATGTCGGTCGGAATTTTCTTGAGCAGGGTGTACTCGGCCTGAAAGCGCGCGTCGCGCAGCAGGCCGTTGCGGACGTAAATCTCCAAAAACACAGCGTAGTCCGGTCGTTCGTCCAGAATTAGCTGCGGCGGGACGGCATAGACCATTGCATAGACATCGGGGTCGAGCGGGAAGTAAGCGGTGGCCTGCGGCGAAATCAGCCCGACCGTATCCAGCATCTGCGCATCGGAGTAATAGCCGAGCGCGCCGATATCGCCGGCGGCGATCACCGTGCGTTGAGGGGCGACCTGCCCGGCCATGTCCTTTCCAACTTCCGTGTACAAAAGCTCCAGTGCGTGCCAGGCCATCTGTGGCGCCGGCCACTGCGGGCCGTGGTCGGGGCGCAGCGTCCACGCGGCCAGGGAGGTGAACAGGAAGAAGGAAGAAGGAAGAAGGAAGAGAGAAGGAGGGAGGAAGAAGGTTGCAGATTGGAGGTTGAGAGTCGAAAGCTGAGGCCGGAAACGCATCAACAACCGCGAGAAGTGTTCGGCCAATTGCCACAGACCGGATAGGATGAACAAGAAGAAGAAAGGCAAGGGCGGTGCCAGGTACCAGCGGAAAATCAGCGGGTTGGCGGCGGCGAAGACGATGAAGTACAACCAGGGATATAAAGCCAGTGGCCAGGTGCGTGTGTCGCGCCGAGAAGCGTTCAGGCCGGCAGTGAGGGTCAGGAACAGGTAGACGAAGACGCCGGCCAACTGCCAGCCACGTCCCAGGAACTCGTTCTCGAAAAACGGCGTGCTGTAGTGCTGGATCAGGCGGATGAGCGCTGAGCCGGCGTCGAGCCGGTAGGCCTCCGTCTTAGCGGCGACGGAGTGAGGGATAGGTGAGCCGAAGGTCCACCAGGCAAAGAGCACCCACGGCGTGAGGGTGAGCAAAAAGATGGCAGCCTCCCGCCAAGGCACGTTCCGTTGAGCGCGCCAGCTGCGCCAGACCAGATCAAGGCCCAACAGGCCGGCGAACAGCACCCCGTCGGGCCGGGTGAGCAGCAGCAGCGCCGCAACAAAGGCCGCGCCCCGGTAACGGCCGCCCAGGTACAGGTCGGCGCTCAGCACAAGCAGCAGGATGAAGACCGAGGTCTCCATCCCGCCGATGGCGAAGGTCACGCTCATCGGCGCGACGGCCCACAACAGCGCTGCGGCCAGGCCGACGGCGCTATGGCCGGTCAGCGTGTGCCCCAGGCGCAGGAGCAAGAGGCAGGTGATTGCATCCGCCGGCGCGTTGACGATGAGCGCCAGCCAGGGGAAGTCTCGCCAGCCGGTCAGGCCGGCCAGGGCTGCCATCAGCAACGTGTACAGCGGCGTCGTCGTGCCGAGCACCGGCTCGCCGGCGTTATAGACGAAGCCCAGCCCGTCGAGCAAGTTGCGGGCGTAGCGAAAGGTGATAAAGGCGTCGTCAATGGTGCGCGGTGTCGGCAGGAGGCGCGCGCCCAGGGCCAGCGCGGCGATGAGCCAGGGCGCGGCGTGACTTAGGCGAGCGAGCAGCGATGGCATGGGCGCCATTGTAGTAGGAACATGCACTTTGGCAGCGTTGGTTATAGGACGGAAAAGTGGCCCCTGCGCCAACCGCCTACCGACCAAACCTAACTGTGCCGCTCCGCTCTTTGCAGTATTCTTAGCTTCGTTGACCTTCGGCTGAGATGCCCTTCAGCACTTATGAACCTGTTTCCCTCTTCGTTTCTCCACATTTGGAACAGCCGGCCGGCTTGGGCGCACTTGCTCCTCGCCGGTGTGTTGCTGGTGATCGCTGTGGGATTGTTCCTGTGGGCGGCGCAGTTCCTGCCGCTGGATGACGTCGGTTACGGTGCCGATTGGCGGAATGTCTTTTGGGGCGCTTGGCAAAGTGGCTCGCTGAAATACAGCCCGGGTCTTAACAACCCACCCTGGACGATGTGGTTGGTGTGGCCGTTCGCCTTACTGCCCTTTCGAATAAGTTGGGCGCTCTGGACGTTGCTAACCGTTGTCGTTTTAGTGCTTAGCGTGCCGCCTTGTCGCGATGGACGGGCCAACATTTGGCTGACCCTTGCCTTGCTGCTCTCTTTTTGGACGATACGGCTACTGGTGGAGGGCAACCTAGCCGCGTTGGTGGTGGGCGGTGTCCTCTTGATTATGAACGGGTTGCGCCACCCCAATCCCTGGGCTTTGGTCTTCGGCATCCTTCTGGCAACAGCGAAGGTTCAGGAGAGCTGGCTGTTGCTGCTGATGCTTGTTTGGCAGTTGCTGAAGTCCTGGCCAATCCAACGCTTATTGATGGTCGGCGCCGGGGTGGCAGGGTTGATTTTGCCCAGTATGCTTGTCTCAGGAAGTGATTGGCTTGCTTCGGCTTTCGGTGCTGAGGGCAGTTTCCTGTCGCATGCCGCCAGGACAACCGGGAATGCAGGCTGGCTGGGCATCGCCCGCTGGGCGGAAATATCGCCGTTCTGGACATGGTTCGTCTGGTTGGCCATGTTGGCTACAACCGTGTGGTTGGGACAACTCGGCAAGCCGACTCTCAGCCGGGAGAAAGCGGGCTTTTTGATTGCGGCTTCCATGTTGCTCTCACCCTACACCGGCGGTGCCAGCCTGGCCGTCTTGGCAACGCTTGGATTGGTCCCCTTGTGGCAAAGACGCTTTTGGCCGGGTTTGGGGCTGTGGCTGTTGAGCAGCAGTCCTTATTTGTCGCTGCTTTTCAATTCCCGGTCCGGTTGGGTCTGGCCGGACTGGGTGCAACTGGTGCTGATTTTCATGACTTGGGCAGCGCTTGGTTATGATATTTGGCAAATGGAGAGTCGCATCCTAAAAAGCCGCTGCTTATCACCACAATCTGAAGTTTGACTTACCGGCGACCCCGCCGCATTTCTAACTGGATTCGATGCATCCCTCTTCGCGTACGATTGATGTCTTTTGGCTCACCCTAATCCTGTTAGTTGCGCTTCCCTTTCGGCTCTTGAGCCTTACTCAACATAGCTTGTGGTTGGATGAAGCCTGGAGTTGGTTGCTGGTTTGGTTGCCGTGGGGAAAGATGTGGGAGCTGTTCCTCACCGACAACTTTTCGTCGCCGTTCTATTATCTGGCGGCGCGTGGGTTGTCCGATCTAATTGGTTTGAGCGACTTCTCCCTGCGCCTGATTTCCGTTTGGGCTGAGGTCCTGGCCCTGCCTGTGGTGTATCACGTTGGCCGGAGCATTCTCAATCGTCGGGTAGGGCTGTGGGCGGCGGCGCTTTTGGCCCTGTCACCGTTTTCTGTCTGGTACGCACGTGAGGCCCGTCCGTATGGTTTCTACCTGCTATTTGCGGCGTTGGCCTTGTGGGGGTTCTGGCGCTGGGCAGAGCAGGGACGCAAGCCACGCTTGATGGTAGCCGCTCACACGGCGCTTTACCTTACACACTATCTGGGTGTTGCCTTCGCTTTGGCGCAGTTTCTCTATCTTGTTCTGTATCTACGGCAGGAACCGCTACGCTTTCGGCGCTGGTTTGTCTGGCAGACGCTGGCCTCCGTCCCTGCCGCCGCTTGCCAGCTGGCTTTTGTGCTAAGCGGAAATCCACCCGTAGACAATGCCTGGATTCCACGTATCACGGTCTTCGCACCTATCCAAACACTGCTTAATTTCATCAGTGCGGAACCGCAGCAACTAACGTGGTGGAACGGGGTTTTGCTGGTCGTGTGTTTGCTGGTGTTGATTGGGGGAAGCAGGGCGCTTTGGCGCACACAACCCAAGGCGCTACAGCTTCTCCTGTTATGGCTGTTGCTGCCCATGACCACAGCGTGGTTCATCTCTTTTGGGCGGCAGCCGGTGTACGTAGACCGATATTGGTATCCACAACTCATTGCCTTGGTAATTTTGCTGGCGTGCGGCCTGATTGAGTTGCAGGCGCGTTCAGCCCGGTGGTCGCAGATCGTATTTGCGAGTAGCGCGTTTGTTTTGCTTGCCGGGATGGCGGCTTCGAGCGTGCGCCTCCATTTGGCCCCACAATATGCGAAAGAAGATTGGCGCGGCGCTGCGAATTTCCTTCAGGCTGCTTACCCAAACACCCCCTTGTTTGCCCAGGATAATGAAACAGCCCTGTGTTTGCTCCCCTATCGGAGTAATCAACCGATTGCCGGCGTGCTCTTCAATCAACCGGCTGCCCTGGAAGAGGTTGACGATACCGTCGTGGTTGTTTTGCGAAGCATGAAAGACTCAAATCATGCTTTTGTGAGCAATTGGGCTGTTTTTGACCCGTTGTCAGATTCGCGCTTGTCCGAGTGGTTTGCCGCTCACTCTGAGCGTGTCGTGGAGGTACGGCGCTTCGTCGGCGTCGGCGTGGTGGTGCTGCGTCCAGAACCATCAGCAAAATTGCGCTGAGGGTTGCATCCCTTGAAAGCCCTCACCTTCAACCGCCTCGTCGTCGCGCTCACCTTCCTGGCCATCTTCGCCATGGCCGCGCGCGTGGCGGCGGATACGGATACCTGGTGGCACCTGCGCACCGGCCAGTGGATCGTCGCCCACGGCGCCATCCCGCAGACCGACCCGTTCTCGCACACGCGCGCCGGCGCCGACTGGCGCATCCCCGGCTGGATTGTGCAAGTTCCGCTGTACTGGCTCTTCGCCAACTTCGGCTATGCCGGGCTGAACGTGTTCACAGCGGCGCTGGTGACGCTGACGTTCGCGCTGGTGTACCCGGCCTGCTCCGGCCCGCCGCTCTTGCGCGCCTTCGCGCTGGTGCTGGCGGCGACCGTCTCCGGCATCTACTGGTCGGCGCGCCCACAGCTGGCCTCGCTTGTGCTGGCGGCGGCGTTCGCGCTCATACTCTATCGGTGGCGGCGCCCTCGCTCTCCGGCTGAACTCGCCGGCGGAGCAGGAAGCGCGCTCACCCTCTCACGGCAGGAGAGGGAGCTGTGGCTGCTGCCGCCGCTTATGGCGCTCTGGGCCAACGCCCACGGCGGCTTCGCCATCGGCTTCATCCTGCTCGCGCTCACCTTCGCCGGCGAGGCCCTCAAGTTTGGGTGGGCGTGGTGGTCATCACGCAATACGCAATACGCACTGCGCCCTTCGCCTAGGCCTCTGCTGTACCTCCTCGGCATCAGTCTCCTCTGCGCTCTGGCCGTCGCCCTCAACCCCGCCGGGCCGGAGAGGTTGTGGTATCCCTTCAAGACGGTCGGTATCGGCGCGCTGCGCGAGTTCATCCAGGAGTGGCAGTCGCCCAACTTTCACGCGCTGGAGCAGCAGGTCTTCCTCTGGCTGCTGCTGGCGACCTTCGCCGTGGTTGCGCTCTCGCGCCGCCCGGTGGACGTGACCGACCTGGTGCTGGTGTGCGGAGTGGCCTATCTCGGCTTCCTCGCCGGGCGCAACGTGCCGCTGCTCGCCGTCGTCGCGCCGCCGCTGCTGACGCGCCACGCCGCCGGCCTGCTCGCCCCGAGCAGCGACGACCGGCCTGCCTTCGCCGGCAACGCTCTCCTCAACTGGGTACTCCTCGTCGTGCTTGCGCTTGCAGCCATGCTCAAGGTCTTCACCGTGCTGCCGACCTCGGCCAACGAGCGGGCGATTGCGAAGGTCTCGCCGGTGGGCGCAGCGGAGTTTATCCGGCGCGAGCGCCCGCCGGGGCCGATGTTCAATTCCTACAACTTCGGTGGCTACCTGATGTGGGCGCTCTACCCGGAGTACCCCGTCTTCGTGGATGGCCGCACCGATTTGTACGACGACGCCTTCCTGCGCGAGTACCTGCGCGTCGCGCTGGGCCGGCCCGGCTACGAAGCGATGCTCGACCGCTACGGCGTGCGACTTGTGGTGATCGAGGCCGACTCGCTGCTGGGCGACCGGCTGAGCGAGAACCCGCGCTGGCGCGAGCTGTACCGCGATGATGTGGCAGCCGTCTATGGCCGCAATCCCTGAAGCGTTCCCCCGCCTCTCCGCCCCTCGCCTCTACCTGTTGCGCGAGGCGCTGCTGATTCTGCTCTGGGCCTACGTCATCCTCATCGGCGGCGGCGTGAACGGCCTGGTGACGTTCCGGGTGCAGTTGCTCTCGACGTTGCTGATGCTGGCGCTCGGCGGATTGTGGCTGGGCGGGCTGTTGCTGCGCCGTCAGGCCGTGCCCCGCGCCGGGCTGGAGTGGGCGGCACTGGTGTTCCTCGGCGCGCAGCTGGTCACCGTGCTGCTCTCGCAGGATGTGCGCCGCAGCCTGCCGCTTCCGGCGCAGGCCGTGGCCTACATCATCATCTTCTACGGCGCTTACACGCTCACGCGCTCCGGCTGGCCGGCGGAGCTCACGGAGAAGACTCTGCTGATTGTGGGCAGCATCGTCATCGGGCTGGCGGGGACGGAGCTGGCGCAGCGTTACCTGAGCTGGCTGGCGCTGACCGCCGGCCAGACGGTCGCGCCGGATTTTCAATACCGGCTCTATTCGGTGTTCGGCGATGCCAACCTGCTCTCGTCGTTTCTGAACATCCTGACGCCGCCGGCGCTGGCGCGTGCGCTGGTCACGCCGCGCCGGGCGACTCGCATCCTCCTGCTCCTCTGGCTGATTGCGGCGCTGGGCGTGCAGGCCTTCACGCTCTCGCGCGGTGGGCAGGTCGGGCTGGCCGTGGCGCTCGGCGTGCTGGCGACGTTGTGGATTGCGGTTGTCTCGGAGGACGCGCGCGCGCGCGCCGTGACCGCGTGGGGTTGGCTGCGCGCGCGCCCGGCCCTGCTGTTCGTCCTCGCGGCTATCGCCGCTGCGATGTTCGCCTTCGCCGTCTATCGCGTCTTCACCTTCGAGGGCAGCGCCACGCAGGGGCCGGCGACGCAGGCGCGCAGCCTGTTCTGGGGCGCGGCCTGGCAGGCATTCACCTCGTCGCCGATTTGGGGAACGGGGCCGGGCACGTTCCCCACCGCCTACATGCGCTACAGCTCTTCGCCGCCCGACCGCATCTACCTGCACGCGCACAGCGTGGCCTTTACCACCGCCGCAGAGTCCGGGCTGATTGGCCTCGGTGCGGTGATATTCGTCGTGGTCGCAATTGCTGTTGCGTTGTGGAAGGCGCGACACAAGCCGGGCTTTGCGGCGCGCGCGCGCTGGGCGGCGGTGGCGGCGAGTTGGGCCGGCTTCCTCGCGCACTCGCAGGTGGACGACCACACGCGCTACCTCGCCGTTGCCCTGCCGCTCGCCATCTTGCTCGGCTGCACGCTGGCCGAGGAGTCCGAAGCGCGACCGACGTCTTTTCATCCGCTCTGGCTGCTCCTCCCCGGCCTGGCCGCCGCACTCTTCACCGGCTACAGCCTGCGCGCGTACGCCCTCTCCGAGCAAGCCGTCGAGGCCGGCGACGATTGGGCGCGCGCAGCGCAGCTCTTCGACCAGGCCGCGAACGCCGACCCCGCGCTGGCCTTCTACTGGCAGCAGGCCGGCTATGCCTATGGCCGGCTCGCGGCGGAGGGCGACACGGCGGCGCTGGAGGCCGGCATTGCGCGACTGGAACGTGCCCGCGACCTGGAGCCGGCCTACGCCGTGACGCATGCGAACCTGGCCGCGCTCTACTGGCAGGCAGGCCGCCGCGCGGACGCCCTCGCCGCCATGCAGCAGGCGACGCAGCTTGCTCCGCTCGCCGCGACCTATCATCTCAATCTTGGCCTATACGCTGAGGCGCTGAGCCAGCCGGAAACGGCGCGGGCAGCGTACCGGCGGTTCCTTTCGCTGCGCGCTGCGAGCGCGGGCCTGAGCTTTTGGAGCGAGACACCGGTGCGCCGCGAGGCACTGGCCACCGCGACGTTGCCGGAATCGCCGCCGCTAGAGCGTGTTCGTGCGCTGGTCGCCGCCGGTCAACTAAACGAGGCCGAGCAGGAGTTGCTCGCGGCCTGGCGCGACAACACGCAGTTGCCCTGGGTGTACACCGGCCTGGCCGAGTTGGCGCGCGCCCGCGGCGACTGGGCGCTGGCGGAGCGGCAGATCGAGAACGCGCTCTGGGTGCAGAACGTGCAGATTGAACAGCAGGTGGACGCGCTGCTGACAGCAGGCGAGATTGCGCACGCGCAGGGACGAACGGCGGAGGCGCTGATCCGCTACGAGAACGTCTGGTGGGCGGTAAGCGAATACGGCTCGCTCGGTTGGGGGTCGGCGGGCTGGACGCCGCACGCCTACTTCGCCTATCAGCGGCGTGCGCTGCCGGTGGACGAGTTGCCGCAGCTGGCGCGCGCCGACCTCTCGCCGGAGATGGCGCGGCGATTGCTGCCGCTGGGCGAGCTGCGTCTGGCAAACGGTCAGCCTGAGAAAGCCGCCGACCTGTATCGCGCCCTGCTGCGCATCGAGCCGGCGCTGGATGAGGCTCGCGTCCGGCTGGCCGAGTTGGGATTGTCGCCATGACGCGCAACCCGCGATCGTTGGCTGCCCTCGGATTGGCCCTCCTCTTCGTTGCGGTGCTGGCCGGATACTACGCCGTCCACAAACCGGTAACGCCCGCGCAGGCCGCGCACCTGCTCGGCGTGGCGCTCGACCTCGGCGCGGCGCTCTGGCTGACGACCGTTGCCGGCGCATTGGGCCTGCGTCTCCTGCACTGGCTCCCGGCTGATGAGTTGTGGCCGGGCGAACGCGCGTTACTGGCCGCGGCGCTAGGGTGGGGGGCGCTGGCCCTGAGTCTGTTGGCGCTCGGCCTCGTCGGTGCGTTGACCTTGCCGGCGGTCGCCGGTCTATCGCTAGCCGTCTTCCTCTTTACATGGCGTGAGGCGCGCGCCTGGTGGGCCGATGTATTGCAGGGCCTGCGCCTGTTGGGTGGGCAGAGTCTCTGGCAGCGGTGGTGTGCGGCCTTCGTTGCGATCACGCTGGCGCTGGGCCTGTTGCCGGCGCTGGCGCCGCCGCTGAGCTGGGACGCGCTGGTCTATCACCTCACGCTGCCGCGCCGGTACGCGGAGCTTGGCCACCTGCGCGTGGACCCCGCCTTCATGTTCAGCGGCTTCCCGCAACTGAACGAGATGCTCTTCACCGCCGCCTACCTGTGGCGCGGCGAGATTGCGGCGCAGGCTCTGGGCTGGGCCTTCGGCGCGGTGCTGGTGCTGGGCCTGGCCGGGTTTGCCGGGCGCATCCTCGGCACGGACTGGGCCTCCACGGCGCCGGCCATCCTGTTCTCCGCGTACACCATTGCCATCTCGCTGGCCTGGGCCTATGCCGAGTTGTTGCTAATGGTGATGGCGCTGGGCGTGTTGATTGCGCTCGACCGGTGGCGCAGCACCTCCGCGCCGCGCTGGCTGGCGCTGGCCGGCGCGTTCTCCGGCTTCGCCTTCGGCTGCAAATACACCGGCGCCATCGTCCCCCTCGCCGCCCTCGGCGTCATCGTCTATCACACGGCGCTCCACTCACGGAATACGGAATACGGAATACGCCATACGCAACACGCAATACGCAATAAGCCATACGCAATACCCTCCTTCCTCCTCCCCCTCCTCCTCACCGCCTCCCCCTGGCCCCTCAAAAACCTGCTCTTCACCGGCAACCCGGCCTACCCGCTCCTCTTTCCGACGAAGTGGATGGATGCCTGGCGGCTGACCTTCTACAACCGGCCCGACCTGATTGAGCACAATCCGCTGAACGCGGCGCTGATTTTCTTTCGCGCGGTGTTCCTCGGCGTGCAGGGCGGCAACGACTACGACGCGACGCTTGGCCCGCTGTGGGTTTTCCTCCCGCTGGCGTTGGCCGCGGGCTGGCGTTTCGTGGGAGAAGGGCGAAGGCGCGCGCTCTGGCTGCTGGCCGTCTTCTGCGTTGCCGGTTATGTGGGCTGGGTGGCGCTGATGTTCGTCTCGAAGTACGCTGTGCAGGCGCGCCTGTTCTTTGCCATGTTCCCGGCGCTGGCCGTGCTGGCGACGGCCGGTCTGGCCGTGTTGTTCTGCTTCGATACGCCGCAGTTGCGTTTGTCCTTCATCACGCGCGCGCTGGTCGGCTTTGTGCTGGCCCTGAGCCTGATGGAACATGCGCTGTATTTCAGCGCGCGCAGCCCGCTGGCGTATCTGGCCGGCGTGCAGAGCGCCTCCGACTATCGGCGCGCCTATTTGGGCTGGCACGCAGCAGCCCTCGAGCGCGTGAACGCGCTGCCCGCCGGCGCGCGCGTGGTCTTCCTGTGGGAGCCGCGCTCGCTGGAATGCGCCTCCATCAACCGCTGCGCGCCGGACGAGATTATTGACCGCTGGTGGCACCTCCGCCGGACTCTCGGCTCAGCCGAGAACATTCTGGCAGCGTGGCGAAATGCCGGTTTCACGCATTTGCTGCTTGCTGATTGGGGCGCGGAGTTCGTGCGCGTGCGGCGCAGCGACTCGCTGGAGACGCCGGAAGACTGGGCCGAGCTGGAGCGGTTGCGCGCGCAGTTGACGCCGGTGGAGAGCTTCGGCGGCGCGTACACGCTGTACGCCTTGCCCTCTGCGCCATGAGCCGGATGCGCCGCGACCTGCTGTCCCTATTCATAGTGGGCGTCGCCGTCAACGCGCTGGCGGCTGGCTTCATCACCCAGCCCGGCTACATGGACGCGCACTACTACTTCGGCGGCGCGCTGCGGCTGGCGCGCGGCTACGGCTTCACCGAGCCGTACGTGTGGAACTACTTCAGCCCGCTGCGCCAACTGCCTGCGCCCAGCCACCTGTACTGGATGCCGCTCACTTCTCTCGCCGCTGTGCCCTTCATCGCTCTGGCCGAGGCGCTGGCCGGCGGCCCGCTCCCGAACGCGCTCGCCTTCCGCGCGGCGCAGGTTCCGATGGTGCTGGCCGCCTCCGCCCTGCCGCTCCTGGCTTGCGGCGTTGCGCGCGTCCTGACCGGTCAGCGTCGCCATGCCTGGGCCGCTGCGCTGCTGACCCTCTTCAGCGCCTTCTACTTCCCGTTTTGGACGAACATCGACTCGTTCGCGCTCTTTGGACTGTGCGCCGCCGGCTCGCTACTCGCCTTTCACCGTTCCACCTCCTCGCCGACGCCGCGCCGCTGGTGGTTGCTCAGCGGGCTGCTCGCCGGCCTCGCCCACCTCGCCCGCGCCGATGGCCCCCTCGTCCTGCTCAGCCTCCTCATCTTCAACGCCGTCACACGCTCCCGCCATCATTCTCCAATCTCCAATCTTCAATCTTCAATCTTCCTCCTCGCCGGCTACCTCCTCCTCATGTCCCCCTGGTTCCTCCGCAACCTGCTCGTCGTCGGGTCGCCGCTGGCCCCTAACGGTGCACGCGCGCTGTGGCTGACGAACTACGACGAGCTGTTCACCTACCATCCGGAGCAACTGACGCCTGCACGCTATTTGGCACAGGGCTGGGAGCAGATTTTGCAGGACAAGTGGGGGGCATTCGGTGTGAACTTCGGCAATCTGGCAGCGGCTCAGGCCGGGATTATCGCGTTTCCGTTCTTCATGATTGGGTTATGGGTTCTGCGCCGGCATCCGCTGACGCAGCTGGCGGCGTTGTACGGCGCGTTGTTGTTCGCCGCGATGACCTTCGCCTTTACCTTTCCCGGCGCGCGCGGCGGCTACTTTCACTCCGGGGCGGCGCTGTTGCCGTTCATCTCCGCGCTCGCGGTCGCCGGGCTGGATGCCTCGGTCGAGGGAGTGGCACGGGTCCTCACGCACTGGCAGCCGCAGCGCTCGAAGCCGGTGTTCACGCTGTTGCTGGTGCTGGGCGCGCTGACGCTCACCGGCCTGCGCTTCCTGCCGCAGATACGCGGCGGCGCGGCGGCGGACGCCGTGTATGTCGAGGTCGGGCGGTGGCTGATGCGCGCGGCGGGGCCGGGGGCCGTCGTCGCCGTCAACAACCCGCCGGCCTTCTATTACCATACCGGCCTGGCCTCCATCGCCATCCCCGCCGACGATGTGGAGACCCTGCTGCGCGCCATGGCCGACTTCGACGCGCGCTGGCTGGTGCTGGATGCCAACGTCGCCGAGGGGCTGGCCGGCTTAGCCGCCGACCCGACCGGCGAGCCGCGCCTGCAACTGCGCGCCACCTTTGGGGAGACCTATGTGCTTGAGCGAGCGCCGTAACTCATGAAGCCCATCGCCCGGCTGCGTTCCCCCCTCACTTTGTTCGTGCTGCTAAGCGTGCTGACCGCGCTCGTCTATCTGAGCGTTAGCCGCGCCTACGGCTACGTTGGATTTGGTCTGGATGACGCCTGGATTCACCAGACCTACGCCCGCAATCTGGGCATGCGCGGCGAGTTCGCCTTCATCCCCGGCCGGCCCTCCGCCGGCTCCACCGCGCCGCTATGGACAGGCCTGATTGCGCTCGGCTACATGTTGCGCCTCGAGCCGCGCCTGTGGACGTATGCGCTCGGCGCGGCGAGCCTGAGCCTCGCGGCCTGGCTGGCGCACCGGCTGGTGGCCGTCTATTGGCCGGAGCGGCGGATGGCGGCTCTGTTGGCCGGCGCGGTCGTGGCGCTGGAGTGGCATCTCGGCTGGGCGGCGATGTCCGGCATGGAGACGGTGTTGTTCGCCGCGCTGGCGCTGGCCGCGTTCGCATTGCCGGAGGAACGGCCCGGCTGGCTCGGACTCGTTGCCGGCTTCAGCGTCCTCCTCCGGCCCGACGGCCTGACCCTGCTGCCATTCGTTGCGGCGCGGCTGGTCTGGCCGCGCTGGCGCGGATGGAAGGCGCTGCTCCACTTGCTGGCCGCGTTCGCCGCCGTGTTCGGGCTGTACCTTGGCTTCAACTTCTGGCTGAGCGGCAGCCCCTGGCCGAACACCTTCTATGCCAAGCAGGCCGAGTACGCCGTGATGCGCGAGTTCCCGCTGTGGGCGCGCGCAGTCTGGCGTTGCGAGTTGAACGGTCGCTGCGAGCCGGGCGTCGCTTTGCTGCCGTGGATCGGGGCGCAGGTTCTGCTGCTGCCGGGCCTCGCAGCCGGAGCAGTGCGGGCGGTGCAGGAACGGAGATGGGAGCAGCTGCTGCCGCTGCTTTGGGCGGGGGCCTTCATCGCCGCCTATGTGCTGCGCCTGCCGGTCAGCTATCAGTATGGCCGCTACGTCATGCCCGTCATCCCTGTGCTGATTGTGCTTGGCGTGGGCGGCGTGTGGGAGCTTTGGCGTTTGCACAGCGAGCGACTCTGGCCGCGTGTACTAAGCCGGACGTGGGCCGCAGCCTTTGGCGCGCTGGCCTTGATTTTCTGGGGGCAGGGCGCTTTGCTCTACGCCCGCGATGTACGCATCATCGAGACGGAGATGGCCGCGACGGCGCGCTGGGTCGCGGCCAACACGCCGCCCGGCGCGCTCATCGCCGCGCACGATATCGGCGCGCTCGGCTACTTCGGCAACCGACCCCTGCTTGACCTGGCCGGCCTGATCTCGCCTGAAGTCATCGGCTTCATCCGCGACGAGGCACGCCTGGCCGACTGGCTCACCCGGCAGGGCGCGGAATATCTGGTCACCTTCCCCGGCTGGTATCCAAAGTTGACGGAAGCGGTTGCCGCGCAGGAGGTGTTTCGCACCGGCGCGCCCTACAGCCCGGCTGCCGGCGGCGAAAACATGGCTGTCTATCGCTGGCCACCGGCTTTCACATCTGCCAACGAACGCTAACTGTTGTTTGCACGCAAAACCTGTCAGCCGCACCCTGAGCGGACGCTGAGCGAAACGAAGCGGCAGTCGAAGGGGCGGCACCTTCCCTGACAACCTTTGCGTGCATACTCAAGGTCAGGACATAGCGCGGGTCACGTTGCTGCGGTCGGGCGCGGCATTGGCCGCTCTGCTGAAACGGACAGGCGGCGCACGTCTCCGGCGCGAAACGGGCCGGGAAGCCGCTGCTGCGCCCGCGCGTCACCGGCACGGTCTGTCCGCCCGGACAGGTGAGCGCACACGGCTGTCCCTGCTCATCCTGCCGGATTTCGAAGTCGGCCAGGCTGAAGCGCGTCGGGTCGGGGGGCGCCCCGCGCAGGCCGGTCTGGATGAGTTGGACGTTATGGCGGTGTAGGTCTGCATCGTTTTGCGCTGAAGCGTAGGCGCCGTCGGTGACCGGCGTGTCCAGCGCGGTGCGTTCCTTCAGGTTGGGCAGGGCTTCGTTCAGGAGTTGGGCGTCGGTGGTGTTGTTCGGAGCGACCTGGACTTTGGTAATCAGCTGAAGCGCATTCTGCGGGTCGCAGGTCTCGGTCAGGTTGACGACATAGCCCTTGGAGTGAGCCGTGCCTTTGGTGTGATAGCCGGCTTCCGGGTCATCCGGCGATTGCAGACTGCCGGAAGACAGCTCGTGGTTTTCTTTGGCACGCGCCTGCCGCTCGTGGACGTGAAAGTTCTCGGTGAACAAGCGCTGCACCACCCGGAAAGCGACTTCGGCGGCATGGGTGGGCGCCGGCGCCTGCAACAGGACAGACAACGCCTGCCCGACCGCCTGGAGATGAGCTTGGGTGGCAGCCTGGCCCTTGAGGCGATAGACAAAGTGTCCCGCCGTGTCTTTGACGTAAGGCGCAAAGTGCTCGGCCCACTCTGCCCGCTCGGCTTCGCCGGCCGGCCGGTGCAGCCGCTGCACGCCTTCCACCAACAACTGCAAGCGGCCGGCGTCCAGAATGTTGCTCGCGATTTGGGTCGAGTCCATCCGCTGCATCCCGCTGCGCACCTGCAAGGCCACCCGCTGCCGGTCGGTGATGGCTTCGAAAGCCTGTTCCGGCAGGTTGACCCCGTGCGTCAGCCGGTAGCGGCTCAACTGTTGCCGAAAGTTGTACAGCGTCCGCAGTTCGAACTCGCCTTCGCCCGGCCGGCT
>JAVQXV010000309.1:0-2870 GCA_033577755.1 Anaerolineales bacterium
TGGTCTTCAGTCATGATTGATGAATGAAGACTGAAGACTAAAGACTGACCACACTCACCTGCACCCCCTGCCGATCCACCGGCAGGATGAAGGTGCGGCAGGGCAGGCCGTGGGCCTCAAAGGCGGCTTTCATGGCGTCGGCAATCTCCCCGTGCTTTCCGGGAGCGAAGGCGACGAGTGATGGCCCTGCTCCGCTGAGGGCAACGGCGACCGCACCCGCCTTGCGCGCCTCGGCGGCAACCGCATCGTAGCCGGGGATCAGGCGCTTGCGGTACGGCTGATGCAGCCGGTCGTTCATCGCCCGGCGCAGCAACTCGAAGTCGCCGGCGGTGAGTGCCTGCACGGTGAACACAGCATGGCCGATGTTGAAGACGGCATCCTCAAGCGGCACGTGCTGCGGCAGAGCCGCGCGCGCCTGTGCAGTGGAGAGCCGGAGGTCGGGCAAAGCAATCACTACTTTGAGCGGCGGCACGGGCAGCGACTTCACCAGCAGCTCCTCGCCGGAAGCGCTGACGAGCGTCAGCCCGCCGAAGATGGCAGCGGCCACGTTGTCCGGGTGGCCTTCAATCTCCGTCGCCAATCGCAGCAACTCCTGGCGCGAGAGGCGACCGCCCACCAGCGCGTTGGCAGCAGCCAACCCACCGACGATGGCGGCAGACGAAGAACCGAGGCCGCTGCCGACCGGAATGCCGTTGACGGCGTGCAGGCGGAGTCCCGGCGGCCGATAGCCCGTCTTCTCGAATACGGCCTGCGCGGCGCGATAGGTCAGGTTCGTCGTATCCGCGGCCACCCGCTCGGCGCCTTCCCCTTCCACGTCAATCTCAAGGCCCTGCTTCGTCTCGTATAGTTCAACGGTGTTGCGCAGACCGAGCGCCAGCGCCAGGCAATCGAACCCTGCGCCGAGGTTGGCGGTGGAGGCGGGGACGGTGACGGAGGCTTTTTTCATCGTTCACGGCTCACGAGAACCGATGGGAAGAAAGAATACGAACGCTTCGTTCCTGAACGCTCAGCAAGGCCCCGGCCTCTAAATTCGCTTGAGAACTCAATGACTACACGCTGCAACAACGCGGCCAGAGGTTCAGCCCGCAAGCCTTCGATCCGAAGGCGGATAACCGATGGCTCGGCTGCGCCCGACACAGCCAACAATGCGTGGAAGTCCGCATCCAACGTAGCGATGACGTGGCCCTGTTGGGCACAGTAGGAGATGATCTCAGCGTCAGTCGCTTCTGCCAGACCGACCTCGCCGGTTGAAGCGTATCCAGGCCTGCCGCACGCAGGAGTTCAACAGCGCTTCGAGGCAAGCCCTGATCGAGCAACAGCTTCATGCGGCGGAGGCAAGCTCGACGACGCAGTCATCGAGGTTAGCCGCAGCGAAATCTAACGCCTGGCGGATGTCCTCGTCTTCCAGTTCGGGATAGTCGCGTTTGAAATCCTCCCAAGTTGGGTAAAGCGCCAGAGCGCTGACGACTCGGCGAACGGTCAACCGCAACTGCCGGATGCAGGGCTGTCCATTTAGACGCGCCGGGTTGATGGTGATGCGATCAAACCTGGTCATGGCTCAATCTCCAGTTCTCCGATTCTACTCCGTTCCCACATGCAGCCGGGCACCAAAGCCAACGCTCTCGGCAGCTTCAACCTTCGATCAGCGCCTCCAGTGCGCTCATCGTCGCCGGGATAGATCGCGGCGCGGGGAAGCGCGCGGTGATGGCGTCCGGGTCCTTCAGCCCGTGGCCGGTGATGACGCAGACGATAGTTTTCCCGCGCACGTCCAGCCGCCCGGCTTTCACTTCTTTGAACAGCCCCGCCGCCCCTGCCGCAGAAGCCGGCTCGCACCACACCCCCTCGGCGGCCAGGCGTTTCTGCATCTCCAGAATTTCGGCGTCGCTGACGGCCAGGATGCGCCCGCCGGACTCGCCGACGGCCTGCAGCGCCTCCTCGCCGCGCGCCGGCCGGCCGATGCGGATGGCGGTCGCCACCGTCTCCGGCTTCTCCACGGCGTGGCCGAGCACGAGCGGTGCCGCGCCTTCCGCCTGCACACCGAGAAGCTGCGGCAAGTTCGCGCAACGGCCCGCGACGTGATATTCAACGAAGCCTTTCCAGTACGCGGTGATGTTGCCGGCGTTGCCCACCGGCAGGCAGAGCCAATCGGGCGCGCGGCCCAGCGCATCCACCAGTTCAAACGCGGCGGTCTTCTGCCCTTCGATCCGGTGTGGGTTGATGGAGTTGACGAGCGCGATCGGGCGGCGCTGCGAAAGCTCGCGCACCATGGCCAGCGCGTCGTCAAAGGAGCCTTGCACCTGAATGACCGTCGCGCCGTAGGCCACTGCGCCCGCAAGCTTGCCCGCTGCCACTTTTCCTTGGGGGATGAGGACGTAGCAGGCGAGGCCCGCCCGCGCCGCGTAGGCTGCCGCGCTCGCTGCAGTGTTGCCGGTTGAGGCGCAGATGCAGGCCGTTGCGCCCTCCGCCACCGCCACCGTCATCGCTACCGTCATGCCACGGTCCTTGAACGAGCCGGTGGGGTTGAGGCCCTCGAACTTGAGCCGGATGTCGCAGCCCAGCTCGGCGCTCAGGCGCGGCGCGGGGATGAGCGGCGTATTGCCCTCCAGCAGGGTGACCGGGATGGCGTTGTTGGGGAGGTGGGTAAGGTAATCGCGATAGCGCGTGATAAGGCCGGAGTAGGGCATGAGCAAAGAGATTATACCGGGAAGGGGAAAGGAAGAAGGTTCAAGGATGAAGGGCAAGCGAACTCAAACCATGAATGGACACGAATTGTCACGAATTCCCACAAACGCTTCGTAATCATTCGCGTTCAGCTATTCGTGCCCATTCGTACTCATTCGTGTCCATTCGTGTTCGCCCATTCGTGCCCA
>JAVQXV010000310.1:0-2835 GCA_033577755.1 Anaerolineales bacterium
TCGCTTTGCGAAGCCCGCCGAAGGACGAAGGGGCGGCCTGTTCCCTGACAACCTTGGCGTGCACACGGCAAAACGAGGGGTGCATTTAAGATTATTGGCCGCCCTACGACGTGCTTCGCGACTGTGAAGCCACGGCCTGCCAAAGCAGTCGGCCTTCGCTCCAGGGTGCGGCTCGGCTAAAAATAGACACTGTACCCGGGCAATATCAACGCTTGAAAACACGATGTTAATTATGAGTATTCTCTATCTGGTTTGACAACCGGCAAAAAGTAAGGGTGGCCCCGTACGGGGTCACCCTTCCGGTAATTCATGACCATCCCACGCTACACGCCGGCCGGCGCGTCCACCGGCACGGGGATAGGCTCTTCGCGCCGGAACTTCAGGCCCTCGCCTTCGACGTAATCCACCACGACGGTGTCGCCGGACTTGACTTCGCCCTGCAACATCCGCATCGAGAGCGGGCTTTCGACGTGCTTTTGCAACGCGCGGCGCAGCGGGCGCGCGCCGAACTGCGGGTCGTAGCCCTCGCGGGCCAGCCACCGGCGCGCGGCCTCGGTCAGCTTCACCGTCAGGCCGCTCTCCGAGAGCCGCTCCTGGATGTCCTTCATCTGAATATCCACGATCTTCTCCATGTCCGCCAGCGAGAGCGGCTTGAAGGTGATGATCTCGTCAATCCGGTTGAGGAACTCAGGCCGGAAGGTGGACTTGAGCGCGCGCTCGATCTTCTCGTTGTTCTGGTCTTCGGCGGCGCCGTCCTCGCCCCTGCGCAGGAAGCCGAGCGTGCCCGACCTCCGCACGAACTCGGTGCCCAGGTTGCTGGTCATGATGATGACGGTGTTGCGGAAGTCCACGATGCGGCCCTGCCCGTCGGTCAGGCGGCCGTCGTCCAAGATTTGCAGCAGCGCGTTCCAGACTTCAGGGTGGGCCTTCTCGATTTCGTCGAAGAGCACCACGCGGTAAGGGCGACGGCGCACGGCCTCCGTCAGCTGGCCGCCCTCCTCGTAGCCCACGTAGCCGGGCGGCGCGCCGAACAGGCGGCTGACGGTGTGCTGCTCGCGGTACTCGCTCATGTCAATGCGCACCAGCGCGTCCTCGTCGTCGAACAGGAACGCGGCCAGCGCCTTGGCCAGCTCGGTCTTGCCCACGCCCGAGGCGCCGAGGAAGATGAACGAGCCGATGGGGCGCTTGGGGTTCTTCAGCCCGGCGCGCGCGCGGCGGATGGCGTCGGCCAGCGCGTGGATGGCCTCGTCCTGGCCGATGATGCGCTCGTGCAGGCGCTCCTCCATGTGCAGCAGCTTCTCCGCCTCGGTCTCCATCATCTGGTTGACAGGGATGCCCGTCCACTGGGCGACGACCTCGGCGATGTCCTTCTCGTCCACCACCTCGTCGAGGTGATGCTCCTTCTCCCACTTGTCGCGCTTGCGCTTGAACTCTTCCTCGATGCGCAGGCGCTCGGCCTTCTTTTGCGCGGCCCGCTCGTAGTCGCGGGCCAGGCCGAACTGCTCTTCCTCGGCCATCAGCCGGTCAATGGTGGACTTCATCTCCTTCAGGTCGGTCGGCAGCGAGTACAGGGCAACGCGCAGCTTGGCGGCGGCCTCGTCCATCAGGTCAATGGCCTTGTCCGGCAGGCGGCGGTCGGTGACGTAGCGCTGCGAGAGCTTGGCAGCCGCCACGAGCGCCGCGTCGCTAAAGGTGACCTTATGGTGGGCCTCGTAGCGATCGCGCAGGCCGCGCAGCATCTGAATCGTCTCTTCAACCGACGGTTCATCCACATACACCGGGGCGAAGCGGCGCTCCAGCGCCGGGTCCTTCTCGATGTATTTGCGGTACTCATCGAGCGTGGTCGCGCCGACGCATTGCAGCTCGCCGCGTGCCAGCGCCGGCTTGAGCATGTTGCTGGCGTCCATCGCGCCCTGGGCTGCGCCTGCGCCCACCACCGTGTGCAGCTCGTCAATGAATAGGATGATGTCGCCCTCGGAACGCTGAATCTCTTCGATGGCCGCCTTGAGCCGCTCTTCGAACTCGCCGCGGAAGCGCGAGCCGGCGATCATCGCGCCCAGGTCGAGTGCCACCACCCTCTTGCCGCTGAGGATTTCCGGCACATCGTTATTGGCAATCTTTTGTGCCAGTCCTTCGACGATAGCGGTCTTACCCACGCCCGCTTCGCCGATGAGCACCGGGTTGTTCTTGGTGCGGCGGCAAAGCACTTGGATGACGCGCAGAATCTCGCTGTCCCGCCCGATGACGGGGTCGAGCTTGCCGGCCTTGGCCATCGCCGTCAGGTCGCGCGAGTACTTTTCCAGCGTGCGATAGCGCGTCTCGGCCTGCGGGTCGGTGACGCGCTGGCCGCCGCGGATGTCCTTGACCGCTTCGATGACGCGGTCCTTGGTCACGCCGGCTTCGGCCAGGATGCGGGCGACGGCGGTGTTGCGTTCAGAGAGGATGGCCAGGAAGATGTGTTCGGTGGAGATGTACTCGTCCCTGAGCCGCCCGGCTTCGTCGTTGGCCAGGTCTACAATGCGCTTGACGCGCGGTGTGATGAAGACCTGGCCGGTGCCACCGCCATAGACCGCACCGCGCGGCGAGGCGCGCAGCACGTCGTCCAGGCGGCGCTTGATGTAATCCTGGTCCACGCCCAGCCGCTCGAGGATTTGCGGGATGACGCCTTCCGGCTGCTCCAGCAGAGCGAGCAGGAGGTGCTCGGTATCAATCTGGGTATGGCCGTAGCGCTGCAGGATTTCGGTGGCACGTTGCGCTGCATCCTGCGCACGCTCGGTGAAACGATCAAAACGCATAGGGGGTGCCTCTTGTGTTCCGTGTGGCGTATTGCGTATT
>JAVQXV010000311.1:0-2830 GCA_033577755.1 Anaerolineales bacterium
CTTCGCTCTGCGTTCATTTCGCCGGCTAAAATCCTTGTTTTTTCAGGGCACTCACAAAAAGAGTCCGCTGCAAAAAGGATGTTTCACCGCTGAGGTCGCCAAGCACGCGAAGAGATAATAGAGCGGTTTCCAGCTTGAATTACGGCAAGGCACATGAAATTCGACCTGTTTTCAGTCTACGGAACCGTAAATCAATCAGGAATTCGCTCTAAAAGTGAAGAACTCTGCGCTCTTTTGTTGGTTGTATGATGAGTAGTGGCCGGGAAGGGCAGAAGCCGGTTTGCGTGATGGGCGAAAAACGGGCGAGGCACTACGTCTTCAGCACCTTCAGCGTCTCAGCGGAAGAAAGGTCGGCGTCAGCGTGCCACGCGCAGCGCCTTCAGCGCCTTTCCTTCCAGCCGAATCGCTTCAAGTCCACACGCTCCCACTCGTCGAACTCCACACCTTCCTGCTCCAGCAGCCTACGCTGAGCCGCCGGCCCCGGCCCGGGCCGAAAGCTGATTCTGCCCCGACCGTTGATAACGCGCTGCCAGGGCACATCATCGGGCGCGTTCGCCATTGCCCTGCCTACCCAGATTGCGCCAACGCGCCGGTACCGGTCGGCAGGGACGCCCGCCGGCGGCGCAATCAGCGCGGCAATCTGGCCGTAGGTGGCAACCCTGCCGCGCGGGATGCGTCGAACCAAAGCATACACCTGTTCGGCAAACCCTTGCGGGTCGGGTGGAGAAGAGTAGCGCATCGGTGAGCAGCTGCGAAGTGTGCATGTAAAACCTGTCAGCCGCACCCTGAGCGAAGTCGAAGGGGCGACTCGTTCCCTGACAACCTTTGTGTGCACACTTTGCGAGTATAGCACAGGCATCTCGTTTGAATTCCAGTATAATCCCTCGCATGTTATGGCGGATTGGGCTGGCGACGCTGGCCGTTGGGCTGGGAGCCGGCTGCGCGCCTCACCCGCTGACGCCGACGCCGACCTTGCCGCCGCCTGCCGTGATTCTGGCCTCCCGGACACCCGCGCCGACCGAAACGCCTGAGCCTTCGGCGGTAACGCCGGCGCCGACTGCGACGCTTGAACCTTCGGCGACTGCGCTGCTGCCAACGTCGGCCCGGACTGTAGCCTCGGCCGTTCAGCCGGCGGGCGGGGCAGGGGCTGCGGCCGGTTTCTCGATGACCGTTCGGCCATCGCCGGTCGCGCCTACGGCTAACGTCATAACCCCGCCGCTTGAGACCGTCGTTGCTGCGCCGTCCTCTGCCGATGTGGCCGCCGCCGAACTGTACCTGGTCGAGCTGGTGAACGCTCGGCGGCAGGCAGCAGGCCTGGCGCCGCTGATTGCAGACCCGACGCTGATGAGCGTGGCGCGCGCACGCGCCGCCGACATGGTGGCACGAAACTACACCGGCCATTACGACCCGGTGACCGGCGCCTCATTGGCCCGCCAGGCGATGCGCGCCGCCGGCTTCACCGGCAGCTACCTCGGCGAGAACTGGTACGGCTCAAGCCTGGCGCTGCCGCAGGCGGTGGACGCCGCAATGAACTGGTTTATGAGCGATGCGCCGCACCGAGCCAACATCCTCAACCCCAACTACGTTTTTCTCGGTGTGGGCCTTGCTCACAACGGCCGCTTGTGGTTGATCGTGCAAAACTTTGCCGGCGCAAACTGAAGCCCGCCGTCCGCTCTCTGCTGCATGACCAACAAAGAACTCGCTCAACTCTTCGCCACTATCGCCGACCTGCTGGAGATTAAGGGCGAAGTCATCTACAAAGTGCTGGCCTACCGCCGGGCGGCAGACACCTTCCGCGAGTACGCCCGCCCCATTAAGGATGTTTGGCGCGAAGGCAAGCTCCGCGAGGTTCCCGGCGTCGGCCCCGCCATTGCCGAGAAAGTCAACGAGCTGCTCACCACCGGCAAGCTGGAGTTCTACGAAAAGCTCATCCGCGAGGTGCCTCCCAGCCTGGCGGAGATGCTGGCCGTGCCCGACCTCGGCCCGAAGCGCGTGGCCCAGATCTGGAAGAAGCTTAACATCACTACCTTGCAGGAGCTGGAAGCCGCTGCGCGTGCCGGGCGGCTGCGCAAGCTGACCGGTCTGGGAGAGAAAATCGAAGCCCGCATCTTGGCCGGTCTGGAAGCACGCCGTCGCTCCGTCGGGCGGATGCCGCTTGGGCAGGTCTGGCCGGTAGCCCAGGACATCTTGCGCTATCTCCGCCTGCTGCCCAACGTCAAGGCCGCCGAGGTGGCCGGCAGCCTGCGCCGGATGCGCCCCACCATCGGCGATCTGGACTTTCTGGTGGCCGCCGACGATGCGCGCCCGGTCATGGCCGCCTTCATCACCCATCCTCTCGTGGCGCGCGTGCTGGTGCAGGGTGCGACCAAGACCTCCGTTGAACTCGACGGCGGTATGCAGGCCGATCTGCGCGTGCTGCCGCCGGAGCGCTTCGGCACGCTGCTGCAATACTTCACCGGCAGCAAGGAGCACAACGTCCGCCTGCGTGAGCTGGCCCTTGAGCGGGGCCTCTCGCTTAGCGAAAACGCCTTCGTCGAAGTGAAAACCGGCCGGGAAATCTTATGCGCGACCGAGGCCGAGGTCTATCGTACCCTCGGCCTGCCGCTCATCCCGCCGGAGATGCGCGAAGACCACGGCGAGATACAAGCCGCGCTCGCCGGCACACTGCCTCGGCCGGTCGAGCTGCGTGACTTGCAGAGCGAGCTGCACTCGCATAGCACCTGGAGCGATGGGCAGGCAAGCGTGCGCGAGATGGCGCTGGCCGCCCGCAATCGTGGTCTGCGCTGCTTGGCCATCACCGACCACTCGCAGAGCCTGGCCGTCGCCAACG
>JAVQXV010000312.1:0-2827 GCA_033577755.1 Anaerolineales bacterium
GAGCGTGAGTCCGTAAGCGTGCAGGCTATCGCTGACATACGGGATCTCTGTATCACTCAGAATATCACTTGCCCACAACGCCCCACTCTCCGCGTGATAGACCGCGAGCTGATCCGCTGCGTGACCGGGCACGTGTCGCAGCTCCAGGGTGAGGCCGCCGACGCGCAGCGTGCCCGAGTCGCCCACCGTCACGTCGGGCAACGGCACAACGAAGCGCGAGTCCCGGTGCACGTTGACGCGCCGCCACCAGTCCTCCAGTGCCCAGCGGATGTCTTCGGCCTCGCGCTGTGCGATGTCACGGTAGCGATTGTGTGCCACGACGGTCACGCCCGGAAACCGCTCTGGGCCGAGGAGGTGATCCCAGTGGCTGTGCGTGAGCACGAGCCAGCGCGGCTCGGCCCGCTGCGCGCGCAGCAGCGCACGCAGGGCGTCAAACTCATCGGCGAACAGGCCGGGGTCAATCAGCGCCGCCTCGCCCTCGCTGATAAAGGCGCCGGTGTTGTAGTGCATCGCACGACACTGCCTGACGTGAAGGTGCGGAGTGAGCTGGGTGAATGGCATTTTGGATTGCGGATTTTGGATTTCCGATTGAGATGAGCCGTTAATATGGCAATCCGCAATCAGAAATCCACAATCACCAATCGCGAATCATCCGTTGCGATGCAGCTTGCCCGTTCGCTTGGCGTAACGCTCAGCCCAGCGGAAGATTTGCAAGCCGGCAGGGATGGAGGCCGCGCCCATCACCAGCAGCGGCCAGAGGTAGCGCCACAGCGCGAGCGTCTCCGCGCCGTGGAGCAGGGCCTCGCGCGCGCCGTCGAGCACGTAGGTGGCGGGCGAGAGATACGAGAAGACCTGCAGCCAGTCGGGCAGCACGCTCACCGGGTAGTACACGCCGCTCACCAGCAGCAGCCCGGCGATGATGAGGTGCGTCATCTGCGAGCCGCGCTCAGGGAAGAGCAGCGGCAGCACCGAGCCGACGATACTGATACCGATGAACGACAAACTGCCGGCGACGAGCATGACGATGAAGCCGAACAGGTTGGCGTTGGTCAGCGAGACGTCGAAGAACAGCGCGATGGCAACGAGCACGACCGCCGTGTGCGCCAGGCTGTACAGCACGGCGAAGGCCGTCTGCCCGAGCATGTGGAAGAGGCGGGTGATGGGCGCCATCAGCGTGTACTCGATGGTGCCCTCCCAGCGCTCCAGGCCGACCACGTCGGTCACCCAGTAAAAGATGACCGAGAGGTAATGCCAGACCAGCGTACCGATAGCCAGGTAGAGCACGAAGTACTTGCTGTCAATCCCTGAGCCGCCGCTGACTTCCCCCGCACCCACTCCGATGAAGCTGATGCTCAGACTGTTGGCAACGGTGTAGGTCAGCCAGACCAGCTCCCACGCCCAATAGCGTTTGACGATGTAGTAGTTACGCTCGATGAAGGCGTATGACGCCTTGAGTTCGTTGGCCAGGACAGACATTGGGTTTTCTCCGTAGTGCGTATGGCGTGTTCCGTATTGCGTATTGCGTATTTCGTAGAACTGGGGATTACGCGATACGCAATACGTGATACGCAATAAGTGATACGTAATACGTGATACGCATTGACTCGGCTTTTCCAGCTCCAGCAGCTAATCGGCCTCGTTGGCCAGATGCCTGCCGGTAAGTTCCAGGAACACATCTTCGAGCGTCACGGAATGGCCGTTCTGCGCGATGCGTTCCTTCAGGCGCGCCGGCGTGTCGAGCGCGACGATGCGCCCGCCATCAATGATGGCCACGCGGTCGCAGAGCGCCTCAGCCTCGTGCATGTCGTGCGTGGTCAGCAGGATGGTAGCGTCATGCGTGTCGCGCAGCTCACGCACGAAGGCCTGCACCTCGCGCTTGGAGCGCGGGTCGAGGCCGGTCGTCGGCTCGTCCAGCAGCAGCAGGATGGGCCGGCTGAGGAAGGCGCGAGCGATGGCGACCTTCTGCTGCATGCCGCGGCTCATCTCCTCCATCGGGTTGTCCATGGCGCGCGCCTCGATCCCCAGCCGGGAGAGGATTTCGCGGGCGCGCTGCCGGGCAAGCGCCGCAGGCACGTTGTACAGCCGTGCGCCATACAACAGGTTCTCCATCGGCGAGAGCTTCTTGAAGAAGCTTGCCTCGACGCTCACGCGATTGATCAGCGTCTGCACGCGGCGCGCCTCGCGCACCACGTCGTGGCCAAAAACGCGCAGCGAGCCGTCATCGGGCAGCAGCAGGGTGGCGATCAGCCGGATCAACGTGGACTTACCACTCCCGTTGGGGCCGAGCACGCCGAAGATTTCCCCGCGCCGGATTTCGAGCGAGACGTGATTGATGGCAATCTTCGGCTCGGCCCGTTGCCTGCCGCCGAACAGGCCGGCCCGTCCGCCGAATGTCTTCAGAACGTTCTCCATTTGAACGGCAAGGTCTGTGTCCATAAAGTCTCCGAGAAGTGAAAAGGGCCGTTACGTCACACACCGGCGACGCCACGGCCCAATCCGGCAAAAGGAAAAGAAAAAGGCCGTAAGCGTCGCTGCGCCTACGGCCAGGGGTTGCTACGTTTTTGTCAACTCACCGGCAACAGGCGCAATACGACAAGGAACGCTCCGCTGACCGCGGCGGCGGTTCGCAGGCGGACGTTCATGGCGAACTTGCTGACCATTGGATTACGCCTTTGCTTTTCTGGAATGTCCGGCCGGCGCCGGCGCGAGCAGAATAACACACTCGCCGAGACGAAGTCAAGCAGGGGATTTTTAGAGTGTGCACGCAAGACATGTCAGCCGCACCCTGAGCGGACGCTGAGCGAAGCGAAGCGGCAGTCGAAGGGGC
>JAVQXV010000030.1:0-24060 GCA_033577755.1 Anaerolineales bacterium
CGCGTGCGACCTCGATGGCGAATCGGTCGGAAAGGAAGCGTGTGTCGAAGCCGACAACCATCAGCCGCGGGTCATAGTCGTTGACGCCGGCCTGACTCCAGTCAGGCGCGGCTACCGCATCCGCAATGCCCTGTGCGAGCAGGCGCAGGTTCTCGAAGGTGAACGTTTCCGCAATGACGGCTCGCCAGCCGTCGGTTCCGAATTGGATGGTCATAGGGTTGAGATTGAAGACTGAAGATCGAAGGTTGCCGGACAGGGATTATAACGAGGTGGCGCAGCACGGATAGCATGACGCCATGCTGTTTCCCCACGGCGTTTTCCCGCCTCTCACCTTCCGCCGACAACCTGCTGCGCGGCGGTTTCCGGCGTAACTCGACCGCCGAGCACATCGCTCAGCGCCGAGCGCAACGGCGGGCCAAACGTGGTGAGGATTTCGGCGGGCGGGCGGAGCTGCGCATGGGTCAGCACGGTGGCAGCCAACGGAACAAACGGGTCATCGCCCCAGGCCGCCAGCGCGCTCGGGCGCGGCGGCAACCAGCGCGCGGCCAGCGTCCATTCGGCCAGCGCGTCCGGTGCAATCAGCGCCTGTACCAGCAACGCCGGCAGCTCACGCCCGGCATCGCGGTTGACGATGGCCCAGCTCCATCCTTCGGCCAAGGTGAAGGGCACGCCCTCGGCGGTGGGTGGCAAGGCGGCGGCAGACCGTCTCATACGGTCAGCCTCGCGCAGATACCAGCGCGCTGTGGTCAACGCCAGCGCAGCGCGTCGTTCGCGGAACATCTGCCAAGTTTCCGTTGGGTCATCGTATGTCAGCACAGCTGCCGAGAGGCGTTCGGCTTCCTGCAACGCGCGCAGCTGGGCAAAGACCTGCGCCAGCCGGGCCGCATCGAGGGCAGGCTGGCCGGTGTCATCCGTCAGATCACCGCCGAGCGCGAGGTAATCGCTCAGCAAGGTCAGGCCGTCGCTTTCGCCGCCGGGAAAGATGAGCGTGCCGGTGACAACGTCGGCCCAGCGCAGCGGTGCCGTGTCATAGAGGCCGGTGTCATAGACCAGCACACGGGCATCGGCGGCGAAGGGTGCGCCCACCCAGCGACCCTCCACTCGGCTCAGCGTTTGCGCGAACGGATACGTATCGACGAGCGCCTCCGCCGGCAGCAGCGTGTCCAGAGGAACCAACACGCCGGCGCGTGCAGCGCGGGCCAGGTCGTCTGCCGAAAGCGCAACGACATCCGGCAGGGCCGGTGGCGCGACGGCGAAGGCCCCTAGCAATGAGTCGAGCAAGCCGCCGAGACCGGCTGCGGCCTTGATGCGCACCGTCACGCGCACGTTGTGAGCCCGTTCAAAGTCGGCCAGCCGGCGCGCCAGAGTCTGGGCGGCAGGGTCATCGGACTTGGGCGAAAACTGCGGCGGCAGCCAGAGGGTTAGCGTCGCCGGCCCGGGTGTAGGAGTTGGGGCGGCTTGAACGATTGAGCGTGTGGCGGTAGGCGTGGGTGTAGGTGTTACCGACGACGATGTTATTACGCATGCCGGAAGTGCCAGCGCGAGCGCCAGGCCGAACACCGCAGCGCGCCTTTGAAACTCGTGCAGCCGCACGAAGATTGCCATTGCCCATGCCGAACGAATTTTGGAAAGTCGCATTTGGAGAGTATAACGCAGTGATGGGAGCGCTGAAACGCTGTGTGCACGCAAGGGTTGTCAGGGAACGTGCCGCCCCTTCGGCTTCGCTCAGGGTGCGGCTAACACGTTTTACATGACATGCACACGAGACGCTGAAGCGTTGAATGTGTGCCCACAAGTAATATTGATAGGGTTCGATCGGCGCGGATTAGACGGGGTCTGTTTCGGAGCAAATTCCTGATGGATTTACGATCCGTAGTAAAAAACCATCAAAAACAGATCGAATTATGCCTGCCTTGCCGAGCAATGATTCAAAGTACAATGATGAACACCTGAAGTGCTCTAGGCTCTAAACTCGGATCGGGAGAGCGATTAAAAAAAGCCGCCGCCGAAATTCGGCAGCACGGTCAGAGAGTAATGCGCCAAAATTGTGGTGCTGGCCTTTGCCTAGGACTCAGGTCCAAGCCACCAATACGCTCGCCGGAAAAAGTGTGTCTCTCGTTGCTGCGACGCTGATGCGTCTTCACCGATTCAGCGACGGCTCTTTGTTGCTTCGCGCTTATCCTATCCAGAGCATATCCGCTTTTGCAGTGAGCGTTGTCACCGATTCTGTGTGACAATTTGCGTGCCGCCATGCCACTGACCTTTACCCGTGAATTCCGAGTTCGCTACTCCGAACTGGACGCCTACGGCCACGTTAACAACGCCGTCTACCTGCGCTACATGCAGGAGACAGCCTTCGACGCTTCCGCTGCCGTCGGATACGACCTTGACCGATATCGCGCGCTTAACCGCATTTGGCTCATTCATGAAACCGATATCGAATACCTGCGCCCGCTCAAATATGGGGACACCGTTGCCGTCACTACGTGGGTGGCCGATTTCGGGAAAGTGCGCTCTCGCCGACGGTATGACTTTCACTGCAACGGCGAACTGGTAGCGTGCGCTTACTCCGACTGGGCATTCCTCGATACGACGACGGGCCGCCCCGCGCCGATCCCCGACGAACTCAAGGCGGCCTTCTTCCCCGAAGGCGAGTCACCCCCAACCCTTAGGCGCGAACCGTTTCCGACGCCGCCGCCTGCGCCGCGCCCCTTCACCATGCGGCGCCGGGTCGAATGGCGCGACATAGACGCAGCCGGCCACGTTAACAACGCCAACTACCTGGCCTTCGCCGAAGAGTGCGGTTACGCCGCTGCGCAGCACTTTGGGTGGGACCCGGCACGCATGTGGGCCGGCGGTACGGCGGTCATCGCGCGCCGTCACCGTTTGGAATATCATCGGCCGGCCGTGTATGGCGAAGAGCTGACCATCACCACCTGGCTGCACGGTTTTCGTGCCGCATCCGGTTACCGCTACTACATGATCACACGCGCCGGCGATGGCGCGCTGGTTGCCCGACTGAATACCCAAGTGGTCTGGGTGGATCGGCAGACATTCAAGCCCTCCCGCTTTCCGCACGCCATGCTGGAGGATTTCGCCGGCCACATCAGTCCGGCGTCTTAGCGTTTGGAGCCGGCTCGTCTCAATCACCGATGTGTCCTCTATAGAATTGCCCCTGAAAAACCATGTGAGCCGCGACGATTCCGAATCCACGAAGTCACAAGAAGGAACTTGCACGCTCTTCGTGAAACTTTGTGTCCTTTTCGTGTAACTTCGTGTCCTTCGTGGATTCCCTAGTTGCGGCTGGAGGCAATATATTATGATGGAGCTTGAAGAGATGTGGGCAGCGTTGCTCTCCGAAGACCCGCCCCTGATTCGCAAAGCCTGGCTGGAGCTAAAGGATGACGAAGCCATCGCCGTGCTTGCCCATTTACGCCGCATGTCCGTCGAGGCCGGCTGGGCTGAAGTGCAGCAGCTGGCGGCGCGGGTCGCGCTCCAGGTGATTCAGGCTGACGTCGAGGCGGGCGGGTTTTGACACAATGTGCACGCAAAGGTGGTCAGGGAACGTGCCGCCCCTTCGACTGCCGCTTCGCTTTGCTCAGCGTCCGCTCAGGGTGCGGCTGACATGTTTTGCGTGCACACTCAAACTCTCAACGTTCTGTTACAGAACTGTTACAAAGCGGAAATTCGGCCTGACCGACGTCCTCTGGGATTGGAATTATTTGACTGCGATTTGTGGAAAGGGGAAGGGCGAAAACTTTAAGCTCTCCGTTACACAACTGTTACGGAATTGAGATGAAGCTGTGATGTTGGTGTCGTATGATGCCGGTCAGTTGGCCGTCGTTCGGTGCAGCAGCAAACTGGCGTAGCAAGGAGATGGAAGAATGACCATGCAAACCAGAAACAAGAGCAGGCTTGCCCTGGTCGCCGGCGTCGCCTTTGCGCTGGCGCTCGTGCTGGTTTCGCCCCGAGCGCAGACGCTCATCGCCGGACGGCTGGTGTTCGAAGGCGCTACCGACTCCTTTCGCTACGGCGGCCGCGTGGAGGACAGCGGCGACGTTTTGGTGTATATCGGAACCAACTGGTACGATCCCGAGGCGCTGCAAGCCTATCTGGCGGCCAACAGCCGCCGCGGGCGGGAGCTGATTGCGCAGAAGCAGGGCGAGCCTGTGCCGGTGCAAATCACCTTTGCCCGGCCGCAGCCGCCGGACAAAGTGCGCGCGCTGGTGGCGCAGACGGGCTTCCAAGTGGAGAGCTTCATCATGGTGGGGCGTTCTACGCTCACCAACCGGCGGGGTACTTACGGCCAGCCCAACTCGCTGGATGGAGGTCTGCCCATCCCGGAACGGGAGCTGATTGACCCGGCCACAGGCGAGGAACTGGTCTTTCAGGGTCTGATGGTGCTGGAGGGGAGGGTGCCGGCGAGCGAGGCGGGGCTGGGGAGCTGGTTGAACCATCCGGAGGTCTATCTGGTGGACACTTCGGAGGTGGAAGTGCTGGAGGTGGTGCGGAGCGTTCACACTTCGGTGGTTGCGGAGCGGAATATTCAGGTCTCAGTAGGTAGCCCCTTCTGGTCGCTGGACTGGTAGTTTGCGGTGCGAGGCAATCACTCAAACTCCAGCTCGGCAAATAACGCTTCGTCGTCGGCCCACTCGCCCACCGAGATTAGCTCGATCTCGCCGAACATCTCCGTCTGCCGGGCCTCGATCTTTCGGCGCTTGATAAGCTCCAGCGTGGCCAGGAAGGTCACCACGATTTCCATCCGGCTCTGCGCATTCTCCAGCAGCTTTTGAAAGACGACGCGCCCGCCCTGCGTCTTGAGCGCGTTTGCGATGAGCCGGATCTGGTCGCGGATGGTGACCGTGGGCGGGGCGACGACCGTGCCGAGCGCAGGCTTATCCGGCATAAGGGCGAGCGCGCGGCGCACCGCCTCCAGCAGGTCGAGCGGCGTGACGTTGCTCAGGTCGAGCGTCTTCTCTACTTTGGGCGGCGGGGCCAGCCGCAGGTACGTGCGCAGGTTGGCGGCCTCGCGCTCGTGCAGGGCGGCAGCGATCTGCTTGTACTTCTTATAGGCCAGCAGTTGCCGAGCCAATTCTTCGCCTGGGTCTTCCTCGCCCGGCGCGCGCTCCACCGGCCTCGGCAGCAGCGCCTCGCTCTTGATGAGGATGAGCCGCGCCGCGATGGCAAGGAAGTCGGCCAGTTCGCCGAGGTCGAGCGTCTCCAGCACTTTCAGATAACTCAAAAACTGGTCGGTCACCTGCGCCAGCGAAATTTTGGTGATGTCCAGCTCTTCGCGTTCGATGAGCTGTAGCAGCAGGTCAAGCGGACCGTTGAAGACGGGGAGTTGGACGATGTAAGAAGTGAAGGGCATGGGGGAGTGAAGATTGGAGATCGAGTCAGCGGTTGAGTAAGGCGAAGACGGTGAAGGCGAGGATGGTGAGCAGGGCGAGGGCGGCGAAGATAAGGGTGGCCGTGATGAAGAGGCGCTCCTCGCGCGCTTTGCGGGCGGCGGCCTCGGCAATGGCCTGTTGGCGTCGGCGGTCTATCTCCTCCAGATAGGCGCGGCGCTGGCGGGCGCTCTCATCCTCCTGTGCAGCCAGACTCGCCAGATCGCGCTGGCGGGCATGGAAGCGCAACCCGGTGTCGCCACTGCGTTCCATCAGTACGCCGAGTGTATCCAGATACTGGCCGCAGTTCGCGCACTTCTCCGCACCGCTCCAGTTGCCGGTCTGGCAGCGCGGGCAGGTGAAGGTGAGCAGCGCGCCGCAGGCCTCGCAGTAGCACGCGCCTGCGCCGCTAACGTACTCGCATCGCGGGCAGGCCGGCCCGGCCAGCTCGTTCACGGCACCGCAGGACTTGCAGCGCGCGTGCCCGTCCGGCTCTAGCTCCAGTCCCACACTCCGGCATTGTCGGCAAGGGATGGCGTTCAACTTCTGAGGCGTGGTGTGAGTCTCATCTTGCGTCATGGCCTCGGCTCCAGAAGGCGGTAGGTAAAGCCGTTCATCTCGATCTCGGTCAGCGGCCGGTAGTGCGCGCCGATGATCGGCGGCATCGGCAGCGGATAGAAGTGTACTCGCAGGATGACCGACTCGAAATCGCGCTGTGCAATCATTTCGATACACCGAAAAAAATTGGGCGCTATGCCGTCCGCGACGCCAGCTTGGTCTCGATAAGCCGGTCAAATTCTGCAACCGTATTCGCCGTCAACAGCGGGAGGCGCAGCTCGGCTTCGTTAGGCAGACCGACGATGTAACGCGCCGCGTGCTTGCGGAACAGCACCAGCCCGCGCTCCGGCCCGTAGAACTCCAAACTAAGCGCCAAGTGACGGCGCATCAGCGCAATCTTCTCGTCGAGGGTGACCTGCTCGCGGTCCTTGCCGGCAAAAATCCACGGGTTGCCGATGGCGGCGCGACCGATCATCACGCCGTCGCAGCCGGTGTGCGCGCGCATGCGGGCGATGTCGGCCACGGTTTTCACGTCGCCGTTGCCGATAACGGGGATGCGCACGGCCTGCTTGACCTCGGCGATGGCGTCCCAATCTGCCTGTCCGCTATAGCCCTGCGCGCGGGTGCGCCCGTGCACGGCGATCAGGCTTGCGCCGTTGTCCTCCAGCCGTTTGGCATTCTCCACGTGGTTGCGACTGGCCTCGTCCCAGCCGAGGCGAATTTTGCCGGTCACCGGGAGGCGCAGCTCGCGTGAGAGCCGCGCAAAGAGCGTCTCGATTTTGTCCGGGCAGCGCAGCATGCCGGCGCCGGCCCCGCGCTCCGAGATGCTCTTCACGTAGCAGCCCAGGTTGATGTCTATGATGTCCGGTGCGGGCTGCAAGTCTTGCAGGCACTGCGCCACGCGCACCATTCGTTCCACGTCGTGCCCGTAAATTTGAAACGTCATCGGCCGCTCGACCACCGGGTCGAACTCCAATTTGCGCCAACACTTGGCGTCGCGGCGCTTGGTAACGGCCAGTTCATCTACGTTGACGAACTCGGTGTAGGACATGGCGCTGCCCAGCTCGCGGCAGATGAGCCGAAACGGCAAATCGCTGAAGCCGTCCATCGGCGACAGGATGACGGTACCGTAGATGGGCAGGTCACGCACGAAGAAGGCGGGTGAGGTCATGCCGGAAATGCTATCACATCACAGAAACAAAAAGCCCCGGCCTTAAGCCGGGGCCATGGCGCGGGCCGGGACGAGTTAGACGTAGTAATTAGATCGCGTCCTTGAGCGCCTTGACCGGGCGGGCCTTGACGATCTTGCGGGCGGGCTTGGCCTTGAAGATAGTCGGCTGTTTAGTGAAGGGGTTGATGCCGGGGCGCTCCGGCTCGGCGGGCTTGTTGATGACCACCAGCTTGAGCAATCCGGGGATGGTCACTTCGCCGCCACCACGCTTGCTCAATTGATGCACGACCACTTCGTTGATGGCTGCAAGCGCTGCGCTCGCCTGCTTCTTGGACATCCCAGCCTTCTCCGCCACGGCGGCCACGAACTGGGATTTGCTGAGTTTGCTCTTTGCCATCGATTCTCTCCTTCGACCGGAATTGATTAGATGGCCTGCAAATCTAGCGCAAAACCCTTAAAATGCAAGCAAATCGGCCATTTTTTGGCGGATGGCCGGGACGTCCGGTACCAGGGCGCGCATCAGCCCGGCGTTGTAGGGGATGGGGCAATCGGGCACGGCCAGGCGCTGCACCGGCGCATCTAGGAATTGAAACACCTCGTCGGCCAGGACGGCGGCGATCTCGGCGCCGAAGCCGGCAGTCAGGTTATCTTCGTGAACGATGAGGCACTTGCCCGTGCGCCGTACCGAGTCCAGCACGGCTTCGCGGTCCCATGGGGAGATGGTGCGCAGGTCGAGGATTTCGATGCGGCCTGCGAACGGCTGCGCGGCCTCCAGGCAGCGATAGACCATCTCGCCCCAAGTCACCACTGTCAGCTCGTCGCCGCTTTGCAATGTGGCCGCCACACCGAAAGGCAGCACGTAGTCATCGCCGGGATAGGGCCGACGCGCGGGCGCGGTATCCAATAGGGAGCGATGCTCGAAGAAGAAGGTCGGGTCGTCGCCACGTAAGGCAGCGCGCAGCAGCCCTGCCGCGTCGGCGGCGTTGGAGGGGTAGGCGATGCGCCAGCCGATGAGATGGGCGAAGATGGCCTCACCGTTGACAGTGTGGAACGGGTCGTTGCTGCGTTTGCCCAAACCGACCGGGCAGCGCACCACCACCGGCGCGCTGAACTTGCCCGCCGTGCGCCAGCGCAGCCAGCCGATGGTGTTGACCGACTCCATCGCCGGGTCCACGTACTTGCGGAACTGAATCTCCGGCACAGGGCGCAGGCCGGCCAGAGCCAGACCGGTGGCGCGGCCCAGGATGCCTTCTTCGGACAGCGAAGTGTCAAAGACGCGCTGTGGCCCGAACTTGCGCTGCAGGTCGAGCGTTGCGCCGTGCACGCCGCCCTTCCGCCCCACATCTTCGCCAAAGACCAGCAGGCGCGGCTCGCGCGCCAGCTCGGTCTCCAACACGCGACGCACAGCGTCAATCAGGTTAATGCGCGGGCCGGCAGTTTCTGGCGTTGGGAGGAGGGCGCGTTTGACGGGCTGCGGCGCGAACACGAAGTGCGCCGCCGTCTCCGGCGCCGGCTCGGGTCGGGCCTCGGCCTCCGCCAGCGCGGCGCGCACCTCCGCCTCCACTTCTTTCTCCAGTGCCTCCCAATCCAGAGGCATCCGCTCGCTAAGGTAGCTACGCAGATGGCGCAGCGGGTCGCGCGACTCTTCTTCGGCGCGCTGCTCGGGCGATTTATAGGCCTGCGTGTCGGTGATGGAGTGGCCGGCCAGGCGCGGCACGGTCAGGCGCAACAGGCACGGCCCGTGGCCGGCACGCACGTAGCTCACCGCTTCGTGGATGGCGCTGAGCGTCTCGGTGGGGAGGACGCCGCTGGCCTGCAGGATGTGGAGGTTGCGGAAGGCCGAGAGATTGTCGGCGATGTTGGCGCCGGGCGTTTGATAATTTGAAGGGACAGAGATGGCGTAGCCGTTGTCTTCAATGACGAACAGGTGCGGCAGCAGGAGGGTGGCGCTGATGTTGAGCGCAGCCCAGAAGCCGTTGGCGGCGGTGGAGCCGTCGCCGCCGTGCGAGAGCGCCAGCGCGCCGCGCCACTCCTCTTCGCCGAGCACGTCGCGGTGATAGACGATGGCCTGCGCCCAGCCGGCGGCAGGGGCATACTGCGCGCCCACATCGCCGGGCGAGGGCAAGAGAGTGGGGCCACCGCGACTGCGCATCGAGTGCAACACGCCGGCGTCGCGCCCTTCGGAGGCGCTGCCTGATTTCGCCAGGCTGCCGGCAAACGCTTCGGCGGGTGTCAGGCCAATGGTCAGCGCCAGCGCCCGCGAGCGGTAGTAGCCAAAGATGCCGTCGTGAGGATGGGTGAGCGCCAGGCCGAGTAGCACCTGCGAAAGCTCGTGCCCGCGCGTTGAGAACTGGTAGGCGACCTTGCCCGCCGGGGCCAGCTCCTTCTCTTCGATGATGTCCATCCAGCGCGAGGTCAGCACAAGCCGGGCGACGCGGAGCCAGTCAGGGGTTTGCATGGGAGGACATTAACGCAAGACGCAGGGGCGCAAGGAGGGACTCCTTTCCTTGATTCTCACAGGCCATTGACGACGCGGTGGATACCATCCTTGACCCGCTTCTCGCCGAAATTGATAACCAACGCCAGCCGAAGGTTGAGCAGGCGCAAATAGGTCAGGGCCTGAGCCTCGAAGATTGAATTGTAAACGGCAACGGCCTTCGCTTCCACGACGACCAGCCTGTCGTGTGCACGCAAAACCTGTCCGCCGCACCCTGACCCTTCGGCTTCGCTCCGCTGAGCGCGCTCAGGGGAGCGGCGGGCGTCCGGCGATTGCCGCTTCGGCTTCGCTCAGCGTCCGCTCAGGATGCCCGCCGCGCAGGCCATCCTGAGCGTGGCTTCGCCGAGCGAAGCCCGCCGAAGGGCGAAGGTGCGGCACATTCCCTGACAACCTTTGCGTGCACACCAGCCTGTCCACCAGAATATCCAGGCGCAGCGGCGTGGCGAGTCGCTGCCCTTTATAAAAGGAGCGGTACCTTCAATTTGCGCTCGACCTGAAGGCCGCGTTGCTCAAGCTCCCAGCACAATGGTTCCGTGTAGGCGCTCTCCCGTAAGCCCGGGCCGCCGAGGGTCTGGTGCACTTCAATTGCTGCTTCGACCACGATTTTACTGATGAGTGCACCGAAAAAAGGTCATGATTGGAACACTTGGCCGCCACATATGCCGCTTCGGTTGTAATCTCGATGCCATATATGGTACGGACAAGCCTTTGCCGTCCTGCACTCGCAAGAACCGTCGCGTCCGAATGTGCCGGTCAATGTCTTGGTCGGCCTGGAAGCGCTCAAGTCCGGCTTTGGCCGGAGCGATGCAGAGCTGTATGAGCAGTTCCTGTACAACCTGCAAGTGCGCTATGCGCCGGGCTATAGCCGGCCGGGCGAAGGCGAGTTCGAACTGCGGACACTGTACCACTTTCGGCAACGGCTGAGCCGCTACCGGCTGACGCACGGGGTCAACCTGCCGGAACAGGCCTTCGAAGCCATCACCGACCGGCAACGGGTGGCCTTGCCAGGCGACGAACGCACTAAGTCTCTTTGCCGGGCGCTCCGTGCTCTTCATTACGGGTGCGGATACAACGCATTGACTTCGGGTGACTCGGGCAGATAGAGGATGGTGGCCGGGCGACCCGGCTGAAGCTCCGGCCCGGGCACATTCAGTGTGCTGACCTTGCCGGTGTACTCCCGCCCGTTCACTTGGAATTGATAGGCGATGTTCCAGGGGTTGCGTCCGTTGATGGTGACGCTGATGTTGGCCTCGGTGCTGACGATGCGCCCGCGCGTCGGCTGGCCGTAGCGCAGCACGTTGACCAGCTTCTGCATCGCATTGTAGCGGTTATGTAGCAGCGCCAGGCCGCCGGCGCCGGCTACAAACCCAAGCAGCGCAAACGGGATGCCGACAACGGCAGTGACGATGCCCAAAGTCAACATGCTGCCAACGAAGAAGAAGATGCCGCCCATCAGGGCAAAGACGAAGCCGGTGATGCTTAACCCATCCGCACTCATCAACTTCCATACGTAGCCGTCCGCAATCGGACGTGGGGCAGGGGGTGGCATGATAAGCGCCGGCTCGGCCTCCGAGATGGCCGGTGGCTCGGGCAGACGCATTGGGCCGCCGCAGTTCTTGCAGTTGGGCTGAAAGGCAACGTAGTTCGTGCCGCACCAGGGGCAAATGATGGGCTGAGCCATACTCGTCAGGGCAGGGTGTTCAACCAGTTCTGCACGTTGGCTTTCTCGGATTCGGGAGCGGCGGCCAGCGCTTGCTCGCCGAAGCTGCGCGCCTTCGCATTGTCGCCGGAGCGGCGATACAACTCGGCCAGGGCGCGGTACACCTGCCACTGGCCTGCGCCGGCGTTGAGCTGCGCCACTTTCAAATAAGCGTCAATGGCCGGCTGAATCCGGTTGGTGCTGACATAGACGTTGGCAAGGCCGAGCTGTAGGCCGAGCGCGCTGGTGCTGCGCCCGCGGGCGGCGACGGCGAGGCCCTGCCGGTAAGCGGCCTCCGCCTGTGCGTAGAACTCCGCCTGGCGCGCCGGGTCGGTCTCGCGCTGTGCTTGCCAAAGGCGCAAGTCGCCTAGATATTGATAGGTCTGATCGAAGGTGTCGTCCAGACGCAGGGATTGTTGAAGTTTTTCTTCTGCGCCTGCACCGTCTTCGAGCAGCTGATACTTTATCACGCCCCACTCATTCCATAGACCGGCGTTTCGGGGGCTGAGGCGCACGGCCTGAGCGTAAAACTCATCTGCCTTGAGCGCGCGCTCGCGGGCTGCCTCCGGCGTTTGACTGATGAGCGCCCATTGCCGGTTGAGCCGGCCCAGGTTGGCCGTGTGGTCGGTGTTCAGCGGGTTGAGGGCGCGCGCCCGAAGCAGCTCGTTCTCAGCCGTCTGGAAGTAGGCGTCGCGCTGCGCCGGCTCCAACTGATTGCTGGCGTTCAGATACGCACGCCCGAGAAACGTGTAGTAGAAATCTTGGTTTGGCGCGAGCTGCAACGCCCGCTTGAACAGCTCGGCGGCGACCGGCGCGTTGCCGCGTTCATCGAACTGCTGACCGACCTTGTAAACCACGTCCGCCACAATCACCTGCATGTTCAGCACGACGGACAGAACGATGGCCGTCAGCGGCAGCCCAAGGTAACCGGCCCAGGCCAGCGCCGAGCCATCGGAACGCACGCGGACGTTGGCCGTGGCGCGGGGGCGGAGCGCCCAGGCCCAGGCCAACAGACCCAGCAGCATCAACACGTAATACATTGGGATCGGCTCACCGACTTGCGCCACGACTTCATCCACCGAGCGCGGCGTGTTCGCGGCTGCCCGCGCCAGTACCCTGCCGATGACCAACCAGCTCACGAGCGTCGCCGCTGCGCCGATGCCAAGACTCGCGCCCAACCCTTCCAGCCATTGCCGGCCAGAGCGTGTGGCCTCGTTTGCTTCCTCCGTGTACACGAGCACGCCGCCCATCAACCAGGTCAGCAGCATCAGCCCCAGAATCGCCGGCGACACTTCCACGACGCCGCTGGGGCGTGGTAACAGAGTGAGCGCGTTCCCGATCACACTGAGTGCATCCGTAGCGCGCTGGTTATTGATGATGAAGTTGAAGCCGAGTGTGATGAAGATGAGCGCCAACTTGGCGGCGCTGGCGGCAACCGGCATGAGGGTTACCGTCGTGCGAGCTGCGGCAACGCGGGCCGACTCGGTGGCCGAAGAACGGCGGCGCCCGCCCGACGTTTTGCTGCGCGGGGCGGCGGGCGCAGCAGCCTCGACCACCGGCGAAGCCGCTTCGCGAGGGGCCGGGGCGTTCAGTTGTGGCCAGACCCAGCCGAGCACCAGCAGTGCGCCGAGGAAAATCCAGAAATGCGTGCGCGTCGAGACGATGGCGATGCCGAAATGAATCTCGGTGAAGTGCGCCAAGATAGCGCTGAGCAGGGTGATGAGCAGCACGGCTCGCCACGGCTCCAGCGCGGCAACATGTTGCTCCGCTTTAGGCAGCAGGGCATATAACGTCAGGAAGGCGATCAGGCCGAGCACCATGCCGAACGGCAGGCTGACTCCAAAAAGCTGCGGCCCCTGCCAGGCCACCAACGCGACCGTGGCCAGTGCGCCGCTTCCAAAGACCAGCAGCAGGAAGACGTTGCGGCGTGCCGCCGAGTCGATCAGGCCGAGCCACTTCAGGCTGTAGTAGAACAGCGAGATGAATAGGCTCAAGTGGATGACCAGGCCGAACAGCCCGGTAAAGGCCAGCGCGTCGAAGGTCTCGTTGTGCGAACGGTCGGGCGAGGCGTTGCGGGCCTCGAGCTGGCCCAGCTCCGGTGGATAGAAACGGTTGTAAGCAACCAGCATCGCTTCCGGCCCATAACCGATCAGCGGCCGGATGGGATTCCAGAGGTCGGGCCGGCCGTCGGGCGTCTCGAGCGGCGGATGCGGCATCATCATTTCCACCACGCCTGACCAGATGAGGATGCGCACGCGCCCTGTGCCGGTGCGGCCCTGCACCTCATCGAGGATCTGCGCCAGCCGGTTCAGGCCGCGCGTTTCTGCCAGGCCGGCCAACGGGCTGTTGGGGAGGTTGAGCACGATCAGAAAGGCCGCCAGCGCTGCGCCCACGCCGACGGTCGTTAGTACCAGCCAGCGCAGTCGGTAATACAGCGCCAGCAGCACGAAGAAAAAGAACAGCCCGGCCAGCAGGCCCAGTTGCGGCCCACGGCTCTGCGTGAACCAGATGGCGACCAGGTTGACGGCGAAGATGAAGATGTAGATGGCTGCGCGAAAGGTGTTGACGGCCAGATGGTCGGCGTTGAGCATGACGGCGCGGAACGCGATCACCACGCGCCCCAGCACGGCCAGCGCCGACATGATGAGATAGGCGGCGATGAAGATGGCGTTGCCCATGTGGCCGGTGACGCGCTCCACGGTGTCGCCGCCCCACGGCAACGGGTCGAGCTGGTAGCGCTGCAGGATGGCGTACACGCTGACCGGCAGGCTGGTTACGCAGACGACGGTGATCAGCCGTTCCACCTGCGCGCGGCGACGCAGATTGGCAGCCACTGCCGCAAACAGGACGATGTAGGAGAACGTCGAGAACAACCCCTGCATGCGCTGATAGGAGCCCCACAGGCTGATGCTGGGCGCGACGGACAGCGCCGTGGCGATGATGTAGATGACGATCAGCCCGGTCACGGGCAGCAGCAACGGGACCTGACGCCATCCGGTGAATGAGCGAAACGCATCGCTCCTGATATGCTCAAAGCGCGGCCCACCCTCGGCGATGAGCTTGACGCCCCACGCGGCCAGCGCCAACAGCGCCAGCGAGCGCACCAGCGCAATCTTATCCGGCTCGAAAACGCGAGAGGAGTACGTGTTGAAGAAGAGCGGGGCGACGATGAGCGCGGTCAGCCAGCAGGCCTCCAGCACGCCTTCAGCGAAACGGCCAATCCTGTTCATGGGCAGAATGTTACTCGCGGCAGGGGAAGGGAGGCAAGTGCCGGCGCAGGCCGTTTATCGTTGCAGCACTTCTTCATAAATCGCCTCGACCCGCGCCAGCATCCGATCGAGCGTAAACAGCCGGAGCGCGCGCTCGCGGCCTGCTTTTCCGAACTGTGCGCGCAGGCCGGCATCCGACATGAGCCGCGCCAGCGCCGCGGCCAGCGCCGCCGGTGCGCGCGGCGGGACGACGTAGCCGGTCACACCGTCCTCCACCACATAGCTTGTGCCGCTACCGATCTCGGTGGTCACGCAAGGCAGGCCGGAGAGCATGGCTTCGACGAGCACGGAGCCGAATGCTTCGGCGCGATTGATGGCGGGCAGCACGAAGACGTCCGCAGATTGATATAGCGCCGGCAGGTCTTCATCCGGCACACGGCCCAGGAACGTCACGCGCGCGCCCAGCTTCAGGCGGTCGCACAGCGCCTGCCACTCGGCGCGCAACGGTCCGTCGCCGCCGATCAGCAGCCGGGCCGGCTCCGGCAGGAGCGCCAACGCGCGGATCAGGTCATCCACGCCTTTGTAGTGGCGCAGCACGCCGACGAAAAGGATGGTGAACGACTCGCCGCCGGCGCGCGGCTTGGGGTAAAAACGTTGCGGGTCGCTGCCGAGCGGCACAATCGTCACGCGGTCACTGATGGCGGAGAGATAGGGCGAGGTGCGCACGTAATTGGGGCTGGTGGCAAGCACGCGCGCCGCGCCGCGCAACACTTTTTGGAACAGCGGTGCATAGGCAAGCATGACTGCCCGTTGAAGCGGGCGGGTTGCTTCGGCGTGGTAGGTGAGGAGGTAGGGACGTCCGTCGCCTGCGCTTAGTTGCGCCAATTCGCCGATGGGGTAGGGCGTATGCAGGTGAGTCAGGTCGGGGTGCAAAGCGCGCAGGCGGCGCGGCAGCTCGAGGCTGAGCGGCGTGGAGGCGAGGGTCGCCAGCCGTGCGGCTTTGATAATCCGAACGCCGCTAAGCGATTCTTCTTCTGAGTGAAAGCCACGAGCAGTCACCAGCACGGTGACGTTGTGGCCGCGCTGTGCCTGCGCCTCTGCCAGCGTGCGGATGTGGTTCTCAATTCCGCCCAGCACAGGGTAGTAGTCTTTGTAAACGTGCAGAATAACCATGCGCTACCGGTTGTGGGTTGACCGTGAACGTGCAACATTCACCCTGTCAGCCGACGATAGACTTCGAGTGTTTGCAGTGCGGCGCGTTCCCAGGTGAAGGTGCGGGCGCGCAGTTGACCGCGTTCGCGTAGGGCGTTGAGCGTGTCGGGCGAGTCCAGCGCCTCGTTAAGGGTTCGGGCGATGGAGTCCGGTCGGCGCGGGTCGAAGTACAGCGCCGCGTTCTGCGCCAGCTCGCGCAGTGCGGGGATATCGGCGCAGGCGACGGGCGCGCCGCAGCCGAGGGCCTCCAGCACCGGGAAACCAAAGCCCTCCAGCAGGGACGGTTGGACGTACAGCGTTGCGGCGGCATACAGGGCGGGCAGGTCTTCGTCCGGCACGCGGCCCAGGAAGCGAACACGGTTGCCGAGCGGCGCAGCGGCCTGGCGCGTTTGCGGGAAGCGCGCGTCCTCCGGCCCGGCAATCACCAACAGCGGCGCATTTTTCGGCAGAGTCGCGTAAGCGCGTATGAGCGCCGGCAGATTCTTGTGCGGCTTCTGGCTGCCGACGTAGAGCAGGTATTTCTCCGGCAGTTGGTAGGTCATGCGCACTGTGTTGAGAGCTTCGCGCGTCGGCGGAGTGAAGTTCGCGGTTAGGCCGGGCGGGACGACGTGCACTTCGTTGGCAGGCAAACGAAAACGCGCCACGAAATCGGCGCGGGCGGCCTGGCTAAGCGTGATGACCTGGTCGGAGGCGTTGAAGGCCAGAAAATGTGCAGCCCAGTACAGCCAGCGTTGCCGCCGCGAGAAGCCGGCCAGCGGGTGTAGCGGGATGAGGTCGTACACGGTCAGTGTCGTCGGTGCGCCGGTTGAATACGGCATCAGATAGTAGGGCGAGTGATAGACGGCGGCGTTCAGGCGGCGCAGCCGATCGGGGACGACCCATTGCTGCGCCAGACTGCGCGGCGAGACGGGCACGGCGATGCGCTTCACCGGCAGCGCGGTCAGACGAAACTCGCCCGAAGAGGCGGTCGGGTCAAACAGGATGGTTAGTTCTGTCGCAGCGGCCAGCGCCCGGGCCAGTTCGTAGGTGTAGCGGCCGATGCCGGGGTAATGTGCGTTGGCGGTGCGACAGTCGAGGACGAGCATGGGGGGCAGATGACGTGTTTCGTATTTCGTATTGCGTATTGCGTGTTACGAGTGGCGGGTTGCAGGTTCCAGGCTTGGTTCGAGGGAGCGATACACGGTGAGGGTTTGGCGGGCGGTTGCCTCCCAGGTGAAACGGGCGGCGCGGCGCAACCCACGTTCGCGCAGGTCGGCGCGCAGGGTGGGGTTGAGCAGCACGGCGCTCAGCGCTTCGACCCAGGCCATCACGTCTCGGGGCGCAAGCAGTATGCCGGCTTCTCCCACCACTTCGGGCAGGCTGGCGGCGTTGGAGGCCACGACGGGCACGCCGCAAGCCATCGCCTCCAGCGGCGGCAGGCCGAAGCCCTCAAAGAGCGACGGATAGGCGAACACTTCAGCGCTGTTGAGAAGCGCGGGCAGGTCGGCCTCAGGCACGAAGCCGGTGAGGGTGACGTGCGACTCCAGGCCGAGTGCGCGCAACTTCTCGAAGAAGCCTTCGTACAGCCAGCCCTTGCTGCCGGCGATGACCAGCCCTACTTCGGGCAGCGAGCGGCGCAGCACGGCGTACGCTTCGAGCAGCGTGTTGAGATTCTTACGCGGCTCAATCGTCCCCACGTACAGGATGAAGCGTTGCGGCAGAGAATAGCGCTCACGCACGGCGCGGAGAGACTGGGGATCCGAGATGGGCGCGAAGCGCGGCTCCACTCCCTCCGGGATCACGCATACCTTGTTCGGGTTGAGCTTGTAGAAGCGCAGCGCGTCGCGGCGCGTGTTCTCGCTGACGCAGATTATGCGGTCGGCGCGGGCCAGGAAACGCGGCATCATCAGAGTCAGATATAACCGGTTTTGCAGCAGGTGGTGTTGCGGGTAGAGCAGGTAGGCCGTATCGTGCAGGGTGAAGACGCTGCGCGCGCCGGGGATGATAGGCAGCAGGTGTTCGGTGGCATGGAAGAGGGTGACGTTGGGGAAGGTGCGCCGCAGGCCCGGCCCGCCGAAGTAGCTCAGGGCGGCACGCAGGCGCCAGCGTTTGCGCGGCAGGTGAACGGTGAACGTCCGCAATTGGTTGAGCGGCGGGCGCAGCTGCCCATCGCGCGGATCGTTGATGAACGCGGTGAGCGGCGCGCCCTGTTCGAGCAGGGCCTGGGCTAGGCAGGCGGCGTAGCGCCCCAGCCCCGCGCGTTCGTGCGCCGCGGCGGAGAGGTCGAGACAGAGGGTCATGATTCGGCGACCTGCCTCCAGACTTCGGTAAAGCGCTGCGCCATGCGCGGAAGAGAATACTCCCGTTCGGCGCGGGCGCGCCCGGCAAGGCCCATCTGCGTGCGGAGCCCGGAGTCCTTCAACAACGTGATGAGCGCCTCGGCCAGCGCCGAGGCATCGTTGGGCGGCGTGAGCAGCCCGGTCACCTTTGGCATCACAATTTCTCTAGGGCCGCCCGCATCCACCGCCACCACCGGCCGCGCGGCCGCCATCGCCTCGATGATTACGCGGCCAAACGGCTCCGGAAAAAGCGAAGTGTGCACGACGACATCGGCAGCCGCAAAGTAGGGCAGGGTCGAGGGCACCTGGCCGGTGAAGCGCACATGGTCGGCCAGTTCTAGTTCGTGCGCCAGCGCGATCAATTCTCGTTGATACGGCTCGCCGCCTCCTAGCAGTCCCGGTACATTATCGGCCTCGCTGTATCCACCCACCACGAGGCCCAAGACCGACGGGTCCTGTTCGACAACCGAGCGCAGGGCGCGAAGAAAAACGGCGTGGCCCTTCCAGCGCACCATCCGCGCAGCGAGCACGACAACCTTCGCCTCGAGTGGCAGGTTTAGGTCGCGGCGCGCTTCGGCCTGTCCGGTGAGCGGCGGGATCGGCACGCCGTCCGGGATCACGTCGGTCACGCGCAAGGCGGCGCCGTAATGCGAGCGCAAGTGCGCCGAGACGGCGATGATACGCCGTGGGATGCGGCCGAGCATCAGAGCGAGCGCCCGGTACAGCGTGTCGTCGTTGAGGCGCCAGATGACGGGGACGCGCGCCATCGCTCCGGCCAGCGCGCCGATGAGGTGCGTGCGTGCCGTGAAGGTCTGGATGATTGCGACGCGCCTCTGTCGCGCCGCGCGCGCCACCTGCCACGCGGATGAAATCAACGATAGGGCGGCGAGCGGATTGCGCTTGAGGCGCGTGAGCGGGAAGGCGATTTCCGGGTAAGTTGCGCTGAACCGGCCGCGCATCGGGCTGTGCGTGTCGGTCACGACGACCGGCGCGACCTGCGCTGGGTCCAGCGCGCCGAGCAATTCGCCGATCATGCGCTCCACCCCGCCGACGATGGGGGCGTGGTCTAGGAGGAGGACACCGAGCGCAGATTTGGATAGTGGCATTACCTTGCCGCCGAAATTGCAGGTAACTGCTTGCGCAGTAAGCTTTCGGCTGTTGAAAAGACTCCACAGATGTCACAGGTAGTCACAGATTTTCTCTGTGAAAAACTGCGTAGAGTCCACCGTAAAAAGGATGTTTCACCACCAAGATCGCAAAGCATGCGGAGATATATCAATCAGGTTCAGGTGGCAAGCAGATCACATTGTCGTAGGAGATTTGTCCGATTGCTGTCATCGGTCGTAGCCGCTCTCGGTCAAGCGTGTGGAGGCGATAGCCAAACTTCTTCAGAAATCCTTCGAGATCGGATGGCCGATAGCCAAAAGCCCGGGTCAGGTGGTCGGCAACCTCCAAAATTAATGTTGGCCGATGCCGGGCGAGGACGTCGCACGCTCCACTTAGCACGTTTAGTTCAGCTCCCTCTACATCTGCCTTGATAATTCCAATGCGACTCGGTGTGTGCTTGAAGTAGGCATCGAGTTTGATAACGGGCACGGCAATAACCTCGCGCGTCGAGTCTGGGACTATGGGGCGCAGAGAGTTATTGCGATTTTCCGCTCCACCAACGGGGTAGAGCGTGGCTTCTCCCTCGTAGTCTGCAACAGCCATGCAATTTAGCGTGGCCGATAAACGATTCAACTCCATGTTTCTACGCATTTGTGCAAAGCTCACATGATCAGGCTCAAAGGCATGAACCTCCATGCCCCGTTCGGCGGCAAGTAACGCGTACTGTCCAATATGTGCGCCTACATCAACAAATATTTCACCGGGGCGCATTACGGTCTGCGCATATCGGGCAAGATAGTATTCATATAACCCTAAATAGTAGATTTGGCTCTGGATGAACTCGGCGAGATCTACTTCGATGGATAAGGAATGCCCGAAGGGTACGCGCCGAAACTCAGGGGCAATCGGCCTGAGGTGCCGGAATGCCCATAGTGCCAAACGGTATTTGCCGCGCCGGATGGGGATGCGCCGACAGTAGTGGTAAATCAGAGTTCGCAAGAACGCTTTCATTGCTTGGCTGCCGGCCCGTGTGCTTTGGCGATTTCGTCATAAACTGCCAGCGTTGCCCGAACGCAGCGCTCCCAGGAGAACCGTTGTGCGCGCTTCAGGCTGCGTTCGTGCAAGTCGCTGTGTAGTTTTGAGTCCAGTAATACATTAGCCAGAGCCATCGCCAAGCGCTCAGCATCAAAAGCATCGGCGAACAAAGCCGCTTCACCGCAAACCTCATGAAACAACTCGCAATCGTGGCAGACGACAGGCGTGCCGCACGCCATGGCTTCGATCAGAGGCACGCCAAAGCCCTCATACAGAGAGGGAAAGACGAAGACGTCGGCGGCATTATAAAGCCTGACGAGTTCCTGATTGGGCAGATATGGAATCTGAGTGATATACCGCCCGATGTGATGCGACTCGATGAGTCTCCGTTGCGTCTCCGTAAATTGCCCTCCCACCTGTAAAAGGCGGCATGGCGCGTCAAGGCCGCGGAGTAAGCGTGCAAAGGCTTTGAGCAGGCCGGTAACGTTTTTGCGTTCAATGCAACTGCCCACATGCAGAATCAGATGGCTCTCTTCTGGATGGAGGAGGCTTGCTCTGATGCCCTCGCGCTCTTCCTGTGACAAGGGGCGATAGGCATCATCTACGCCATGATAGACGACGTGAATGTGGGCAGGATCATAGTCGAAATGCTCAACCAATTCGCGCTTGGCGTATTCGCTCACGATGAGAATACGCCCGGCTTTTAGCATGCCTCGAAATGCCCAGTCAAAGAACCACATCGCCGGTCCCTCACGGTTCCATTTGCGCCAGCTGAGGGGGGTGCCGCCGTGAGACGTGACGACCGTCCGCTGCGCGTCAAGGAAGTGAACGAGATGGCCGTAGCTGTTGTCCAGCACATGATAAACATGCGCCCTCTGATGGAGGGAGTACGGCACATAGCGGACTACCCGATTGAAATACAGGCTTAGCGCGCGCGGCCCGGGCAGAGAGAGAGTAGTGGGGCAACCGGCCCGGACAACCCACTCCACAGACGCCATCCGTTGCAGGCCCGATATAAGCCGGTCGGCATACACTTCGATGCTAGGCCAACGCTCTTGGGGCAGGTCGCGGAACAGAAATACGCTGGGCATTTCAGCCGTGCGGGCAGAGCTGCCGATACGCGGCATACGTGCGCTCGGCTACGATGGCATCGCTGAAGTGTTCGGCTACGCGCCGGCGCCCCTGTTCGCTCAAAGTGCGCCGCAGGTGTGTGTCGTTCAAGAGGCGCTGTAACCGGTCGGTTAGCGCGCTCACGTCACCTTCCGGGAAGATCAGGCCGGCTTCACCGATCACTTCCGGTATCGCGCCCGAATCGGAGCCGATGACGGGCACACCGCAAGCCATCGCTTCTACGAGCACGTGGCCGAATTGTTCCTTCCATTTTGGCATTGTCCGCGATGGGAGCACGAGTACATCCATGCACTTTAGATGAGCAGCGACCCGATCGAAAGGTACCGACCCTGCTCGGTGAACCCTCGCGCCAAGGCCGAGTTGCTCGGCCCGCACAGCCAACTCAGATTCGAGAGTGCCCGCTCCGACGAGCAGGAGTTGTGCATTGAGCGCGCTCGGCAGCCGAGCGATTGCTTCCAACAAATCCGGCACACCCTTTTCCCTCACCATTCGCCCGGCAAAGCCGATGACCGGGCCGTTCGCGCGCAGGTCTTTCCATGGAGAAGCCGGCGAGGCATGCTCGCAGTGGGCGAGATCCACGCCGACCTGCGGCACGACGGCGATCGGCCCCCTGAAGCCGCGTCGTCGCAAAACATGGGCAGCCTCCTGATTTCCGGCGATTGCCGCGTCCGCCTGCGTGACGTTGAAGCGCTCGACGAGGCGCGCCGGCCAGGGGAGGGTGCGTTGCAGATTCTCCCACGTGAAAAACATTATGCGGTACCCGAACAATATGCGCATCAGCACAACTTGGGTCAGCGACAGCGCATGCGGCTCGGACTCGATATGAACAATGTCCGGCCTCAATCGGCTCATTATCAGCCCCAGAGCCAACGGCGAGTATATTCTGAGGATGTTGTGTGCGGCAGGCCAGCTCGGCAGAAGATGTTGAGGATAAACGTCGTCGGGCGAATGCTCGTAGTGCAGTTGTCCTGCGGAGGGTATCGCAGCGAGTTGCAGTTCGACGTCGGGCAGGCGCGCCAGATGGCGTAATTTTCCGCGATAGATGGCCGGAAAATACGTGTGGGAGATGATCAGGACACGCATACATTTCGGAGAAGGCGTTTGGCCCGACACCGCCCTACGGTCATACAGATGGCGCGCTCAATCGTGAGATTTCCAGCCACTGTCCCCAACATTCATACCATCCTGCCCAGAGCTTGACCCAGGCGATAGGGAGTGGCATCCGTGCCAGGTCAAGCCAGAAAATCAGCCCGCGTTTCACGGCACGCAGCGCGATGCGGGCAGGCGAGGGCGGACGGCTGTGTTTGCGCTCAAAGTGCACGGCGCCGCGTCCGTGACGAATCTGCTGTTCACGGAAGGACTTCCATTCGTAACGGTGTAGATGCAGGACGCGCACCGGCACGTAGAGCAGTCGTGCTCCCTGCCGGCAAATGCGCCATTTGAGATCGGCATCTTCGCCGGCAGCATAGGGGAAGGTCTCATCGAAGCCGCCAACACGGTTGAGCCAAATTTTTCGGTATGACATGCTGTTTGTCCCACCGGCCGGGCACTCAAAGCCGCCGATGTATTCTTCTGCTCCGGCTTTGTAAACTGTGTGGGATACAAAATAGTCATACTGAGCCAACGCGTTATCTGCCAGCACTTCGTCCGGCGCATCCAGATAGCCGCCCACGCCGGCCACATCCGGGTGGCGCCGGTATCCGTCCGCCAGCCGCTCCAGCCAGTCGGCAGGCGGTAGACAGTCGTCATCGGTGAAGGCGATAACATCACCGCTGGCTTCGCGAATGCCCCGGTTGCGTGCGCTGGCCGGCCCGGCGTTCTTTTGGCGGAAAAAGCGTACGATGGGGAAGTCGCGCGTCATCATCTCCGCCGTGCCGTCGGTCGAACCGTCGTCTACGACGATGATCTCGTGTGCCGGGTACGTCTGGGCCAGCAGGGCCGTCAGGCACCGGCGCAGGGTGGCCTGGCGGTTGTAGGTGGGGATGACGACGGAGAAGTTCACGGCAGCGCTCAGCGGTTAAGCAGCAGGCGGCGAAGGTAGCGTAGGCGGTCAAACATCGTCCGATGTTGCAGGAGCATGAGGATGGCCAGAAACAGGGCCGCTACGAACCCACCCTTGACCAGGACACGGACCAGCAGGGGCAGGACGTTCAAATCCACCAGCCGCGTCATAGAAAAGTAGAGCGCCAGGCTGCTGAGAGCGGCGGCAAGGGGCGGGCCGAAAATCCATCGCATATCGAGCGTAAGCACTTGATTCACGTAATAGTATGCCAGAGCGATCCCTATGACGAAGGTGATCCCGACGGCAATAGCCGTGCCGATCGCGCCCCAAACCAGCGTAAGCGGGGTGGCGATGAGGATGAGAGCTGCTGCCTGGGCTGCCAGAATCGTCGTGACGCGGCGCGGCCGGCCGAGGGCGGTGAATAACGCGCCCGTGTCATCAAGCAGCGGGCGCAGCACAGAGTAGCCGATGAGGAAGCGCAACAGCGGTGCAGCGGGCAGCCAAACGTCGCCGTACAGCAGGCGGAGAAAATCGGGCGCGGAGGCGAAGATCGCCAGCGCCAGCGGCGTGGCGGCTGAGAGGATCAACCACAGGCTCATCTCAAAGGCTTTGCTTAGGCGCGGTATATCGGTCTGGAGTTGGGCGTAGGTGGGCAGGGAGGCGCGCGCAATCACATGGGTCACCAGCCCCGTCGGCCACTGAGCGACTTTGTACGCCTGAGCGTAGTAGCCCAG
>JAVQXV010000313.1:0-2826 GCA_033577755.1 Anaerolineales bacterium
GGGCAAGAGCGCGACGCTGGGCGAAATCGCCAATGTGCGGATGCAACAGGGCGACTGGGATGAGGCCGAGCGGCTGCTGCTTGAAGCGCTTCGCCTGAGGCACTCCCTCGGAGAGCCGCCGGCCTTTGAGTTGGTCAAGCTCGGTCAGGTGGCTCAGGCCCGCGGCGACCGCGCCACAGCCCTCGCCTACTTCCGGCAGGGTCTGGAAATCTTCGAGCGTCTGGGCATGCCGCGCGAGAGCGCGCAGGTGCGTGAATTCATCGCGCAACTGGAGGCCGGCCTTGCCCCAACGCCCGCTGCGGAAGAAGCCGCCTCCCTTGCCGCCCTTACCGCTCAGGCGCGCGCCGCCGCCGAGCGCGGTGAGGCTGCCGCGGCGGTGGCCGCGCAGGCGCAGGCCGTGGCGCTCGCCCGCCGCTTGGTGGAGTCCCTCCCCACCGGCGATGAGTCGCTGCAACGCCGCGCGCTCATCAACCTGAGCGTGCTGCTCTTCAACCTGGCCGGCTATCACCTCCAGAACGACCAGCCCGCCGAGGCCGTGCGCGCCCTCGAAGAAGTCGTCGCTCTGGATGAGCGCACCGGCCACGAAGATTTGGAGTCCGACCGGCAACACCTGGAGGCCGCGCGCCGTCTGGCCGCCCTCACCCCGGAAGAGCGCGCGCAACTCGGCGCGCGCCGGCCTGCCCCGGCGGAAGCAACTCTGCCGGATTTTGGCGCCCTCCTCCGGCAGCTGGAGGCGCAGCTAGGCGAGGCCCCGCCGGAGCTGCGCGCCGGTTTGCAGGCGCTCCTCAACGACCTGAGGGGCAAATCGCTGGAGGAGCAGGCCGCCTTTATGCAGGGGCTGGCCGCGCAGGCGCGCCGCGCCCAAATCGAGCAGTGGGCGGAGAAGGCGGATGAGATGGCGCGCGCCGTCGGGCGCGGGGCTGCCCCGCGCGCGGACGTCATCGCCGGCGTGGAGCAAATGGCCGCACAGGCCGCGGACGGTGAAGACGAAGGCTCGCCGTGGCTGGAGCTGGCCGCCTACCTGCGCGCGGTGGCGGCGCTGCTCAAAGGCGAGGCCGCGCCGCCCGTGCCCGCCGCCTACGCTGCGCGCCTTTCTGCGTTACAATCCGCGCTGAACCCTTCCAACCCGAACCCTTAGGTTAGCGTCTTCAAGGCCGTGTGCACGCAAAACAGGTCAGCCGCACCCTGAGCGCGCTCTATGAGCGGAGTCGAAGGGGCAGCACCTTCCCTGACCACCCTTGCGTGCACGTTCAAGACGCGGAGGGTTCACGAAACGACGATGGAGAGGACCCTGCATGGCCGAAACCCTGCCGAAGGTCAAGTGCTCGTTCTGCGGCAACGAACTGGTGGTGGACCCGGCGAAGCTGGGCGCGGCAATGTACATCGTTTACAGGTCGGCCACCGTGCGTGAGGAGACCTACACCGTCCACTGCGAGCGCTGCGGCAAGAACATCGTCGTCACCCTCAAAGTCACGGAGGACTGAGATGCCCCGGTACGAAGTCGTTGCCGTGCGCCCGGAGACGCCGGAGGAGGCCCGGCTGCGCCAGTGGTGGGCGGAACAGGCCGTGACTGCGCCGGACAATCTGGAGGCGGCGGCGCGGCAAATCATCGGCCTGGTCAGCGGCCTGCTGGGCGTGCTGTTCGGCGTGCTAACGCTGGCGGCGGAGCCGTTGCCCGTCTATCTGCAACGCGACGACGTCAAGTTTGCGGGGGTTGCGGCGATTGTGCTGCTGCTGATGGCGTTGCTGGCCGGGCTGGCCGTCGTCTTCCCGCAATCGGTGGCCGTCCCTCGCGCGCGCCCGGATGAGCAGGCGGCGCAGTTTGCCGCGCTGCTGGGGCGCAAGTCCGGCGCGCTGGGCCTGGCTGCGGTCTGTTTCGGCCTCGGCGTCGTCGCCCTCGGCGCAGCCCTCATCATCGCCCTCCTCTCCCTTTAGCTACTCTCTACTTTCTACTTTCTACTCTCTACTCCCTCCTCTCCCCACCATGTGGCTCACTCGTCTCTCCGCCTTTTTCGCTCGCTACCGGGGCCTGCCCATCCTTATCGGCATCCTGCTCGTGGTGCTCAACTTCATCGTTCGCCAGCTCGGCCTGGGCTGGCTAAGCGAGAGCGACCTGCTGCTGCACCTGGGCGTAGTGCTGGGCCTGTTCGGCTTCCTGCTCGCCATAGCGCTGGGATAAATCGGTCATCAGTCATCAATCTCCACTTCCTACCCCCTCCTCCCCATCTCCCTCCTCATCTCCCTCTCCGCATCGCGTTTGGCAATCGCCTGGCGTTTGTCGTAGAGCTTCTTGCCTTTGGCCAGCGCAATCTCCAGCTTGGCGCGGCCTTTGCTCAGGTACATCTTCGTCGGGATGATGGTGTAGCCCTTCTGCTGCACTTCCTCGGCCAGCCGGCGGATTTCCTTCTTGTGCAGCAGCAGCCGGCGTGGGCGCAGCGGCTCATGGTTCTGTCGGGCGGCCGGCTCGTAGCCGGCGATGTGGGCGTTGAGGAGCGTGGCCTGGCCTGCCTCCACGCGCACGTAGGCGTCCCGCAGGTTTACCTTGCCCGCACGGATGGATTTGATTTCGCTGCCGAGCAGCGCCAGCCCGGCCTCGAAGCGCTCTTCGAGAAAATAATCGTGTGACGCACGCCGGTTCTGCGCCACAATTTTGATCCCTTCGGTTCCGCCGGTCTTGCTCATGGTGATGTCGCTTTCTCAACGGATTGAACGGATAACACGGATGGAGCGGATAGTGAAGCAAACCCGGTCAATCCATTTCATCGGCTCTCCATCCGTTCCATCTGCTACCCATCCGTTACATCCGCTACCCATCCGCTGCCTCCG
>JAVQXV010000314.1:0-2818 GCA_033577755.1 Anaerolineales bacterium
ACGACTTCGCGGAACTGCGCGACCGATCCATCGCCGCAGGCATGGGCGCGTGGACACAGGCCACTTTCCGGCTGAACGGGGATGGCCGGTTCGAAGTCACGTTCGGCTACGACGATGTTTCGGACTTGGGGGCCGCCGGCGAGCGGCGCAACGCCTGGGTTCAGCGTGTGCTCGGCCCCGACGCCGTAGTGCTCTGGTCGACGTGAAAGCGGACAGACCGTTAGCATCGAATTGCGCGAAGGGCTTGGCTCCAATTCGCGCTCATTCGTCAAATTCGATGCAGAGAAGATAATCGCTCTTCGCATCGAATTGCGCGAATTTTCATGAGGGATGCACAACCTATGCCCTTGGAACTCAGGAACCGGGTCGCTCTGACCATGAAGGGGCGCTAGGCCGCTCCCGAAGCGCACAGCGCCACGCGGATTTCGGGGATTTTGGCGGCGCGCATGCTCAGCGTCATCCGTTTGGCGCGATCGCCGAAGCTAAAGTAGCTGCGCCCCGGCATCACCGGCGTGATCAGACAGTCCGCCCCCGGCAAGCCCCTGCCTGACCGGCGTAATTCTTCACTGCCCACAAGACGGTATTAGGGGGATTGCGCTGCGCACGCAGCGGCGAGAGAAACAGGTCTACCCCGATGACGTAGTCTGCGCCAAGCCGACGCGCCGCCGTTACCGGCAGATTGTTCACCGCACTGCCGGTGTTCATCATCAAAGCCGCAAATCAAGCCGGAAACTGCTCTAATCATTCGCGATCCGCTCCAACTGCAACGGCAAGCCGCCTTTGGGACGGAGCGTGACCAGCGGCTCGGCCTGCACGCTTTGCCCCGGCGCAGCCAGCAGCCGGTAGCGCTGCGCCACCGTTGCCAGAATCAGCGCGCCTTCCACCAGCGCGAAGGTGTTACCGATACACAGCCGTGGCCCGCTGCCGAAGGGGAGATAGCCAAAGCGCGGGGTGTCCTTGCTAAGAAAGCGCTCCGGCTTGAAGACCTCGGCCTCCGGCCACAACCTCTCATCGCGGTGAACGACGTACGGGCTGATGATGATCAGCGCCCCCGCCGGGATGACGTGCCCGGCAATCTCGTCCGCGGCGCGCGCCCGGCGCGTAATCAACCAGGCCGGTGGGTAGAGTCGCAACGCTTCGTCCAGGACGGCGCGGGTATAAGGCAGATGAGGCAGGTCATCCACGGCCGGTGGGCGACCGCCAAGCCGCTGCGCCAGCTCTGCCGTGAGGGCGCTGCTCGCAGCCGGGTTCGTCGCCAGCAAATACCACGTCCAGCTCAGCGCGCTGGCAACCGTCTCGTGCCCGGCAATGATGAGCGTGATGATTTCATCGCGCAGCTGCCGGTCGCTCATCGGCCGGCCGTCCTCGGTGCGTGCCGCCAGTAACAGGTCAAGCAAGTCGCCGTTTTGAACGGTGCCGGTTTCGGCGCGACGGGCGGCGATCAGCCGATAAACGGCGTTGTCTAGCAGTTGCAGGGCGCGGGTGAATTTTCGGTTGTGTGCTGTAGGTATGAAGGGTGGCAGCGCCAGCGGGGTCTGCGCGCGATAGACGATGTAATCGAGGGTGATGAGCACCGCCTGCACTAAGTCGCCGGCCGCCGTGCTCAGGTCTACGCTGAACAAGGTTTGCCCAACGATTTCCAGCGTCAGCTTCATCATCTCATGGTCAATGTCGAGCGTCACGTTGTTGGGCAGGGAGTCCCAGCGCGCCAGCATCTTCTCCGTTGCGCCGACCATAGTTTGACCGAAGGCAGCTACACGCCGACGATGAAACGCAGGCTGTATCATCCGCCGCTGTCGCAGCCAATAGTTGCCGTCGCTGGTGAGCAAGCCATCTCCGGTGACAAGCGCCAGTGTGTTGAATTGGAGCGTGTCCTTAGTGTAATTATGAGCGTTATCTTGTAAGACGTGGTGCACACCCCGCGGGTCACTAACGGCGTAAACCGGCAGGTTGCCGATGGGGAACCGGGTCACGCCGCCGTAGGTGCGGGCGCAGTTCAACAAGAACTCATGCGGCGCGTGCCGGATAGCTCTCAGCTGACGCAGCATCTCTGCGCCGTTCGGGCCGGGGGCTGTCATTCTCATCCTTCCCCGTGATAACAAAAAGGCTTGACCAACAAATCGGCGATCTGTTCCGAAGATGGTAACTGCTCAGCCGTCCTGAGGTATCCGCAGATTATGCAGCATGGTGCGGAGAAAATCTGTGGTCATCGGTGACATCTGTGGATTCTCTTCGAAGGTTGAAAATTGTTGTCCGAGTAGTTACCGGAGATGTTTTCGTTAGGGTGGCAAGAGACGGTTTCGAGTCGGCATGCAAGCCTGCAAACATGCCGCATCAAGCGGTGGCGGCGCCTGAATTGTGGCAAAATCCGCCCATGCCTCCATTTTCCGTCGAACGGCAGGTCACAGCTCCGATGACTCTACCATCTTCAACAGGAAAGCTCGCCCGGCATAGATTGCTGATGGTAAGCGTGCTGATTGCAGCGAACATGTTACCTCTGCCGAACACCGATGCCGCAGGTGTACCTAGCTCGGTCGCCGATGACCCACCGCCGGATGTGCGTTTCGGCGCGGTGGAGGCCTGGATGGCACCCGAGGCGGCCCGCGATCTGCGCGTCGGCTGGGACCGGATGTTGGTGGACTGGTACAAGTATCAACCGGAAGGCCCTAACCAATGGACGGTCCCGCCGGAGGATAACGAGCGTGTCAATCTGACGATTGCAGCAGGGCGCGAAATGGTGCTGCTGCTACGCGGCACGCCGGCCTGGGCGACCGACGGCAAGCCTTATGCCGGCGTGCCCCGCGGCCTCCGGCTGCCG
>JAVQXV010000315.1:0-2806 GCA_033577755.1 Anaerolineales bacterium
GCGCACGAGATCACCGTCGTTGAGCGCGACGGCCCGAACGACACCTTCGGCTGGGGCATCGTCTTCTCCGAGACCACCCTCAATAACTTCGCAATGTACGACCGTGAGACCTACGAGCAATTCATCCGCGCCGGACAGATGCGCAACTATGTCGTCGTCCACCACAAAGGCCAGATGGAGAAAGTGGGCGGCAACCCGATCATGGGGGTGGCACGGCTGAAGTGGCTGCAAATCCTGCACGCGCGCTGCCGCGAGCTGGGCGTGACGCTGAAGTTCCACACCAACGTCACCAACGTCGCCGACTGGCTCGACTGCGACCTGCTCGTCGGGGCCGACGGCGCGAACAGCCTGGTGCGCAAAACGTATGAAGCCTTCTTCCTGCCCTCGGTCGAGATTCGGCAGAACAAGTACGTCTGGCTCGGCACCGAGCAGCCCTTTGACGGGCTGACGATGATGTTCCGCCAGACCGAGGCCGGGCTGTTCATCGGCCATGCCTACCGCTTCAGCGAGACGCATAGCACCTTTGTCGTCGAATGTCCGCCGGAGACGTGGCTGCGCGCCGGCTTCGAGACGATGGGCGCCGACGAGACCGTCGCCTATCTTGCCGACGTGTTCAAAGCCGAGCTGGGCGGGCATCCGCTGCTGCACAACAACTTCCTGCGCTGGCTGAACTTCCCGCTCATCAAGAACCGGCGCTGGTATCACCGCGTGTCTAACGGCCCGTACGTCACGCTGCTGGGCGACGCGCTGCACACCGCCCACTTCTCCATCGGCTCGGGCACCAAGCTGGCAATGGAGGACTCCATTGCGCTGGCCGATTGCTTCGCGCGCTGTGGCTCGCCGGAGCATGCCTTACCCGAATATCAGCGCGTCCGCAAGCCGGCGGTTGAGCGCTTCCAGACTGCTGCGCTGCGCAGCCTGACGTGGCTTGAGAACGTGCAGGACTATCTGCATCTTGACCCGCTGCCCTTCACCTTCCGGCTGATGACGCGCAGCCAGCGCGTTAGCCTGGCGCGCATCCGCCAAGCCGACCCGGACTTCGCCGCGCGCTACGAGGCCTGGCGCAAGGCGCAGCCCCAGTCCGGCCCCATCCCCGACGAGTTCCTCTATCTGTTCGAGAAGAAGACGTTCGGCCATCTGGCCACCCTGATGCCCGACGGCACGCCGCACGTCACCAGCGTCTATGTGGATTACGACGGCAAGCACATCATCATCAACTCCGCTCGCGGGCGACTGAAGGACAGGAACATGGAGCAGCGGCGACACGTCGCCATCGAAATCACCGACCCGGATAATTCCGACCGCTACGTGCTCGTCCGTGGGCCGGTGGTGGAGATCACCGAGGAGGGCGCGGACGAACATCTCAACAAACTCGCCAAGCGTTATCTCGACAAGGACGTGTACCCGCCGAGCATGCGCTTTGAGGGCGAGGTGCGCCGCATCTACAAAATCGAGCCGAAGCACGTGACGGTGTGGGCGCCGTTCGGCTAGGCCGCCGGGCAACGGAAGGTGCGAGCAAAATGGATCGGGTTGCCTGGGTGACGGGCGCGGGCAAGGGGATCGGCGCGGCGATTGCGCGGGCGCTGGGGCGGGCGGGCCTGCGGGTCGCCGTCTCGGCGCGCACGGCCGCCGACATTGAGCGCGTCGCCGAGTCCATTCGCGCGGAGGGCGGCGCGGCGCTGGCCGTGCCGTGCGATGTCACCATGCCCGCCTCGATTGCGGCGACAGTGACCCGCATCCGCGAGTCGTTCGGCCCAATTACGGTGCTGGTCAACAACGCCGGTGCCGCCGAGTCGCACAAGTTTCTCGGCCACGACGACGCCCTGTGGCAGCGGATGATAGACGTCAACCTGAACTCGGTCTATTACGTGACCAAGGCCGTCGCGCCGATGATGGTCGAGGCCGGCTGGGGGCGCATCATCAACATCGCTTCGATTGCGGCCAAGACGGGGGCCAAGTACATCGCCGCCTACACGGCCAGCAAGCACGGGGTGCTCGGGCTGACGCGCGCGCTGGCGGCCGAGTTTGCCGCGCAGCACATCACCGTCAACGCCGTCTGTCCCGGCTACGTGGATACGCCGATGACCGAGCGCAGCGTGGCCAACATCGCCGCGCGCACCAAACTGAGCGAGGCCGAGGCGCGCGCCGCGCTCGAAAGGACCAGCCCGCAGAACCGGCTGATCACGCCGGAGGAAGTCGCTCATGTGGTGGTCATGCTCGTCGGCGAGGACGCCCGCGGCATCACCGGGCAGGCCATCAACGTGGATGGCGGGGCGGTCATGTTTTGAGTCCACGAAGTCACACGAAGTCACACGAAGTCACACAAAAGGACACGAAGGAGGAAGGCGATGACTGAATTGTTGTTGAAAGATGAGGTCTTCGCTGTGGTCGGCGCAGCAATTGCCGTTCATAAAGAATTGGGGCCGGGCTTTTTGGAGGCTGTTTACCACGAAGCGCTGGAAATCGAAGAGACGGAGCGTAATATCCCCTTCGTCTCCAACAAGAAGCTCAAGATTGTGTACAAAGGCCGCACGCTCGCAAAAGAGTATGAGGCCGATCAAATTTGTTTCGATCAAATCATTGTTGAATTGAAAGCGCTTGACCGATTGACCAGCCGAGAGGAGGCTCAACTGTTGAATTATCTCAAGGCGAGTGGCTTGCGTGTGGGATTGCTCATCAACTTCGGCAGCGTTGGAAAGTTAGAATGGAAGCGACTTGTGCGCTGAGCATAATGTCTTTGTACAACTTCGCGTTTCTTCGTGTTTCTTCGTGTGACTTCGTGGATTCTAAAGAAGTACTATGCCCA
>JAVQXV010000031.1:0-23662 GCA_033577755.1 Anaerolineales bacterium
CGTATTGCGTATTGCGTATTCCGTATTGCGTATTCCGTATCGCGTACGCTTCGGCAACATGCAACCCATTCTCGATTTCACACTGCACGCCGCGCTGGTCATCCATATCTCACTGATTGCCGTGTGTGTGTGGAAAGTCTGGCGCGGCGAAAACCCCATAGATCGACTGATCGGCGCCGATGTAACCGGCACGCTGATCCTGGCGGTGCTGGTGCTGGTCGCCCTGATCGAACGACAGAGCCTTTACATTGACATGGCGCTTGGCCTGGCCGCGCTGGGCACGGTGGGCACCATTGCGCTGGCAAAGTACATGGCCGACCATAAAATCTTTTGAGGACGGTCACCACTAGCGACCTCCTCGCGTGCTTTGTGCGAGATACTCGCCCCAAAAAGACCGAACAGTTTGTTGAGGACAGAGGACAGATGGACTTTATACTCCAACTCATCGCCTTTCTTGCCGTTGTCGTCGGCACAACGTTCTCCGTGCTCGGCGTCCTCGGCATGATTCGCCTGCCGGACGTGTACACGCGCCTGCACGCTACCGGCAAGGTGAGCACCTTCGGCGTCATCCTGTTGCTGGTGGCGGCCATTGACTGGACACCGCTTGGCTTCGGCAAAGGGCTGCTGCTGATGCTCTTTCTGCTGATGGCCGGGCCGGTCGCTTCGCACGCCTTGAGCGCCGCCGCCTACCGCCTGGGCATCCCCATGCAGGCCGTGCGCGACGACTTGGAGGCGGCGCTAAAGCACAAGGGCAAAAAGAAAGGAGGAGGGAAGAGGGAAGGAAAAGAAGAAGAGTAAAAAGCAAGGAGGCGGATGTTTCGGGCCGGCTGCGGGCGCTGACGTAGTTGCCACCACGCTCGGCTCCCTTCGAATATCCCGAAGAGCAATTGCTCGTCGGTTGACGGATAAGGAGAAACCAAATGGATTGGACAATGATTCTGATGCTGCTGGGCGGGCTGGCCGCGCTGACCCTCGGCGCGGAAGTGCTGGTGCGCGGCGCCGCGCGGCTGGCGGCTGCCCTCGGCATCTCGCCGCTCGTCATCGGGCTGACGGTCGTCGCCTTCGGCACCTCGTCGCCGGAGTTGGCCGTCAGCGTGCAGGCGGCCTGGTCAGGCGAGGCCGGCGCCGACATCGCCATCGGTAATGTGGTGGGAAGCAACATCTTCAACGTACTGCTGATTTTAGGCCTGTCCGCCGTCGTTGCGCCGCTGATTGTCTCCCAACAGCTGGTGCGGGTGGATGTGCCGATCATGATCGGCGTCTCACTCCTCTTCGCGCTAATGGCGTCTGACGGCAAGGTTGATCGATTGGACGGCTTGCTCCTTTTTTCCGGCCTGATTGCTTACACCGCCTTCGCCATCCATCAGGGCCGCAAGGAGAGTAAAGCGGTGGAGGACGAGTATGCTCAGGAGTTCGGCGAAAAGCCGCGCGGCACGGGACAGATTATGCTCAACCTGGCCTTCGTCGTCGGCGGGCTGGTGATGCTAACGCTCGGCTCGAACTGGTTCGTGGACGGCGCCATCGCCCTGGCGCGCGCCTTTGGTGTGAGCGAGCTGGTCATCGGCCTAACGATTGTGGCCGGTGGCACCTCGCTGCCGGAAGTTGCTACATCGGTGATGGCGTCGCTTAAGGGCGAGCGTGACATCGCCGTAGGGAACGTGGTCGGCAGCAACATCTTCAACCTCCTGTCGGTGCTCGGCCTGGCTGCGCTCGTTGCGCCCGACGGCGTCAACGTCGCGTCGGCGGCCTTTGATTTCGATATTCCGGTGATGATTGCCGTGGCCGTGGCCTGCCTCCCCATTTTCTTTACCGGTTATACCATCGCCCGCTGGGAGGGCTTTGTATTCCTCGGCTATTACGTGGCGTACACGACTTATTTGCTGCTGGCCGCCAGCCAGCATGATGCTCTGCCGATGTTTAGCAACGTGATGCTTTACTTCGTCATCCCGCTGACGGCGCTGACGATCGGCGTGACAGTCTTCCGCTCGTGGCGGGCGGGTCGCGCCCGGTCGGTCATGTCGTAGCGTTTCGCCTTCTACCCCTTGTCACAGTCCCTCAGGGCGTCGGGGTCGCGGTTGGCTCAGGGGTGGGTGTAAAGGGATCTGATATTGTTGGAGTGGCCGTTGGCATTTCCGGCGTCGGGGTGTCGGTCGGCAGTGGCGTGTCGGTCGCTGTGGGCAGCGGGGTGTTCGTTGCGGTTGGCAGCGGCGTGTTGGTTGCCGTTGGAATAGTGGGCATCCAGGTCGCAGTCGGTACAGGCGTCCCTGTTGCGGTGGGCAGAGGCGTGAAGCTTGCCGTCAGCACAGGTGTGACGGTGCGCGAGGGCGTCGGCGTGGAGGTCGGTAATGACGTAAGAGTGGCCGTCGGTACAGATGTGACGGTGCGCGTGGGTGTCGGTGTGGAGGTAGGCGTAAATGTCGGCAGCGATGTCCACGTCGGCGTCGGCGTGTCCGGCCGCGACCAGATGCTGGTGGGCGTAGGCGTGGTAGAGGGCGTGACCGGCGTGAGGATGGCGCGTACGTGCGTCGGTGATTCGCTCGGCGTGAGTGTGTCTAGCGGAGAGAGCGGTGTGGAAGTTGGGCCGGGCGTTTCGATGTCCGTCACCTCTAGCGAGGGCGTAACAGATGGGGTGGGCGTTGGCATGGGGCTGGAGACCCAAATGGAGACCGGCTCCGTCGCAAGGATGCCCGCCGCGTTCAGGTTGCGGTCACGAATGATCTGCTCAATGATCTCGATGGAAACGGGCTGAATCCGAGAAAAGGGCCAGGGGCGATAGTCCGCCGCCAGCTTGGAGCGCGGGTCCGGCAGGCTGGGCCATACCAGCGACTTGGAGGCCCACCAGCCGATGAGCATGAGCAACAGGAAGGTGATGAACGCCAACAGCAGCGCAAAGAACACCTCCCGAATAATCGGCGATGTTTTCTCGGTGCCCCAAGCGGCCTGCGGTTTTTGCATATCGCTCCGATAGCTGCACAGCCGTCCCGATTTAGCCGCAGATTACGCCGCCTCTCGTTCTGTCTCCGAACGATAATTAACCGTCGGTAACGCTACGACAATGGTGCTCCCCACCGGCGCACGCTGGCTCACCCAGACCTGACCGCCGAGTCTCTCGATAATGGCCTTCACGAGTGCCAGCTCCAATCCTGTACCATCAGAGGTAGCGCCGGGTTCCCCAAACGTCCGCTCGAAGATGTGTGGCAATTCGGCCTCGGGCACGGCGGCGCCGCGGTCGCTCACTTCCACCCAGACTTGCTGCTCATGCGTGTGTGCCGCCAGCAGAATTTCGTCACCGACGGCGCTGCGGGCAGCGGCGCGCACAATCAGCCCGTTGAGGAGCTGCCGCAGTAAATCCGGGTCGGCGCGGACAAGCGGCAGCGTGGCAACCGGCTCAACGGTGAGCTTCAGACCCTTTTCCTTAAGCAGGCCGGTGGAGATGGTCTTGCTGACCTGATCGAGAGTAGCAATCAGGTCTACATCTGTCAGGCGGATGTTATCGCCGGTCTCGATCTGCACCAGCGCGAGCAGGCCCTCCATCCACTGCCAGACGCGATCCCACAAACGCACCAGGCGCTGGATTAGCTCGCTCATACGCCCGACTCTGGCCTCGGGCAGGTCGCTCAGCTCGGCCAGGGTAATGACGGCCTGAGCGAGCGGAAACCGAATCTTCCCGGCGGCTTCCGTTAGCAGACGCATCTTCAAGTCATCGAGACGCTTAAGGTGCGTGATGTCACGCAACACCATCACCCAACCGGCACGACCATCGGTCTGTGCCAGCGAAGTCAGGCTGACCATCTGGACGGTATTGTCCGTCCAGGACAACTCCAGTGTAGCGGGCCGACATCCGCCGACCGTCTGCCAGTTTTGCAACAGCGTCAACAGCTGACTGGGCAAAACGGCGCCGGCCGGCTGGCCCATCAGGTTCTGACGACCGAGCAGGCGAGAGGCAGCGGGGTTGACGACGTTGAGAATGTTATCGGCATCAGCAGCAATGATAGCGTCGCCGGTGCGGGCGATGATGGCAATCAACCGGCTGGCTTCGGTGGCCAGGCGGGCGCGCAGCTCTTCCCGCTCCAGCTTGAGGCGGCGGTGCGCAGCGGCCCGCTCCACCGCCACCGAAAGCTCGCCGATGACCTCCAGCGGCTTGAGCAGATAATCATAGGCGCCTTCAGCACGCATTGCAGCGATAGCGGTTTCCAGCGTGGACGCTGCCGTAATGACGACAATTTGCAGGTTTTCGTCCAGCCGACGCGCTTCGCGGATCAGCTCCAGGCCGCTCAGGTTGGGCATCATCAGGTCGGTGACCATGACGGCGAACGGCCCGCGCGTGCGAATCACGTTCAGCGCATCCAGGCCGTCTACGGCGAAGTCAACGTCGTAGCCGCGCCGCTGCAGGTGCGTGACCATCAGGTTGCGAAATGCGTCGTTATCATCAACGACCAGGACTCTCTCACCGGCCATGTGGCTATGCTCCCGCCGGAGGAGACTCGGGCTGCTTCACCGGCAGCGTAATTATAAAGATAGTTCCCTGCCCGACCGTGCTCTCGACTTCAATACGACCGTGGTGACGGGCGATGATTCCGTAACTGACCGACAGGCCGAGGCCGGTGCCGTCAGCGCCCTTTGTAGTAAAGAAGGGATCGAAAATGCGTCGCAGATTTTCCGGCGGGATTCCAACGCCGGTGTCGCGGACAGAGAGGGTGACGAGGCCGTCGGTGGCGGATAGGGAGATGACCAGTTGGCCGCCGTTGGGCATGGCCTGAACGGCGTTCTGAATCAAATTAATCAACACCTGCTCAATCTGTTGCGCATCATAGAAGAGCTTTACCGGCTCGGCAGGCAGCTCCAGGCTGGCACGCACGCGCCCTTTCCGCACCAGATACTCGGTCAGGCGCAACGCAGCTTGCACCGTTTCGCGCAGGTCGCGCTCGGCAAATTCAGGCGTGGACTGACGTGCGAAAGTCAGCAGATCGTTGACGATAGCGTTGGCGCGACTGGCGTTGTCGCGGATGTTGGTCAGCTGTTCACGGACGAAGTTGCTCAGCCCCGGCTCTTCCTGTAGGATTTCGGCCAGGCCCCTAATGACAGCCAGCGGGTTTTTCACATCGTGAACGATGCCGGCGGTGAGCTGTCCGACGGCGGCCAGCTTTTCCGACTGAATGAGTTGCAACTGGGCGGATTGCAGGCGTAGGTTAATGTCCTGTAACTGCTGATTGCGCTCGACGGTTTCTTCGTACAGGCGTCTGGCCTCTGCGGTTCGCTCGCGCAGGCGCGCGGCCATATCATCGAAGGCGCGGGCCAGTTCTCCGATCTCATCGCGGCGTGCAATGTTTGAGCGCTGCTCCAAGTCGCCACCGGCAATCGCCTGGGATACATCGCGCAACCGCATCAAAGGGCGAACGATGTTCTGATACAGCCCAATGCCTGCCAGCACCAGAACGAGGGTGATGAGGGCGAAGAGGACGATGAACGTCCCCCGGCTGGCCGTCTCTGTGGCGACCACATAATCGTTCGGCAACAGGACGGCCAGGATGCCCACGCGCTCCCGGCGAATGATCAGAGGTGCATACAGAGCTTCATAACCGCGCAGATCGAGCGTCAAGGTGTCCAGGCGGGACGGGTTGAGGTTGGCCGCTTCGGCAGTCGTCAACAATAGTTGGTCCCGGCCCCGAACCGCATCGGGCAGCGTCATGCCGATGATGTCCGAGCCGTCATTCGTCAGCAGCACAATCTCCGCCAGACCCTGCGCCTTGACTTCGGTCAGAATGCGCTCGAGGCGTGTGCCGATCAGCATGACGCCGATGATTTCGTCATCGCTCGTCTTCACCGGCGCGGAGGTAATAAGATACAGACCATTACCGAGAGCGCGAATCCCGGCGTACTTATCCCCAAGCCTGTCCACCTGCCCGGCCAAGACCCGACTGACCAGCTCCTCGCGGGACAAGTCGGCGCCCATCGAGGGCGCATTCGTACCATCCGGCAAAGCAATGAAAGAGCGAAGCTCGCGGCCTTCCCGATTGACGACCGTGAGCAAGTCCACTCTGTCGTTAATGACCGTCCCCAGCAGACGCTGCTCCAGCTCGGCAATGTCTTCGCGCAGAATGGCCTCTGCTACGCCGACCGTAAACACCAGGCGGCGTAGTCGGTTTAACTGCTCTTCCTCAAACCGCACGATGCCATCGGCGGTAACCCGACTGGCCTGATTGAGTTGATTAAGAAAGCGTTCACGCACCGAGGCGACAACCAGGCGCGTAGTTACAAATAGGCCAAGCGAAGCCATAAGCAGAGTCAGCACCACGTAAGGCAGGATAAGCTTCGTTCGCAAGCTGAACATCCCCTGCCAGAAGCGACTTGTTCCGCTTCCAGAAAGAACGGCTGCCGGCGAGGTGTGAGCCTGCTTGGAAGAAGCCGTTTTCGCGTCGGCCTTGTACGGTTGCGGAGCTACAGCCAAATCAAACCTGTCAGCTGGCGTGCCCGGTCTAAGCGCCTGGAACTACAGCTATTCTACATTAAGCCAAACATCGAAACTTCGGTGACTGGGTAAGATTTCCCATACCGACGGGCTGCCATCACCTCGGCGCCGAGCGCTCACGGAAGCACAGGGCTAGCAAATGCGTCGCCGGGTTAGATAAACGTTTCCCCATCTGCCCGTTTCCGTCCCCAGTCGTTCCGCTTCTCTCATTCAGGGAATTGTGAATTCAGAGCAAGGACAAAGCCGAGCAGATTCATCAGCAACGTCAGGATCAGTAGGACCGGAAAGCCAAACACCTGAACTACCAGGCCGCTGAGTCCGGTGGAAAGCAGCACCAGTCCCAGCAGGGTATGCGTGAAGCCGAGGTAAAGCGAGCGGTCGTCGGCCGGGGCCAGAGCCAGCAGCAACGGCTGGCTGGAGATACCCAATCCGGAATCGCGTATCCCCAGCAAAGCGAACGCGAGCGCCAGAACCCGCGACGCGCCCTCACCCGAAACTCCCCAAATAGCTGCCACCAGCACCAGGCCACCGACAAGCAGCAGCATAAGCAGGCCGGCCAGCGCAGCCAGCAGCACGACGCCACGGTTGCCCAAACGTTCGGCGAAGCGGCCAAAGGCGATGTTGGCCACCAAGCTGGCAGCGATATAGGTCGCCAAATAGACGCCGACCATGTTGAGCGCCCCTCCTAAACGGGTCTCGACAAAGACAGCGAAGAAAGGCACGGCAGCGCCCGCCAGCAACAGACTGGCGCGCATCAGCAGGAAATGACGATAGAGGTGATCGGTGCGGAGGATATGCAATGCCCGGAGCAGCTGTTGAATAAATGCGGCGCGAGGCCGAAGATGTACATCGGGCGGCTCACGGATTAGCCCAAAAGCGACCAGGCCCACGGCGGCAAAGGCCCAGCCGGCCGCAAAAAGCACGCCGAAGTTGTAGGGGAACGGCAACGGCCCACGTTCATCGAGCAACCAACGCACGACAGCAGCCCCGCCCAGCGCTGCCACACCGCCCAGAAACAATCGCCAGGCAAAGAAGACCAGGCGGCGAGGCGGCGGGATAGTCTTCCCGACCACTTCCACGAAAGTTAACCCGGCGAAACCGCTGGCCAAGGCGTACACACTGAAGGTTAGATAGAATGCCAACAGCAGGTGCAGCGAGGAGTTCAGGATAAACGGTGCTGCCGCCAGCCCGCCCCAGGCCAGCAGTCGGACAATGGCTGCCCGTCGGTACAAGACCAGCTTGTAAGGCACGCTCTGAACATAACCGGAGAGCCAGAGTTGGGGGAGGAACCAGCCGGCATCACGCAATGGCGCAACCAGGCCGATCAGGCTGGGCGACTGGGTGAGGCGGCTTACAAAGGCCACCAGGACAAGAGTGGGGTCGGTGAGCGTCTCGGCCAGGGTGAAGAGCACCCCGTTGAGAACGCCGAGCCAGAAATCGCGCTGGCGACCATGATGCTCAGCCGGCGGAGACACGCGCGCCAGTATAACACGCTCCCTGCCTTACGGAAGGGTGCATCCCAATAGTGTGCACGCAAAGGGTGTCAGGGAACGTGCCGCCCCTTCGTCCTTCGGCGGGCTTCACTAAGCGAAGCCACGCTCAGGAGGTCCTGCGCGGCGGGCCTCCTGAGCGGACGCTGAGCGAAGCCGAAGCGGTAATCGCCGGACGCCCGCCGCTCCCCTGGGCGCGCTCAGCGGAGCGAAGCCGAAGGGTCAGGGTGCGGCCCGGAAATAGAAATGCACCCTGGTACGGAACGCGAATTGCATCCCCTTTCGTAGGCCATTATAATGCTCATCAGCTACTCGGGAGAATCGGGACTGTGTTTGACGCGCGCAAAGCGACACGCTCGGTAACCCATCGTCTCCAAAGCGCCGGCGACGGGAACCTCAAGCCCGGCTCCGTGCTGCAGAATCGCTACTCCATCATCAAAGTTCTCGGCGTCGGCGGCATGGGCTCTGTTTATCAGGCCCGCGATTTGCGCTTCCCCAACGTCACCAAGTACGTTGCCGTCAAAGAGATTATCAACACCGCCGACCCCGGCATGCGGGAGATGTTCACCAAAATCTTCGAACGCGAGGCCAACACTCTCGCCTCGCTTGACCATCCCGCCATCCCCAAAATCTATGACTATTTCAACCAGAGCGACCGCTCGTTCCTGGTAATGGAGTTCATTGACGGTAAAGACCTGGAGACCTATCTCAACGAGTTCCCCGGTCTGCTGAGCGAAGAGGTAGTAATCGAGTGGGCCATCGAGCTATGTGATGTGCTTTCGTATCTACACAACCATAAAGACAAAGACGGCAATCCCGAGCCGATCATCTTCCGCGACCTGAAGCCGTCCAACATCATGCTCGATCAGCACGGCAGCATCCGGCTGATTGACTTCGGCATCGCGCGCGATTACCAGGCCGGGCAGAAGGGCACGATGATCGGCACCGAGGGCTACTCGCCGCCGGAACAGTATCGCGGCGAGGCCAGCCCGGCAGGCGACATCTACGCTCTCGGCGCGACGCTCCATCACCTGTTGACCAAACAAGACCCGCGCATCGAACCGCCGTTCACCTTCGCCGAGCGCCCCATCCGCAAATCCAATCCGGGCGTCAGCCTCGAACTGGAGACGATTATCATGACGGCGCTCAACTACAACCCGGCAGAGCGATTCGCCAGCGCCGAAGCTATGAAACAAGCGCTCAAGACGCTGCGCCGCCGCCTCTCCGGCTCGCTTAGTCGGCCTATGGGTACCGGCCGGATAGACGCGGCAGCAGCCGATAGCCTCGGCCAGGCCCGGCCTGCCGAAGCTCCGGCGGTCATCAGTCGCAGCGAGGTCACGCCGCTGTGGGTCTTCCGCTGCGAAGATGAAATCCGCGCCAGTCCCGTGGTCAGCGGCTCACTGGTGTATGTCGGCGCTTACGACAACAACCTCTATGCCATCAACGCTGCCGACGGTAAGCTGGTCTGGAAGTACGCGACCGAGGGCGGCTTGCCGGCACCACCGGTCATTCATCAGGATATTTTATATATCGGCTCAGAAGACCGTCGGCTACACGCCATCTCGGCCAAGTCGGGCCGTTTACAGTGGATGTACTACGCCGACGGGCCGATCCGCGCTGCACCACGTTTTGCCGACGGTCACATATTCATCGGTGCAGATGACCACTACCTGCATGTGGTCAACGCCAGTACCGGACGAAAGGCTTGGCGCTATCAGGCCAGCGACGCCATCCGCTGTCGCCCGGTAGTCAGCGGCGACCGTGTCTACTTCGGTTGCGAGAGCGGCGAATTCTACGCCCTTGACCTGCGCGCCGAACGGAAGTGGATGTTCCGGGCTAAGCGCGGCATCACCTCATCCCCGCTGCTGCATAACGGCACCCTGTACGTCTGTTCGCTGGACGGCATGGTTTACGCGCTTGACGCCTCGTCCGGCTGGCGGCTCTGGCAGTTTCGCACCAACAAACCCATCCTGTCTTCGCCGACCATAGACGGCAATCTTCTGCTCGTCGGCTCTGCCGACAATCATCTGTATGCCATTGACATTCGTAACGGACGCGAGGCCTGGCGCTTTGCCACCAATGGTCAGGTCAATTCTTCACCGGCGGTTATCGGCGGCACCGTTTACGTTGGCTCAGTAGACCATTCGCTTTACGCCATAGAGGTTGCCAGTGGCCGGCTGCGCTGGAAGTTCACCGCTAAAGGCCCGATCACCTCCTCGCCGGCTATTGCCAACAACGTGGTGTACATCGGCTCGTTCGATCACCATCTCTATGCCCTAACAGCCTAAAGAGGCAGTCACATCAGCTCTGCAGCGGAGTAAACTGTGTTTGATTTCCTGAAGAAGTGGTTGGGACAAATCCGCAGCCCGGTCTCAGAGACATTACCACCGCTGCCTTTGGGTTCATCCGACCCGGATGCGACGGTACCGTTGCCGGAGCTTGGGCTGCGCGCCTCCGACCATGACCAGATTTGGCCGCGGCCCTCACCAACACGCTTCACCGTCGGCCTGGCCCAGCATGTCGGCCAAGTGCGGACACACAACGAGGACGTGCTGCTGGCGTTCACCGGCGAATTGCGAGGCCTGGAGCCAATGCCGCACATCGGCCTGTTTGTGGTAGCCGATGGGATGGGCGGGCACTCGCTCGGTGAGCGCGCCAGCGGCATCGCCGGCCGAACCCTCGCCCGCGTGGTGCTGGAAAATGTCCTGCCCTCCCTGCTGGCCGATCCGCGCTCCGACTACGAACGCCCCTCGCTGACCGAAGTGATGGAATTGGCGATCGCCGAGGCCAACCGTACCGTCGTTCGCCTTGTGCCGGAAGGCGGCACCACCCTCACCGGCGCGTTGATTGTCGGCGACCAGCTCATCCTCTGTCACGTGGGCGACACCCGCGCCTACGTCATCAGCGACGGGAAGATGGAACAACTGACGCGCGACCATTCGCTGGTGCAACGCCTCAAGGAGATGGGCCAGCTCACCGATGACGAAGCCGCCGTGCACCCGCAACGCAGTGTGCTGTATCGAGCCATAGGTCAGGGAGAAGGCCTGGAGGCTGATGTAATCTCGCGCCGGCTCTCGCCCGGCACAATTCTCATCGTGTGCTCAGACGGCCTGTGGAGCCTGGTGCCCGACCACATTATTCACCAAATCATCCGCCAGTCCCCCAGTATCCAGGATGCTTGTGAAGCTCTGGTGCATGCTGCGAACGAGGCAGGCGGGCCGGACAACATCACCGTCGTGATTGTGCAACTGCCGGGCTGAGGTGGCACATGGCCATTGGCAACCTCTACAGCCTGCTCGGCATCTCGCCCAACGCCAGCGCGGAAGACATCAAGATTGCCTATCGCGGCGCTGCCCGCCGCTTTCACCCCGACGTCAACAAAAGCGCAGCCGCCGCCGAAGAATTCCGCCTGATCAGCGAAGCCCATGCTATCCTGAGCGACCCGGCACAGCGTGCCCGCTATGACGCGCAAAGCAAAGAACAGGGCGGCTCAGCGCTGACGCTGCGATGTGCGCTCAGTTGCAGTCGCGTGCCGGTGCTCAATGAGCCGCAGGTGCTCTATACCTTGGTGGAGATCCGCCCGGCACTCAGCCTGGACAACCTGCCGCCGCCGCCTATCAACCTGGCCATGGTCATTGATCGCTCCACTTCGATGCAGGGTGAGCGCCTAAACCGGGTCAAGGAAGCCGTAATGCAGTTGATTGACAGCCTGCGGCCCAACGACACCTGCAGTATCATCGCCTTTAGTGACAAAGCCGAGGTCATCTTCTCGGCCCAGACCGGCTCGCCGGAACAAAAGCAGCTGGCCAAGGCCAAGGTCAGCACCATCAATGCCTACGGAGGCACAGAGATACTCGGCGGATTGATGGCCGGCCTGCTCGAGCTCTATCCTCACCTTAGCCCAAGCGCTGTCAATCACCTAATGCTGCTGACCGACGGTCGCACCTACGGTGATGAGGGCGATTGCCTGCTGCTGGCGGCACTGGCTGCAGCGGACGGCATCTCGCTAAGCGGGCTGGGCATCGGCGAAGAATGGAACGACAAGTTCCTGGACGAGCTTACCGGCCTCACAGGAGGCTCGACGGAGTACATTCGCTCGCCGGAACAGGTCTACCAGTTCCTACAGAACAAAGTGCGCAGCCTCGAAGCGGCTTTTGGCGAACGCCTAACCCTGCGTGTGCTGCTCGACCAGAACGTGCAACTGCTCGAAGCATTCAAAATCAGCCCGGAGCCTGGCCCACTGGAGACGGAGGAAACCGTGCGGCTGGGCAGCTTGCTGCGAGACCGTCCACTGGTAGTTTTGCTCAAGTTCAAGCTACCGCCCCTGCCCGAGGGTGCGCGGCCCATCGCCCGCCTGGCCCTGTACGGCGACGTGCCTGGACTGGGGCGCAAAGACGAACGCGTCACTTATGATGTGGCGGTGACTGCCGTGGCAAATCTTAAGCCGCCGCCGCCGCCGCAGGTGATTATTGAGGCGTTGAGCAAATACTCGCATCACAAGTTGCAGGAGCGCGCCTGGCAGCAGGCCGAAGCGGGCAACTTGGCCGGCGCATCGCGCCTCCTATCTATGCTCGGCACACGCCTGCTGGCCTCGGGACAGCCAGAACTGGCCAAGGTTGCCATCGTCGAAGCCAAACGATTGGAGCAACAGCAAGCCGTCTCGGAAGAGTCCAAGAAGCGTATCAAGTATGGCACGCGTGCGCTGCTCCTGCCCCAAGTTCAGGACCTGAATCTGGACTCCACCCAACCCTGAGCGCCGGCGCGGATGCCATGATTCACTGCCCGACCTGTCGTCAGCAAGAACTGGAGGGCGAGCTGTTCTGCTCGAACTGCGGCGCGCGCCTGTGGCAACTACCAGAAGAGGATAAACCCACGCTGGCCTTTACCAGCATTAACAAATTGCGCGATACAGCCCAAGTGCTCCCGGCCGAACCGACCACTGCCGATCTGTGCCTCGGGCAAATCGCCCTGCTGCTGCCCGGCCAAGTAATCATCTTAGAAGGCAAGTCACAGTACGTCATCGGTCGGGAAGGTTTGGAGAAAGACCCACCCGACGTCAACCTAAGCGCGTATGGTGCGCGCGAAAAGGGCGTCTCGCGCAAGCATGCCTTGTTGCGCGTAGACCGGCGCCAGCTGCTGCTGATGGACCTGGGCAGCTCGAACGGCACCTGGCTAAACGGCACGCCGCTCACCGCCAACGAGCCTGTTCGGCTGGAGAGTGGCGATGAAATCCGACTGGGCAGATTGTTGCTGCGGATCCGCTTCAACCTCTGAAGATTTCTGCTTCTTGGAGAACTTTATGGCATTTCAAGTCCTCATCCATATCGCCAACGAAGACCCTGTTCTGGCGGAGTTGGAAAAGCTCCCTTCCCCCACCGATACCTGCATTCTGGCGCTCAACCCTCGCCAGCGCGACAACAAAGACCTACGCTATCTCGCACCCAACGTTACCCAGGTCATCTGGCCGATGTCGCGTATCACCTTCATCGAGATTATGCCCACTGCCGACGAGGAAAAGATCATCGGCTTCGTGCGTGAATGAAGACGACGGATGACAGAAGGCTGAAGATCCCCTCAGTCTTCTGTCATCCCTCAGCCGTCATCCGTCCTCCCACCTCCAGTAATATGTCCGACACCCGCGAGCGTTACCGCATCTTGGTCGTGGACGATGAGCCACGCATGATCCGGTTCATCCGCCTCAACCTCGAACACGACGGCTTCGAAGTGGTTGAGGCGACCGATGGGCTGTCGGCGCTTAATCAGGTGCGAGACGCGCTGCCTGACCTGGTGCTGCTCGATGTAGCCATGCCGGAGCTGGACGGCTTTGAAACGCTGCGCCTGCTGCGTGAAATCTCGTCCATCCCGGTGATCATGCTCACGGCGCGGGGTGAAGAGGATGACCGTGTGCGCGGCCTGGAGCTGGGCGCGGACGATTACGTGACCAAGCCCTTCAGCCCGCGCGAATTGGTCAGCCGGGTGCGGGCCGTGCTGCGCCGCGTCACCGCGCCGGCGGCGATGGAGAAATCCACCATCCACGTGGACGACCGCCTGAGCATCAACTTCGACCGGCGCGAGGTGCTGGTGGAGGGCAAGCCCGTCAAACTGCGTCCCACCGAGTTTCGTCTACTCTACCATCTGGTGCAAAATGCCGGTTGGGTCGTGCCGCACGATCAGCTTCTCGCCAAAGTTTGGGGCTACGAGTATCGCGAAGAGACTCACTACCTGCGGCTCTACATTAACTACCTGCGCCAGAAGTTGGAGAAAGACCCTGCCAACCCAAAGTACATCCTCACCGAGCGCGGCGTTGGCTATCGCTTTGTGGACTTTCGCCGGGATGCCGCCTCGGCCAAATCGTAGTTCGATGAGGTGTGCGCGCAAAGGTTGTCAGTGACAGCCGCATCCTGAGCAGAGCGGGCCGCTTTTGCCCGCACAGGACATCTGAGCGTGGCCTCGCTCGGCGAAGCCCGCCGAAGGACGAAGGAGCGGCTGACATCTTTTGCGTGCACACTCCGATGAGGAGTGCACTGAAAAAAGAGCAGTTCTTATAGTAAGCTCAGCTGGGGGCTCTATTAGAGCAGTTTTCCAGCTTGAATTACGGCAAGGCATGCGAAATTCGACCTGTTTTCAGTCTACGGAACAGTAGATCAATCAGGAATTCGCTCTAAGCAAAATCCATCTGAACCACGCAAACGCCAAGGAAAACAAGGACGAATCCTTTGCGCTCCTCAAGACTTGGTAATGAGAACGTAGTTTTCGTAGTAGAGTCATTCCATGCTAAACTCGCACCCAATGAACCGGGAAATTCTATACAAACGCAACGCGGTACGGGAATGCCTGCGTGCAGGCCGCCGGCGCTTCTTTCGACTCCTCATCGCCGAAGACGCCGACCTGACAGACGCCCAAGATATCCTGGCCGAAGCACGCCGCCGCCAACTGCCTATCGAAAAGGCAGACCGCAAGACCCTCACTCTGGCTGTGCACGGCGAACGACATCAGAACTTGCTGTTGGAAGTCGGCGAATACGTCTATGCCGATTTGGACGACGTGCTGGACGCCGTACAACGGGCAAGCGAGCCGCCCCTCGTGCTGATGCTCGACCTGCTCCAAGACCCGCGCAATGTGGGTGCTCTGCTCCGCACCGCCGAGGCGATGGGCGTCCACGGCGTGGTCATCCAGAAGCGGCGCGGCTGTGAAATCACGCCCACCGTGGTGAACACCGCCGCCGGTGCCACCGAGCATCTGCTCATCGCGCAGGTCACCAATCTAGTCGAAGCAATGCGCCGGCTCAAGAAGCACGATATCTGGTTGGCCGGTTTGGACTTGAGCGCCGACGCGCAGTCGCTCGACGGGATGGACCTCAACCTGCCGCTTGGCCTGGTCATCGGCAACGAGAGCAACGGCCTACGCCGGCTGGTACGCGAGCGGTGTGACTTCCGCCTGCGTCTGCCGATGTATGGCCGTGTGCGGTCCCTAAACGCAGCCGTCGCCGGCTCACTAGCTCTTTATGCTGCCCGCATGGCACGGAGCGTAGCCCGATGTCCCTAAGCGCTTTGCCGGGTTTGGCCGATGCCCCACATTCCGCTTCTGGGGCTGCCCTGCTCGCCCTCATCGCTCGTTTGCAGGCACGAGTCAACCGTTACCTCAGACCACGCAGCGACGCCGCCGAACAGCTCGAGCACGTTCGCCGCGTAGCCGAGCGCGCCCGCTGGATCCATCTGAACGAACTTCAACGCCAGGCGCCGGAAACTATCCCTAGCCTGAACCAGCGTGAAAGCCTGCTGTTAGACGCCTGTGCCCTAAGCCACGACATGGGAAAGTGGATTCCCCGCGACGAACTACGCACGCTGCTGCCCAAGCCGACTCAATCGATCGTGACCGTGCTGCGCGAGCTGCGGCTGCTACCCAACCAAAGCGAATTGTTCCTGCTCGGCCTGCGCCGCCGTCTCAACCAGCCGATTGACTCCTATCTGCCCGAATACGACGCCGCCCATCATCTCGTCAGCGCATACATCCTCGTCGCCGACCCGGAGCTGGATTTCCACGCCATTAGCCTGCGTGATCAGGAGTGGCTGGTCAAGGCCGTCATCGGCCACCAATTCGGCAGCTACTACAAAGAGCGACTGCTGCAGCTCAGCCTTTCGGATCGCGATATTACGACCGGGATGCTGGTGGACATCTCACGACCTGACCTGATTCGTGATGACCCGCTGGCCTGCGCCTTTCACGACGCCGACCTGGCAGACCTGTTGTTCGTCGGTAGCCTGGAACGCCGACCCAGCCGCGAAGACCTGTTGCACCCCGGCGGGTTGTTGAAGATTCTGCTGATCAACCTGAACATGCTGACGCTAGAACTGGCCGGCGCGCCGCGCAATTTCGAAGAATGCCTGCGCTCCTGCTGGTCTACCGTCAACAGCGTCGGCAAAGAGCTGCTGACGGTTACCGCCGTGGAAAGCGGCTACAAATGGCGCAAGCGCGCCACACGCTTTCTGGCCTACCTGCAGGAGCCACCCATCGCTGCGGACTTCGAGAACCTGCTGGCCGACACAACGCACATCGCCCCTGACCGCCTCCAGGGCTTGCGCCGGCTCACCTATCGCCACGCTGCCGACTTCCTACAAAACTCTGCGCTGGCCTGAGAGTGCCCGCCTTCTTCCCCCGGTCGCCGGGTTCTCGCGTAAAATGGGGGCGCTGTAGCCAGAACGGTGTCAAGAGCGACATGAGCCAGTCACTTCCGCCACGCCTAAAAGAGATCGTCGAAGACTTTGCTCTGGCCGAAGGCCGCGAGAAGCTGGAGCTGTTGCTCCAGTATGCCAACGAACTACCGCCGCTGCCCGACCGACTCAGGGAGCACAAAGAGCGCATGGACCCCGTGCCCGAATGCATGACGCCGGTCTTCGCTCATGCCGAGGTTGAGCAAGGTCGGATGAAATATTATCTGGATGTACCGGAAGAGTCGCCGACGGTGCGCGGCTATGCCGCTATCCTCTCGCAGGGCTTAAGCGGCGTGCCGCCGCAGGACGTACTGAGCGTGCCGCTCACCTTCTACGAGCAGATGGGCCTGGGCAGTGTGCTCAGTAGCCAGCGGCTAAATGGGATGCGGGCTATCCTCGCACAGCTGAAGCACTATGCTCGTCAGGCGCTGGCACAACCAACGGCGCCGGCAGAGTGAGAGAAGCACAGACGGCCTTCGGACTTCATGGTAGAGCGCGCAACCATGGCCAACCTGAACATCAACCGGTTGATGATTGTGACCGTAAGCGGTGAGCAGACGAACGACCTCGTCCAGAAGCTCAACCGCGATGGCTTCTATGTCACGGTGATAGACAGTCGGGGCGGCCTGCTCGATGAGCGCCTCTCGACGCTGCTCATCGGCCTGAACGCCGCGCGTCAGGAGCCATTGCTCGAACACCTGCGCCGCGAGTGCCGGACACGCCGCCGCCTCATCCCTACTCAACTCGAAACGCCGCTGGCCTCGGCGCAAACGCTGATGATCGAAGCCGAGACCGGCGGAGCCGTCATCTACCTGACCGAAGTCGAGCAATTTCTGACTCTAGACTAACCCCGAGCTGGGAGGTCGTGATGAAACTTATCCTCGCCATCATCCGCGACCGCGATGACGCCAACGTGGTGCAGCAACTGGTGGAACGCGGCTACCGGGTGACGCGCGTCGCCAGCACCGGCGGCTTCCTGCGCCGCGGCAACGTCACGCTGCTCATCGGCGCCGAAGCCGAACAGGTACAGCCCGCCCTCGACCTTATCCGTGCGGCCTGCTCCCCGCCCGACCCCGGCCAGCATCGCGCCACGGTCTTCGTCCTCAACGCCGCCCACTTCGAACAGGTGTAAGATGAACCACGCTCCGGTTTGCGACGATCCGACCTTTGTCATCCGCGCCGCCGACTTCGAGCCGGCGTATCTGAAGCTGCACCGCAGCGGCGAGCTGGAGCGACGAGCGCGTCTGGCCATCGCCGAACTGCGAGGCTGCACCATTTGCCCACGCAACTGTCGCGCCGACCGCCTGGCCGGTCAGAGCGGGACCTGCAAGACGGGACGCCTCGCGCGCGTCGCCAGCTACGGCCCGCACTTCGGCGAGGAAGACTGCCTGCGCGGCTGGAACGGCAGCGGCACCATTTTCTTCGGGCAATGCAACCTGCGCTGCGTGTTCTGCCAGAACCATGACATCAGCCAGGCCAGCGTCGGGCCGGAGGTCACTGCGCCCCAACTGGCCGAGATCATGCTGGAGCTGCAGGCCGAGGGCTGCCACAACATCAACTTCGTCACGCCCTCGCACGTCGTGCCGCAGATCCTGGAAGCGTTGGTCATTGCTGTAGAGCACGGCCTGCGGCTGCCGCTCGTGTACAACACCTCGGCCTATGACTCGCCGGCCACGCTGCACCTGCTCGACGGCGTCATTGACATCTACCTGCCCGATTTCAAAGTCTGGGACGCGGCTCAGGCGCTGCGGTATCTGTTGGCAAAGGATTACCCTGAGGCAGCCCGCTGCGCCATACAGGAAATGTATCGGCAGGTGGGCGATTTGAAGCTCGATGAGCACGGGTTGGCGAAGCGCGGCCTGCTGGTACGGCATCTGGTGATGCCCCACAACGTGGCCGGAACGCGGCAGATTATGCGTTGGCTGGCCGAGTCCCTCTCCCCTCACACCTACGTCAACGTCATGGAGCAATACCGTCCCGACCACAAGGTGACGACGGACAAATTCGGCGAGATCAACCGACCTATCACTCGCGGCGAATACAGCGAAGCGCTTGCTGCCGCCCGTGACGCCGGCCTGTATCGGCTCGATCAACGTCGCCCGCTGATCTGGCTGCGAGGCTGACGTATTTTGTTCCGCTTTCCTCGCGTCTCACATCAAAAAGAGGCGCCTTAAGCGCGAACACCACAGCTTTGTCTGTGGTGTTCCTCGAAACGCGCGACCTCAAGTGAGCCATGAGGGACTCGAACCCCCAACCAACTGATTAAGAGTCAGCTGCTCTGCCAGTTGAGCTAATGGCCCGGTATGCGCATGCCTAAGTATAGCCAATTGGGCGGGGTTGTCAATGAAAACGACCGGAGGGTGTGCACGCAAAGGTTGTCGGTGGCAGCCGCATCCTGAGCAGAGCGGGCTGCTTTTACTCGCGCAGTCGAAGGAGCGGCTGACATCTTTTGCGTGCACACGACCGGAGGGTTGAGCGAGACAAGCTTCACGGCTTTAGGGCTTTGGTGACCATAGGAATTAGTAGTTTGTTCCGATGCCCAATGCTCTAAATGACAGCGCGCTTGCTTTTCGGAAATTTCAGCAAGCGCGCTGAGGATAGGTGCTAAGTTTGCTATGGCTTGTAAGGTGTTGCCGTCGGCGAAACGGGTGTGGGGGTGGGCGGCCTGGTTGGCCTGATCGGCCTGGTTGGCTCAGGTGAGGGCGGGCTGGTCGGCACAAGGGTGGGTGAGCTAAGCGGCGCAGGTGAAGGCGGGCTGGTCAGCGCAAGGGTAGGTGAGCTGGTCGGCGCAGGCAAGGGCGGGCTGGTCGGCGCAAGGGTGGGTGAGCTGGTTGGCGCGGGGGTGGGTGGCGCCGCCAGCACAGGAACACGGCTCAAGTCGGTCTCGGGTGGGGCGGCAGAAGCGACAATCCAACAACGCACCTTGAACTTCGGCCAGTAAATGAATAGCCAGGTTCTCTCTTGGTTGATGCCCAATACTTCGGCAGTATCGCCGGTGTTGAGGCCGGTGATCTCATCGTACACCCGCCCCGGCCCGGCGCGGCAGAAGGAATTACGGATCAGCACAATCGTTGGAGGAGCAGCGGTGGTCGGCGTTAAGGTCGGCGCGCTCGTTGGAGTGTCGGTCGGCGATGGGGAGGCGGTCGCGGTCGGCGGTTCTAAGATGGTGACGGTAATGCTGACCGGCGCACTCCATTCCCTTTTGGTGTTTTGGGCACGCACACTGACCTGATACGTCCCTCCGGCGGCGGGCAACCAGGTCTGGCGCGCCAGGCTGAGCGTTTCCGCCGGGTTCGGGTTGGTATCCGTGCGGATGACGGCGCCGTTCACGCTCAATTCCACCTGCGCGATCCCGCTCGAACTGGCCGCGTGCGAGAGGATTTCCACCGCGCCGAAAGGCAACGTTGCGCCGTTGAGAGGGGAATCAATCCAGACTTGTGGCACTTCTTGCGCCGACGGGGCCGGCAAATCAACCGATGCAGCCACACTCGGCGCGCAAGCCGTCAACAGAACGGTCAGTATAAAAAACAGGTAGGCTCTTTTCATGGCGCTTTCTCGGCAGGAACTTTCTCGACCCACGTATCCTCTGCTGCGCTGGTGGAGGGCGCAAGCGGTTGCTGGCTCTTGGGCGAGGTGGTGCAGGAGGCTACTGCATCAATGGTGAGTTGCGAACCCAGGTAGTAATACTCCCAATCATCAGAAGCCACGATATTGGGTGATTGGCCGTGGTTGTACCAGTACTCCTGTGTCAACCCTAATCTCCCCGGCAGCCAAAACTTACTGCCGCCATGCGGCGGGAAGGTGCCTCGGTTGGGCTGAAGCGCGAAGTAGAACTCCCGGCTCTCCCCCGGCGCCATCTCATAAAGCGGTAGAGAGAGACGCTCCGGCTTGAAGAGGTCAGGAGCCGTAAGGGTAGCGCCCTGCCAGTATTCCTTTTTGCCATATTGATTGACGCCCAAGAAGATGCTTTGCCCCTTCCAGGTCTCATTGACGGCGCTGCTGACGACCGTCAGATCGCACTTTGTATCGAACAACAGGCTGTTCGGCAGGGCGGAGTTCGGTGCATCGGAGCGGCGCGTTACTTTCACCTGCACCTGCGCCGGGTGGAGAACGCCGCGCGGGTCGGGCTGGGTTTTGACGTTTCCGGGCAGGCAGAGCGGCTCAAAGCCCAGACGGTGCGCATCCACTTCACTAATACAGCCGGCCTGTTTGCTGTTCAACAGCTCCTCGCCCGCCTCCCACATCTCATCCACCCGGTCGCGGATGAAATCCTGGCAGATTTCGATGCACGGCAGACCGGTTTGCTCCTCCAACTGTTGAATCGCTAGCTCGGTCAATTTGCCTTTGGCGGTTTCTTTCAACTGCTCGTAGTTGGGGAGGCTCGGCGGCAAGCCTACATAGGCCATCGCCGCGCTGACGATAGCTTCTGCTGCCGCGTTGCAGACCGAATCAATCTCCTCTTTGTAGGCCTCCACGAACTCCGAAGCATAGCAAAGCGGAATGGCTTTGACGACCAATTTGACCACCAACCCCTTGAGAATGGCGTACACTTCGGAAATTTTGTTGATGACATCCTTGAGAAACTCTCCAACCTGTTCAAGGAACGGCGGTTCTTGGTACACATACGGCTTGGGACAGAGAACAGTTCCCGGTTTGATGTACTCAAGGAGGGTGACTTTGCCGTCCACGATATACGGCCCGCCGAGCCAGCCATCTACGACTTTGGCCTTCTTTTCGTAAAATGGATTCTCAACAATAACGACGCAATAGTAGAACTTCCAATCGGGAAAATCGATCGGCTTAAAGTTCACGATTTCAACATCGAACACCAACGGCGGGGTGGGCGCGGCAGGTTGTGGGGTGGGGGCGATAATCGTTACCTCCGGTCTCGTGCTGGGGTCCACCGTCAACGTGACCGTGTTCGAGGGGACGCATTTCACCGCGCCGTTGAATACCGGCAGGACGCGGACGTAATACGTTTGCGGGAACCAGGTGCTGGACAGGGAGACATTCCCCACGCCCGGCTGGAAAATCGGAATGCTGTACGCATCTTGCCCGGGGGCAGGAAAGTCCACCTTAAAAAAGGTTTGTAAACCTGTGATCTCCACCCCGCCCGAACGGAAAACTCCAACCGGGTCAGGCGCACAGGCTTCATCGAATGGCCAGCGTGAAACCTGCCACACCCCGCCTTCGGCGCCGGGCGGCGGCGCCCAGCGTAGTTCGTACACACCGCCTTCGTACGTCAGCGCTTCATTACCGAAGTTGCCGAAGCCTTGCGCACAGTTGGATGAGGGTAGGTCACAAATGTCCAACTGCCCCGCCAAAACCACAAACGGCTCGCGCCCGCTTTCGGCTACGAACACTTTCTCGAAGCGTCCAATGTAGAGGAGCGTGCCACCGCTCCAGCCCCAGGCGTCTATTTCGGCGCGCAGCGTCCCCTGTGCGGGCGCAGAGACAACGCCCTGCAACACCTCATCCAGGTTGAACATTCCATACGTGGGTGTGATGAACTCTCCGGGCAAACGCGGCACGCGGCTCCAGGGGCCGCCGTTGAGCGAGAGGTAGTAATACACCTTGTCGAAAAGAGGCGGCAGGCTGGGGTCTAGGACGGGCTGGGGAGGCGGTAGAAAGATGGTGGGCGAGGCGAGAGATTGTCCTGTTTCCTGCGCTTGGGCGACTTCGGGTGCAAATTCGGCCAGCACATCCGGCGGAATGACCGGCTCAACCGGCAATCGCAGGACGAGACCCGCCGGCAGAGGGTCGTTCAGTCCTACGGCCACGCCGGGATTGTAATCGGCTACCTTTTGGGGGTCCAAGCCATATTGACCGGCCAGGCCGGCCAGCGTTTCTCCACCTTTTGTCTCTGCTAGAATGTCGAAGCCAACCGGCTTCGGAGAGATGTTCACCTCGACCGTTTCTGAAAGCAGCGTTTTCCCGTCGGAAGTCTGGATGCGTACCTGGAGCGTGTTGCGCCCCGGCCGATTCGCCAGCCAGTGCATGACTGCGCGAATTTCCTCGCCGCGTTGCGTTGCCACGACCTTGCCGTTCACCAGCAGTTCCTGCATCACGATTTCTGCCTTGCCGCTGACAGCAGCGACCAACACCGGCAGGCTGGCGAAGAACGGATACGTTTCTCCACCGGCCGGGCTGAGAATCGTCACGGCCTGAGCCTCGAACTCCGGCATTCGGTCGGCCTGCTCCTGCGTGGGGGAGGCTTGTGCGGTGGGCGTCTCCGTTCCCCGCGTGTCGGCATTGCGTGGCGGAAAATCGGGCTGCTGCGTGGGGGAAACCTGCGCGGTGGGTGTCCCCGCCGCCGGTCGGCGCAGCAGATTGCAAGAGGATAACAGGACGGAAAGGATCAGGAAGAAGAGGAAAGCTTGTTTCATGAATTGAACACCTTGTAGGAGCTACGCCGTTGGCAGGAGCATGTAACGTGGGTAAGCCGGATAGGCCTGGCGCAGAAAAGCTTGAGCGGCAAAGCCGATGTGATTGCGTTGTGCCACTGCTCGGCGATGCCGGGCGTGCTCCATGCTATAGAATTGCTTTAGGCTGCGAAGACATCGGTTGCCCGGTAGGCCGACCACAGCCTGCGTCGGCCTCCACACAGCCTTCGACTTCTGTCCAGAGCTCCTAGCTGCCGGAAGGATGGAGGTGCAGCAGACGCGTGTAGGTATTATGCGCCGGACGCTTCTCCTCCGGGTGGGGATTACAGCGGGTGGCTTCGGTGGTGCTGTACATCCGTTGGGCCGCGATCAAGAAGTGGATGTAGTCGAGTGAGTCGCATTTAGCAGGGTTTATACCTGCTAGTCTAAAACACTTGTGGCCATTGCGCAAATCCTATTGGTTTTGGGCGTGCACGCAAAACCTGTCAGCCGCACCCTGACTCTTCGGCTTCGCTCCGCTGAGCGCGCTCAGGGAAGCGGCGGGCGTCCTGCGACTACCGCTTCGGCTTCGCTCAGCGTCCGCTCAGGATGCCCGCCGCGCAGGACATC
>JAVQXV010000032.1:0-23658 GCA_033577755.1 Anaerolineales bacterium
GCAAAGGAGACTCACCCTATGGCCATCAGTCAAGATCTGCTCGACATCCTCCGCTGCCCTTATTGTGTCTCACATCAGACGCGCCAGCCCGGCGAAGACCCCGGTCGCCTCACCCTCTACAAGGACTGCTGGCTGATTGATGAGACCTGCGGGCGCAAATATCCCATCGTGGACGACATCCCCGTCATGCTCATCGAGACCGGCGACAAATGGGCCAAGACCCGAGTCGAAGACCTGCCTGTGCCGCCGCCGGCGGAGTAATCATCAGTCTCCAGTCTCCAATCTACAGTCTTCAGTCTTTAGTCCTTTGCCCTCTCATGACCGATGACTGATAATTGATGATTGATGACCGCCCTTGCCGACCTCTTCTCCGGTGACGATGACCGCGCGCAGGCGGCGCTGGCGCAGGTGACCGCCGATGACCTGCCGGCGCTTGTCGAAGCGCTATCATCGGCCAAACCGGCGACACGCAGCTGGGCCGCAGCGGCGCTGGGGACTCTGCCAAGCCCGGAGGCCGTGTCCGCGCTGGTGGCCGCCTCCGCCGACCCGGATATCGAGGTACGCGCCGCCGTGCTGCATGCGCTCGGCAGACAACGCGCGCCGGAGGCCGTCACCCCGCTACTTTTTGCCTTGAGCGACCCCAGCCCGTATCTCGCCCGCGTGGCCGCCGACTCGCTCATCCAGATCGGCGCGCCTGCCGTGCCTGCCCTGTGCGAGGCGCTCGACCGTGAAGTGGAGTCGCGCGTTCGCGTGCAGCTGGCCCGCGCTCTAGCCCTCATCGGCGATACGCGCGCCATCCCGGCCCTCTTCCGCGCGCTGGAGGACGAGTCCCATCTGGTGGCGCACTGGGCCGAAGAAGGCCTGGAGCGAATGGGAGTCGGACAAGTGTATTTTCGATTGTAGATTTTTGATTTTGGATTGGCCGTAATCCAAAATCAAAAATCCAGAATCCGCTATGCATCTCTACTTCGTTCGTCACGGCCTTGCCAACTGGCCATCCTGGTCTGGCAACGACGCGGAGCGCCCTCTCACCGGCGACGGCCTGCGCCGCATGGAGGCCGCCGCGCGCGGCCTGGCAAAGCGCGACCTGAAGCTCGACCTCATCCTGCACAGCCCCTACTTGCGCGCCGCGCAAACGGCGGACATCATCGCGCAGCAGCTCGCGCTCACCGAGGCGATGCGCGAGCATCACCTTCTTCAACCGGGCTTCAACCTCAAAGCGCTCAAGCGTGTGCTTAAGGAGCATAGCAAGGCCGAAGGCCTGATGCTCGTGGGGCATGCGCCGGATATGAGCGAGGTGGTGACGGAGTTGACGGGAGAGTCGGTGCGCTTGAAGGAGGGCACGGTGGCCTGTGTGAAGTTGAAGGAATCGGGCGAGGCCAAACTGCTCTGGCTAGCGACGGCGGAAGAGCTGGCGGAGGAGTGAGGCGCAGCATTGAGTTGCATGCAGGGGGCTTGCGTCAGGCTATGCGATTCGGTCAGTCTTATACGGTCACATACTGCAGCTTATCCGGCCGTCGCCAGCGCCAGCGCCACCCACATACCCCACACACCGATCATCACCAGGCACAATAATACGTTGGCGACCACGCCGAGGCCGAAGCCTTTGCCGTAGCTACGTAGCGCCGCCCAGGCTTTGCGTCGGTCTCTGCCATGGCGAAAGTATTCAATCAGGAACAGGCCGAGCACTGCGCCGGCCAGCGGTCCGAGGGGCGGGAAGAACGGCAGGCCGAGCAGGCCTAGCCCGATGCTGGCAACGATAGCCTGCCACGAGACGCCCTCCCGCGCGACCACGCTGTGCGTGATCACCCAGTCCAGCGCAAGGCTGATGATGGCCATCACGGTAATAAACACCATGGCGATCCCACCGATCCAGCCATCGAAGAGCGGCTGGCCGAAGAGCGGCTGCGCCAGGCCGTAGCCCAGCGCTGCCAGCCAGATGAGCCATGGCCCCGGCAGAACCGGCAACACCGCGCCGATTAGCCCGACGAGCATGACGGCGGCGGTCAGGGCGATGAAGAAGAGTTCGAGAATAAAAGCAAGCGAAGGGTCCATGGCGTGCTGCATGAGACGTGTTTCGTAGCGCGAAGTGCGCGCCGTCCGGTTTGCCACGGAACACGCGTGTGCACGCAAAGGTTGTCAGGGAACGTGCCGCCCCTTCGACTGCCGCTTCGCTCAGCGTCCGCTCAGGGTGCGGCTGACATGTTTTGCGTGCACACGAACACGCACTACGCAACACATCGTACCGGTTATCGGATGACTTCAATGCCGCCCATCCACGGCCGCAGCACTTCCGGCACGACGATGCTGCCGTCTTTTTGCTGATAGTTCTCCATCACCGCAATGAGCGTGCGTGGCAGGCCGAGGCCCGAGCCGTTGAGCGTGTGCGGGAATTCGGGCTTCGCGCCGGCCTCGCGCCGGAAGCGCGTGTTGATGCGCCGCGCCTGGAAGTCGCCCACGTTTGACACCGACGAGACCTCTAGCCACTCGCCGCAGCCCGGCGCCCACACTTCGATGTCATACGTCATGCGCGCGCTGAAGCCGAGGTCGGCGGTGCACAGTTGCTTTACGCGGTAGGTCAGCCCGAGTTGTGCGCAGGTCTCCTCCGCATGCTCGCGCATCGTCTCCAGCGCTGCGTCCGACTCTTCGGGCCGGCAGAAGATGTACATCTCCACCTTGTCGAACTGGTGGCCACGCTTGATGCCGCGCACGTCGCGCCCGGCAGCGATCTTCTCGCGCCGGAAGCAGGGCGTGTAAGCACAGTAATACTTCGGCAGCGCGCCCGGTTCCAGAATCTCGTCCTTGTGCAGGCCGGTCAGCGGAATCTCCGCCGTCGGCACCATCCAGAAGTCTTCCTCGGCGTCGTGATACAAGTTGTCGCGGAACTTGGGCAGCTGCCCTGCGCCGAAGACGATGTCGCTCTTGACCATGAAGGGCAGATACATTTCGGTGTAGCCCTGGCGGATGTGCAGGTCGAGCATCCAGGCGATGAGGGCGCGTTGTAGCCGCGCGCCTGCGCCCTGCAGCACGTAAAAGCGTGAGCCGCTCAGCTTCACGCCGCGCTCGAAGTCAATCAACCCAAGGCGTGGCCCCAGCTCCCAATGTGGCAGTGGGATGAAGTCGAACGTCTTCGGTTTACCGACGGTCTTGAGGATGACGTTGTCTTCTTCGCCAGCGCCCTCCGGCGTGCGCGGGTCAGGGATATTCGGCAGTATGCTGAGCAAGTCGAACAGGCGCGCATCCACCTCGGCCACCTGCTTGTCCAGCGCGTCAATGCGCTCGTTCATGCGGCGCTGCTCGGCGATCCGGGCCTCGCGCGCGGCGGTGTCCTTCATCCGGCCGATTTCCTTACTGACGAGGTTGCGTTCAGCCTTGAGTGCTTCCACTTCCTTGAGCAGGTCGCGGCGCTGCTGGTCGAGGGTGAGGATTTCGTCCACTTTGGTCACCAGTGCGGGGTCCTGCCGGACGCGCACGGCGTGTTTGACGGTATCGGGTTGGGTGCGGATCAGGTTTAGGTCGAGCATGGTGGATTCCTTTCAATCACGGGGAACACGAATGGGCACGAATGAGTGCGAATGGACACGAATGAGCGTGAGGGAACACGAATGGACACGAATGAGTGCGAATGGACACGAATGAGCGTGAGGGAACACGAATGGACACGAATGAGTGCGAATGGACACGAATGAGCGTGAGGGAACACGAATGGGCACGAATGAGTGCGAATGGACATGAATGAGCGCAGGGGAACACGAATGGGCACGAATGTGTGCGAATACACACGAATGAGCGCGGGGAACACGAATGGGCATGAATGTGTGCGAATGGACATGAATGAGCGCAGGGGAACACAAATGGACGCGAATGTGTGTGAATGGACACGAATGGAACGACGAATGGGCACGAATGAAGCGCGGCTATCGCCGAAAGCGGCGCTCGCATGACCCGGACCATGGCGATGATGATTGCCGTCAAGAGTCCGCAACCAGCAGATAAAAGAGTCAGAAGAGGCAGCAGGCCACTTACCTCCATAACGCCTCCATGACTACAAAAAAGCCGGCCCCTCATCTTGCAGGACGAGGGGCCGCTCGTGGTGCCACCTGCTTTCGCCGGCCGGAGCCGGCCTCGGCGGGCAAGCGTGCTTGCCCTTTCGCGCTAACGGGCGAACCCGGCGAACTCCTCGTTCGCGACCTTCAGGAGTGGAAATTGCACGGTAGGCCGACTGCCTTTCACCCTCCGGCAGCTCTCTGAACGGTTGCCCGGCAACATGTCTCCATCGTCGGTGGGTATGAAGTTGTGCGGATTATAGCCGGCTACTCGCGCACCGTCCAGCCGTTGGCCTCCAGCACCTGACGCGCATCTTGCTTGATTTGCGGGTCGGCGAACATGGTGTTGGTCTCGACGAAGCGCGCGACGCGCTCGGTGTAGTCGAACGAGATTTCCAGCAAGTAGCCGGTGACGGTGAGCGGCGCAATGATGATGCGATAGCCGCTGGCCTGCACCTCGTACAGCTTATCGGGGCCGTTGAGCGCCAGCAGCTTGGCGCGGATGTCGTCGGCTTCGATGGGGCCGGCGGGTGGAGGCGGCTCAGCCCTGGGCATCGGCCGTACTACAGTCATCTCGGCGGAGGCCGGCGGTTTAGGCGCAGCGGGAGACGCCGGCGCGGAGAATGGGCTGGGGACATCGCTTGCGGGAGGGGCGGCAGGCGAATCCGGTTTCTCCTCCATTACAGTGGTAGAGCGCAGCACTTCGCCTTGCACCGTGGTCGGGGCGGCAGTCTTCTTCTGTTGCCGGTTGCGGTAATAGACGAACACGCCCAGTCCGCCGCCGATAAGCGCCAGACAGCAGCAGCACAGCACCAATGTCGCGCCCAAGAGCGCAAACATGCCAGAGGGATCGGTGGTCTCCATAAGTTATTCCTCCCGGGAACGCAGATGTGGAAACAGGATCACTTCGCGGATGGTGGCTTTATCCGTGAAGAGCATCGTCAGCCGGTCAATGCCCATGCCGAAGCCACCGTTGGGCGGCATGCCGTAGCGCATGGCGCGCAGGTAGTCCTCGTCCAGCGGATGGGCGTCTTCCGAGTCGGCGGCGTAGGCACGGCCCATTTCAAGGAAGCGCTGTTCCTGGTCGAGCGGGTCGTTCAGTTCGGTGAAGGCGTTGCACAGCTCGAAGCCGGCCACGTAGCCCTCGAAGCGCTCGACGGTGTTCGGATCGTCGGGCTTGGCCTTGGCCAGCGGGGAGATGTCGCGCGGGTAGTCCACGATGAAGGTCGGTTGTTGCAGGTGCTCCTCGACGTAGTCGCCCAGCAGCTTCTCGATGAGCTTGCCGCGCGTTGTATCCGGCGCAGCGGGCATGCCCCGGGCATGCATGGCGGCGCGCAGTGCTTCGACGGTAGGATAAGCGCGGATGTCAATTCCGGTGAATTCGAGGATGGCTTCGGCCAGCGGAATACGCGGCCAGCCCGGGTTCAGGTTGATTTGCCGGCCCTGATACGTAAGCGTGCGCGTTCCGAGCACCTCGTCGGCGACGAAGGCGAGCATCTCCTCGGTCAGCCGCATCACCTGCTCGTAATCGGCGTAGGCCCAGTAGAACTCTAGCTGAGTGAACTCGGGGTTGTGCTTGAACGAGACGCCCTCGTTACGGAAGTCGCGCCCGATTTCATAGACGCGTTCTAGGTTGCCCACCAGCAGGCGCTTGAGATACAGCTCGAAAGAGATGCGCAGGTAAAGGTCTTGCTTGAGCTGGTTATGGTGCGTGATGAAGGGCCGCGCCGCCGCGCCGCCGTACAGCGGCTGGAGGATGGGCGTCTCCACTTCGAGGAAACCGTGGCCGTCAAGGAATTTGCGGATGGCGGCGACGATGCGGGCGCGCGTGCGGAAGACCTGGCGCACTTCGGGGTTGACGGCCAGGTCGGCGTAGCGTTCGCGATAGCGGGCCTCCGGGTTATCGAAGGCCGAGTACACGCGCCTCTCGCCGTCCACGATTTCTTCCTTCGCCGCCGGCAGCGGGCTGATAGCCTTGGCCAGCATCCGAAAGTCCGTCACCCACAGCGTGACTTCGCCGGAGCGGGTGGTGAACAGCCCGCCACTGGCCTGGATGAAATCGCCCAGGTCGAAGACATCCACAAAGAGCTGATACTTTTCTGCGCCCAGCTCGTTGATGCGGAAGTAGAGTTGCAGGCGGCCCGCGCCGTCTTCGATGTGCGCAAACGCCGATTTGCCCATCACGCGGATGGATTTGAGCCGTCCGGCCACAGTGTAGGCGCCGTGCGGCTGATGGACGTCGGCGGGCGGGTTGGCGGCGTAGGCAGCCAGCGCCTCGGCGGAGGTGTGGGTACGCTTGGCGCGCGCGGGATATGGCTCATAGCCGGCGGCACGGAGCCGCTCCATTTTCGCCAGGCGAATCTTCTCGAGTTCGGTGTATTCACGCATAACGGCAGGACAAGCGGAAAATTCGCGCCATTATAACGCAACGGGTGCGGCGGATGGGATAACGGATAAGTGCATGTGTATGCAGAACATGTCAGCCGCACCCTGATCCTTCGGCATCGTTCAGCGTCTGTGCGGGATGTTCGCCGCGCAGGGCATCCCGGAAAGAAAAAAGTGATATAGCCACAACATCCATACTTGTGGCGGTTGTGCTCTATTGTGAAGTTTGTCTGCAATTTACTCGAAACGCATCGTAAATCAGAATGCACGCCGCTATAGACCATACCCGTCCAGAGCATGGTGGCTTCCGGCTGCGCCGCGCAATGAGCACGCCGAAACAAAAAAACGGCAACCACGTGCGTAAGGTGAAGTTCAGGCGTTCTACCGCGAAGAGTAAATGCCGCTATGCCGGCTTTCACGAGGTGGGCACGTGATCCCGTCCGGTCGCATCGCGGGAAAGGGCAGCCTGCAAACGCGCGAACAGGGTAGCGCGGCGCTCGGCGGGGATGGTCTGCCGGCCCGTCTGCTTGTAGAGCAGGATGGTCTTTTGCGTGGTGTTGAGCACGACACGGCAGTTGCGGCAGGTCGTCAGGTGCTCCTGCGCCTCGCGCGTCAGCTCCTCGTTCAGGTCTTGGTCAATATAGTCGGACAGATACTGGATGAGTTCAGCGCAGGTCATGGTGTCACACTTGAAGGGTCGAAGTAGCTGCTCAGGCGCTCGCGCAAGGCCAGCCGCGCGCGGTGCAGCCGCACTTTGGTCGCCGCTACGCTCAGCCCCAGCGCCTCGGCGGCCTCCTCGGTCGAGAGGCCTTCCACGTCGCGCAGCAGAAAGACGGCGCGCAGCGATTCGGGCAGCTGCTGGATGGCGGCCTCCAGCGCGGCGCTTACCTCTGCGCCCAGCAGCACGGCTTCCGGCGTCGCGCTCCAGTCCACGAAGGACTGCGGCATCGGCAGGCTTTCGCCGTCCGCTTCCGGCTCGTCATCGGGGAGAGGGTCGGCTTGTTTCCGCCGCAGCCGGTCGAGGCAGGCATTGTAGGCCACGCGGTACAGCCAGGTCTCCAGCCGGGCACGGCCTTCGAACTGCTCCGGCCGCGTCATCAGTTTGACAAAGGTCTCCTGCGCGATGTCCTCGGCCTCGATCGGGTCACGCAGCAGGCTCAGCGCCAGGCGATAGAGCTTGTCGGCGTGGGCGTCGAAGAGCGCGGCCAGTGTCGCCGGGTCACCTGCATGCAGGGCTGTTAGTAATTCGGGGTCTGCGAGCATGGCCTCTCGCATCGCCTAGACGCCGGCGTGGAAGAGAGATTATGATGGTGATGGGTTGCGTATCACGTATTGCGTATTGCGTATCGCGTATCGCGTATTGCAAGTTACACCTGCGGATTACGGAATACGAAATACGAAATACCCTCTCACTCCGCCAGAAACGGGTTGTTGCGCTTCTCGGCGCCGAGGGTGGTGGCCGGGCCGTGGCCGGGATACACCGTCGTCTCCTCCGGCAGCGCAAACAGCACCTGCCGGATGCTGTGCATCAACGTCTCGTAGCTACTGCCCGGGAAATCGGTGCGCCCGATGCCATCCTGAAAGAGCACGTCGCCGCTGAACACGGCGCGACTGGGCGCGTGATAGAACGCCACATGTCCCGGCGTATGGCCGGGCACGAACAATACATCAAAGGTGAGCGTGCCGTAGCGGAGCGGCCGGCCCGGCTCGATGAGCACATCTGGTTCGGGATAGCGGCGCGGGGGCAGGCCGAAGAGCGCAGCCCCGCCGCCCGCGCGGTAGAGCGGCAGTTCCTTCGGATGAACGGCCAGCGGCGCGCGCGTCGCCGCAACCACCTCGCCCACTGCGCCGATGTGGTCGAAGTGGGTGTGGGTCAGCAGCACGGCCTTTACCGACAGTGCGTTCCGCTGAATCGCGTTGAGCACCTTACCGGCCTCGTCGCCCGGGTCAATCACCACGGCGTCCTTCGTCTCTTCGTCGGCTACGATGTAGCAGTTGGTCGCCGTCATGCCGAGGGGGAGCGTTAGAATCAAAGTCATATAGTCAAGTAGTCGGGTGGTTGGGTGGTCAGGTAGTCGGCGCCATGATTGTAATTGACACCGATGGCAATTTGAAACTCGGCGCCGCACGACCATTTGACTACTCGACCAACCGACCGACCTGACCAACCGACCATCATGTTCCTGGATGTTGAGTCCGCCGGCCCGCTGACGACCATACAAGACCTGGGGCGCACGGGCTATGAGCGTTTCGGCGTTCCGGTCTCCGGTGCGCTGGATGAGCTGGCGCTGCGCGCGGCCAACGCGCTGGTGGGCAACGCGCCGGAGGCGGCCGGTCTGGAGACTCCCACCTCGGTCGCGTTGACGGCGGGCGCGGACGTGTTGATGGCCGTGTGCGGCGCGGGCGAGCTGAGCGTGCGCGTCAATGGGCGGGCGCGGCCCGTGTGGACGGCGCTCTTCGTGCGCGAGCGACAGACCATCGAAGTGAACGCCGCGCCGGGGCGCTGGGCCTATCTCGCCGTGAGCGGCGGGATCGAGACGCCGCTTGTTCTCGGCTCGCGGGCAACGTACCTGCGCGGCGGCTTCGGCGGCTGGGAGGGTCGCGCGCTGCAGGCGGGCGACCGTTTGCCCGTCGGCCCGGCACCGCGTGCGTCGGCCTCCGCGGCGGGCCGCACCGTTCCGGCTGAGCAGCGGCCACCGTATGCAGAACAACTCCTGGTCGAGGTCATCCTTGGCCCGCAGCTCGGTTGCTTCAGCCACGCAGCGCTGGAAACGTTCCTGACGGCGGAGTTTGCCATCAGCACTGAGGCCGACCGCATGGGCTACCGGCTGAGCGGGCCGTCCATCGCGCCGACACGTGCCGACATCCTAAGCGAGGGGATGCCGCTCGGCGCGGTGCAGGTCCCGGCGAGCGGGCAACCCATCATCATGCTGGCCGACCGGCCTACCACCGGTGGTTATCCTAAGATCGCTGTCGTGATTCGCGCCGACGTGCCGCTGCTGGCGCAATGCCCGCCGGGCGCGGGGCGGGTAAAATTCCGCGCAACCACCGTCGCCGCCGCGCAGGCCAAATACCGCGCGCGTCTGGCGAGGCTGCGCCCTGCGGCAGATGACAACTGATTGAACCGCGAAGACGCCCGTGCTCATGCGTATTGCGTATTACGTATCGCGTATTGCGTGTTGCGTATTGCGTGTTGGGGTTACACCGGCGGAACACGGAATACGGAATACGAAATACGAAATTCGCGTTGACTCGCGCAAAGTATCAAACCGCCAACGTCCGTGAATGAACATTGACCTGAACTGCGATCTCGGCGAGGGTGCGGGACAGGATGACGCCCTCATGCCGCTCATCACCTCGGCCAACGTGGCCTGCGGCCTGCATGCCGGCGGCCCGGCAGAGATGGCGCACGTCCTCCGGCTGGCGCGTGAACATGGCGTGGCCGTTGGCGCGCACCCGGGTTACGCCGACCGCGAGCACTTTGGCCGGCGCGAACTCATGCTGGCGCCCGGCGAAGTGGAGGCGTTGCTGCTGTACCAGATCGGCGCGCTGGCGGCGCTGGCGCAGGCGGAGCACGTTCCGCTGAGGCACGTCAAGCTGCACGGCGCGCTCTATAATCAAGCTGCGCAGGACCGCAAGCTGGCGCGAACGGTGGCGCGCGCCGTCGCCACGTTCAGCCGCGAGTTAATTTTGGTGGGGCTGGCCGGATCGCTGCTGCTGGAGGCGGGACGGGAGGCCGGGCTGCGCGTGGCCGGTGAGGGCTTCCCCGACCGCGCCTACAACCCCGACGGCACGCTCATGCCTCGTGCGCGGCCCGGCGCAGTGCTGGAGAGCGCGGAGGCCGTGGCTGCGAATGCCGTGCGCCTGGCGACGGAGGGCGTCCTTACCCCGCGCGGGCGCGTGCCCGTCGAGACGCTATGTATCCACGGCGACGGCCCGCATGCCGTCGAGTTTGCGCGGGCGGTGCGCGCCGCGCTGATTCAACACGGTTTCTCTCTGTCTGCACTCAAATGATGAGACCTTTGAACAATGCTTACGAACTGCTTGACGCCGCCCTCGTTTTCGCCGCGCGCGCCCATGCACACCAGAAGCGCAAAGGCACCGACACCCCGTACATAGTCCATCCCGTCGGCGTGATGCTGGTGCTGATCGAGATGGGCGAGCGCGATCCAGAGCTGTTGAGCGCGGCGTTGCTGCACGACACGGTGGAGGACACCGGTGTGACGCTGGAGGAACTGCGCAACCTGTTCGGCGCGCGCGTAGCGGCGATTGTGGAGGGCTGCTCTGAGCCGGACAAGAGCGACACGTGGGAGCATCGCAAGCTGCACACCGTAGAGTACCTTAGGACTGCACCGCCGGACGTGCAACTGGTCTCTGCCGCCGATAAGCTGCATAACCTGCGGTCGCTGATGCAAGATGAAGCGCAACACGGCCCGGAGGTTTGGCGGCGCTTCAAGCGGGGCCGTGCCGAGACGGGCTGGTATTACCGCGCCGTGGCCGCCAGCCTGAGCGCCGGCGCTTTGCGCGAGCATCCCCTTATCCGCGAACTGAACGCGTTGGTGACCGCCTTTTTCCCGGAAAGCGACCTGAGCCGCTGAACGGCTGCGCCGTCTATTTGCGCCGCGCGCTCTTCCTCTTACCCCGGTACGGCTCCACCCTGAGCACGTGCACCTGACAGTAGTCGCTCAGGAAGATGCGGCTCTTGATGCGCGGGTCGAGCTCCTTCTCATCGGCGGCAGTGGTGAGGACGGTGGGCAGCTGCGCGTCGAAGCGATGGTTGAACACCTGAAAGAAGCGCTCGCGGTAATAGCCCACCGTGGTCAGCTGGGGGCTTATGTCATCAATCACCAGCAGCTCGACGTTGCGGATGTGCTGCAATGCCTTGGTGTTGCGCTCCTCCTGCTCACGGCTGCCGCTGCGGAACAGCTCCATCAGGTCGGCGTAGGTGACGAAGATGACAGGCCTGCCGGCCAGCGCGCGCCGGTTGGCGATGGCGGCGGCCAGATGCGTCTTGCCGGAGGCATACGGCCCGACGAACACCAGCCAGCCGCGCGGCTCATCGGCGAACTCCTGCGCGGCGCGCACGGCGTTGAGGAAGCGCTGGCGGTCGTCGCCGGTCAGCTCGGGGCGCAGGTCGAAGGTCTCGAAGGTCTGATGGCGGTGCAGCGCCAGCGTGGAGATGTCCGCCGAGGCGGAGAGCTTGCCGGCGCGGAAGTCGGGCGCAAGCACGTTGAGCACGGTCACCATCTCGGCGTCGCTCAGGCGGCTGGCGATGCGGCCTTCCAAATCCTCCACGCGCTTGTTGGTCGTCACCACGGTGGGCAGGTGGGCGTTGTAGCGGAAGTTGAGCAGCTGATACAGCTTCTCCACCGCCCAGGGCGTGGGGCTCTCCGTGCCCAGATCATCCAGGATGAGGAGCGGCGCGGTGCGGATCTCCTCGAAGCGGTCACTGTAAGTTGTCTCTGAATTGGGAGCGAAGGTCTCGCGCAGGAAGTCGAGCAGGTCGGGCGTGTTGAGGAAAAGCGCCGGCTGCCCGTTGGCGAGCGCCTGATTGGCGATGGCAGCGGCCAGGTGCGTCTTGCCACAGCCGTAGCCGCCGGTGAGCAGCAGCCAGTTCTCCGGCTTCTCGGCGAAGGCCTTGCAGCGCTCGTAGGCGGCGCGCACTGTGGCGCGGATGTAGGGGTCGGGGCTGACGCCTTCCGGCAGGAAGTTCTCGAAGGTCTTGCCGGCCAAGCTCTCGATGTTGCTATCGGCGCGCAGCTGCTGTGCCTGGAGGAGTTGCAGGTGCGGTAGGCGGCAAGCGCAGACTTGCACCTTGCCGAAGTTCGGGTCGGACAGGTCGCGCTCGGAGCGGAGGTAGCCAAGGCCATGGCATTGTGGGCAATTAGGGTCGCCCACACCGGGGACGGCGCGGCGGGCCGGTTTATCAGTCGGCATCGTTGACGAGGTAGGCGTCATAGCGGCTGAGGTCCTGTCCGGCATCGGCCTGAAGCTGTTGGGCGCGCCCCTCGGCCTTCATCCGGTCGAGCACGGCGATGATGTACTTGAGCTTGCGGATGTTGTTGCGCGCGGCGATGCGGATGGCGTCTTCGATCCATGAGTTGGGGTAGGTGGCCATCAGGTCGCGTAGCTCGTCGGCGATGAGGGGCGTGAGCGGGCCGATGTTCTGCTCGTAGAGTACAAAGATGTTGGAGCGCACGTGGCTGAGGGTCACCGCGCCTGTGGCGTTCTCGTCGGGCCGCCACTCGCCGGCGATGAGCTTCTCCACCGCTTCACGACCTTTGGGCGAGTTGACGAAGTACAGGTCGTGGCGCGCCGCCGCGTCTTCGATGGAGACGTAGAGCAGCGTGCCGCGCGCCTCGGCGCGTTCGAGCGCGTCGTCCAGAATCTCCTGTGCCAGCCGGGGCGAGGTCGAGAGGCCGCGCATGAAGATTTCGTCCCGCGCCAGGTCGTCGCGCCGCAGGAAGCGGTATTTGCCCTCCATCAGGCTGAGCCGCCAGAAGGCGTACAGCGTAACTTTGAGCTCGCCCAGATGGTCAATGGCCGGGAGCAGTTCGGTGAAGAACGGCTCGGGCACCGGCACGGTGCGCAGTTTGCCTTCAGGGAAGCCGGGAAAGCCTTGCATGGGAGTCTTGGCATCGAATTATGCGAATTTACACGAAGTATGTTCGGTCGTTCGCGCTTATTCGCGGAATTCGATGCAGAGGAGCCATAACCGTATAACACCGACGGGAGGCATCGAATGGCGCGAATTTACGCGGAATGTGTTCGGTCGTTCGCGCTTATTCGCGGAATTCGATGCAGAGGAGCCATAACCGTATAACACCGACGGGAGGCATCGAATGGCGCGAATTTACGCGAAAAGTTTTGCGGAATTCGAAGCTGTGCTCAGTTGTCGGTGAGTATTATAGTCTCAAGCGTGGGCCAGGTGCGGATGGCGGTGGCGCGCGGCTGAGTGGTTAGCAGGTCGAGGGTCTGGACTTCGTAGCCCTGTGCGGCCAAGTCTTTGACGGCACGCAGGTAGCGGGCGGCGAGCGGGTCGAAGAACAGGCCGTTCGAGTCGAGCGTGGCGTTGACGGCGTTGACTAACTGTTCGGTCTGCGCGAAGTCGCGTCGGCGCAGCGCCTCCTGCCCGGCGGCCAGCATGGCCTCCAGCGCCACGTTCTCCGGCGCGCGCGGGCTGCGGATGAAGTCGGCGACGATGCCGCGCTTCCGCGCCTCGCGGCCATCGGGCAGCCAGGCCGTGAGGTAGTAGGCCGCCGGGTCGTAGCGCTGCTGGTAGCGGCGCAGCGCCTCGAAGAGGGTGACGGTCAGGCGCAGGTCTTCCACTTCGTCTTCATCCACCGGCAGCGCGCGCAGGTGCGCCAGCCATTCGGCCTCGACCTCGGCCAGCGTCTTGCCATAGTGCGCCTTCAGGCCGGCCTCAAGCATTGCGGCTTCGTCGGGCGCGGACTCAAAGCCGGCGTACATCGCCTTGAACTTCTCCCAACCGTATTTATCCACCAGATACTTTACCAGCGCGCCGGCTTGCAGGTAACCGATTTCGTGCTGCTGCGGGTAGAAGTCGCGGGCGAGGTCGGCCAGCGGAATGTAACGGTCGAGGACGAGCAGGGCAGCGGCGCGCCGGTCGAGGTCTTCGGGTTTGTAGTGGCCACCGGCGATGAAGACGGCCAGCCCTTCGGTAAGGAGCGTGGGGCGCTCGCGCGCAATCTGCCGGTCGAGCAGGTGCGTGCCTTCGTGGACGAGGACGGTCTCCAGGTCAACGCCGGCGGGGTTGCGGTCAATGTACGTCAGCGAAATCTCGCCGGCGGCGAACCCGCCCTGTCCGAGCAGGCGGCTGAGCAGGGTGAAGGTGATGCGGCGCTCGCGCTCCACGCCCAGCCGTTCTTCCACGCGCTCGAAGGCTTCATCGGCCTGCGCGGTGATGAGGGCGATGTCACGCGCGGCGGCGGTGCCGGTGAGGTAGTGAAAGATGCAGCACGCGCTCTCGGCCTGCGCCCAGCGCGCGTCGCGCTCCGGCTGCGGGCGAAGCTCCGCCGGCAGCAGCGTGACGGGGACGGTCAGCGAGTCCAGCCGCTCGCCGGATTCTGACTCGACGACGACGGTGACGCTCTGCTCGCCCACCAGCCCGGCCGTGTCCCAGACCCACCAGAAGGTGGCCTGCGCGCGCCCGCCGATGCCGAAGCGCCCGAAGCGGTCCTCCGCCAGCGGCTCAATGGCCTCACCGGCGAAGACCTTGACGCGCGCCTCTTCCCATTCCGGCTCTGCCCCGGGCCGTGTGATTTGGAGGCTGACGATGTCGCCGGCGTACAGCTCTGGGCCGGGATGGAAGGTGATGTGTTCAGGCCGGAGGCCGGTGGGCGCCGGGGAAGGTGAACCGGGGAGCGGCGTCCAAGTGGGGGCGAATATACGTGTGGGCGATGGCGCGGCAGGGGAGGCCGGTGGGGTGAGCGTCGGCGCGGGCGTGGGGAGCAGGGTGTTGCAGGCCAGCGCGAAGAACAGCAGGTAGGGCAACGCCTTCTTCATGCCGGCAAGTGTAACGCAACGAGTTTAGACAGACATGATAGGTGACTGCCGACCGCGGTTGCTTCAGCCCGCCGTGTGAATCTCATGCGCGGCGCGCAGGCCGGACCTACCGATCGGCTTCGCGCTGCAGGGCGGCGGCAAACTCGATAGCGTGGACGACGCGTACGCCGCGTTCCTGAAGAAAGCGCAGGAGGCCGGGGTCTTCGTGAAAATCGGCGTCTTCGGTGACAAGATAATCGGCGCCGCCCGCGAGGGCCAACTCAATCAGAAAATCGTCCTGCGGATCGCGGCAGAGCGCGAGAGAGCCGATCGGTGAAAGCATGATGCCGCGCGCCGCGATTTGCGCCACCAGCCGCTTGCACAGGCGATCAGACAAATGGTATTTACGCCGCAGGCGCGGATAACTTAGCGTGCGGAAGATTTCTCGCAGGTGATGGCGAGATGTGAGCAGTTCAAACCGGCGCTGTTTGAGGGCCTGAATGATGAAAGCGCTCCCCCCGCCGGCAGAGAGAGCGCCTCGCACCAGAACGCTCGTATCCACGACCGCGCGGATCATTCAGCGCGCGGTTGCCGGCGGGCGGCATGCACGGCTTCTTCAACATCCGCAGCAATCTCCGCCTCGGCGCGCTCGTTCGTTGTCTTTACAATCTCGGCCAGCAACCGATCCCATTCTTCATCCAGGCGCGCCCATTCCTCCGCAGAGTAGGCGGGCGCCTCGGCGGCCGGTGACTGCCGGGCCAACCACTCGTCGGCGGCGCGGTGCATGGCTTTGACGCGCTCGTCAACTTCAGGGTCGCCGGTCAGCACCAGAACGCGCACCCGTTCGCCTTCTTTGAGCGGCAGGGAGGTTTGCAGCTCCAACACGCCGTTGTGGTAGATGGCTTCGATCTCGGTGACCATGGTTCACTCCCAAGTTCGGAGAGATTATACCCCGCGGCAGTCTGTCATCCGCCGTCCGCGGTTGCTTCAGCACTGTCAGGGCGGAAGTCGTTGCGGAGAACCGAGCCGAAGAGCGCAAGTTCGCGGATGCGGTTGCGACGGCAAAACTCAGCAATAGCCGCGTAGGGAATAGATATCGCAGCAGTGACCATTGAGAACAATTATGCCGCAAGCTCCGAAGAGAGTATACCCCGCGGGGGTCTGTCATTCGCGATCGTTTGTGTGCATACGCTCCCGTATAACAACTTTTCCTGCACACCCTTGAGGGTGTAGAATTTGGGAGGAAGATGGCCGTAAATCAGGACAACCATCAACGTTGGGCTGACAGCCGCCCTATCAATAGCCTGCGGGTGATTTTGCCCCTTCTCCCCCGCAACGGAAGGAGAAGAGGGAGACTTCCCTTGGCAATAAACGGCGCTTTCCGCCGCCGATTGAAATCGGTGGCCGGCAGGTAGAGACTCGCGCCACAAGCTTGACCCGGCTTCGCCGTCGGCTTGAAGCCGAGGGCGAAAAACAAGGCCCCATTTGTAGGCTGACCGACCTATGGAGTCTCCGCTCGAAACGAAACGCGAAGCGTACCGCCGAGCACTGGACAGGGCGTTGGATGCGCTGGTGTCTCAACTAAGCGCGCTCCCCGCCGTTCGACGGATCATCCTGTTCGGTTCGTATGCGCAGGGGCGGCGGGATCTGTTCACAGACATTGATCTGTTGGTGGTCATGGATTCCGAACAAGATTTCGTCAGCCGCAACGCCGCTATTCGCCGTCTGATCCATACCGAGGTGGACGTGGATTTGCTCGTCTATACCCCGCAGGAGTTCGAACGGCAAAAGCAGCGCGGCTTCGTGCGATGTGTGGCGGAGACAGGCAAGGTGCTTTATGAGGCGCAACGCTCTTGAGGAAGGCCGTCGCTGGCTGGAACAGGCAGCGGAGGATTTGCGGTGGGCACAGTGGCTGGCTCGCGAAGGGGGATGGCATCTGGCATGCTTCCTGGCACAACAGATCGTGGAAAAGGCACTCAAGGCTTTCCTCTACGCGCAGGGGGAGGATATTGTGCTTGGACACTCCATCGAGCGTCTATGTGCCGCAGCCGCCGGGTATCATCCTGCATTCTCCGAAAAGGCACAGCACTGGAGCGTGTTGGATGGCTATTACATCCCCACGCGTTACCCCAATGGCCTCCCGGAGAGCATCCCGGCGCGTGTCTATACCCGTGATGCGGCGCAAGGAGCAGTCTCCTTGGCCCAGGAGGCTGTGGAATACGTACGCAACCTCATAGAAGGGGAAATAAAATGAGCTTCGTCATCGGCGAGGCGCCCTGAGTACACAGTCTAAACCTGGAAGGAGCCCCCTGTGCTTCGCATCGAGACGAGAACTATCAGCCCAGCCTCATCCCGCTTGCCGCGTCTACTCAACCTGCTCAAGTTCATGGACTGCCTCCTGAAGACGTGGAAGCCACACTTCGTTAGTGTCGTCGAGAAGCCGGAGAAAGATCATGACTTCCTCGTCAAGCGCTCCCGCGCCTCTACCTCAAGGACAGCGCCTGCCTCTTGCCCGTGATTCGGGGCCGGAACGATCGGCACGTGATTCAAGCGCGAAACGTGCGACGTGGTGGAGCCGTTGCGCGCAAAGGGAAACGTCTCCGGGAGTGAGGACATGATGTGCTCAAGATATGAGAACCGCATACGTGGCTACAATGCATTTACCGAGTCGTTCAAGAAGCATTTGATATGAGTATTGGCCTCAGCGCTACGGGCGACATCATCATCGGCGGCGACGTTGTCGGGCGCGACAAGATCATCAATAACATCCAGAACATCGTCCAGCGCGCGCTCACCTTCGCCGAAGAGGCCGAGCGCGAGAAGGAGATCGAGGCGAAGTATCTGGCGCAGGGCGTGAGTGAGTTCGCCAAGCGCATGCAGAGGCGCGTGCGCGAGGCCGCCGACGGTGAGGAAGGCAGTCCTTACAAGGGCCTGCTCGAATACCGCCTGAGCGATGCCGAAATCTTCTATGGCCGCTCGCAGGCCATCGCCGAAGTGCTCAAGCACCTCCGGCAGGGGCCGCTCACCATCCTGCATGCCGAGTCGGGCGCGGGCAAGACCTCACTCTTGCAGGCCGGGGTCGCGCCGCGCCTCATCGCGCTGGGCCACCTGCCCGTCTACATCCGCCCGTATAACGTCGAGCCGACCTACGCCATCAAGCGCGCGTTCCTGCCCGACCTCAGCGGCGCGCCCGGCCTGGCCACCGCCCCGCTGCGCGAATTTCTGCGAAAAGCCGACAGCTTCATCGGCGAGCAGAACCACCTGTATATCTTCCTCGACCAGTTCGAGGAGTTCTTCACTCGATTGGAAGAGCCCGGGCGCGCCGAGTTCATCGGTGAACTGGCCGAATGCCTGGACGACGAGGCGCTGAAAGTCCGCTGGCTGTTCTCGATGCGCACCGAATTCTTCGGCAACCTCGCGAACTTCCGCCCTCGCATCCGCAACCCGTACGAGAACGACTTTCGCCTCAACCGCCTCACGCGCGCCGAGGCGTATGAAGTCGTCGTCGAGCCGGCCAAACGGCGCGGCGTCGCGTACGAGCCGGGGCTGGTTGAGGCCATCCTCGACGACCTCGGAACGGGGGCCGGTGAAGTTCCGCCGCCGCAGATTCAGCTTGTCTGCTCCGTGCTGTACGACGAACTGCCTGCGGGCTCCAAGCAAATCACACGGGCGCTGTACGAAGGGCTGGGCGGCGCGAGCGGCATCCTGCGCGGCCACCTCGAGCGCGTGCTTAGGCGCGACCTCAACTCCGAGCAAGGCGTCATCGCGCGGCGCGTGCTGGAGGCCCTCGTCTCCTCAGAAGGCCACCGCCTCATCCGCTCGACCATCCGCCTGCTGCGCGAACTCAACGCCACCGGCCCACCGGTTGCACCCTTGACGCTCAACGCCGTGCTCGACCGACTGGTGGAAAGCCGCCTCCTGCGCGTCCACGACATCGGCTCCAGCGCCGCGCAGGGATACGAGACGACCTCCGGGTTGTCGTACGAACTGATGCATGACTATCTGCTGGAGCAGATCAAATTGGATCCGGCAATACAGGCGCGCAAGGCGGCGCAGGAACTGCTCGAACAGGAGACGCGCAACTACGAGCGGCACCGCACCCTGCTCAGCGACGACAAACTCGCCATTCTCCTGCCTCGCCGAGCCGAGCTGGTCATTACCGAAAAGTCAAAAGAACTGCTGGCGAAAAGTGAGGCTGTGCTGAAGCGCCGCAAGGGCATCGAGCGCATGAGCCTCGGGCTGGTGATCACGCTGTTCATCCTTGGAGTAGCTTCAGGCCTCCTCGCCTACCTTGCCAACGTGGAACGCACGGATGCGCTCCGCGCACAGTCCACCGCGCAGGCACAGGCCGCGCAGGCCGCGACTCAGGAGCAGGAATCCGAGATGGCCGCGCAATTGGCCAACTTCCAGAGCACAGCGGCGGCGGCTGCGGCGGCCACAGCGGGCTTTCAGGCCACGCAGGCCGGGGGCGCGGCGGCCACGGCCATCGCCCGCGAAGCGCTGGCGAACGCCGTCGTCCAAGGCTTGTATGAAAACAACGGGCTGGTTCCGGTGAGCGCGGGGCCGTGGGATCTCGCCTTCGACGGCCGGTGGCTGTGGGTGTCAAATGAACTCGCCGATACGGTACAGGCGATTGACCCGGCAACCGGCGCCGTCCGGCAGACCGTGAAGGTAGGCCGGCGCCCCGGTGCGCTTGCATTCGACGGCCGGTATTTGTGGGTGGTGAGTCAACTTGATGACACCCTTCAAGCAATTGATCCGTCCACGCTGGCCGTGGTGCGTGAAATCCAGACCGATGATCGCCCTGCTGCACTTGTCTTTGACGGGGCGAAGTTATGGGTGACTAACTACAGCCGGAATCAGGTGCAGGCCTTTGACCCTCAAAGCGGTCAGCGCGTGGGCGACCCCGTTCCGGTCGGCCTTTTGCCATGGGCTATGGCCTTCGACGGCCGGCGCGTGTGGGTGGCCAACCGGAATACGGACTCGTTGACAATCATTGACGCCCATTCCCCGGCCAATGCCGTCACCCTCCCGGCGGGCGGCACGCCGGCAGGGCTGACCTTCGACGGCAACTGGATGTGGGTGAGTTTGCAAAACCGCCACTGGGTCAACGCCTTCAATCCCGCTACGCGCGAAAAAGTCTATACCATCACCGTCGGCCTGCGCCCGAGCGCACTGGCGATTGACCCGGCAAGCAGGCAACTCTGGGTGCTCAATCAGGGCGATAACACCGTGCAGGTGATTGACCGGCTGGCAGGTACGGCGAGTGCACCTGTCGAAGTGGGCACACTGCCGCGTGCACTGGCGTTCGCGGGCGGGCAGGTGTGGGTGGCAAATTACAGTGACAACACCGTTCAGGCGATTGACCCGATTGTGGGCAGCGCCGCGACGTCCATTCCGGTGGGAACCACGCCGCGCGGCATGGCCTTCGACAGTGTACGTCAGCGCCTGTGGGTAGCGCTCGGCGGCGAAAATAGCGTGGTGGATGTGAACCCCACCACGGGCCAGCTCGGCCAGCCCATCCCGGTGGATGCCGGGCCGCGCGCCCTTACCTTCGATGGCCAATTGCTCTGGGTCGCCAACTTCATCAGCAGCACCGTGCAGGCCATCAACCCGGAGACGCGCGCCGTCGTCCGCACCATCCCTGTGGGGCCATCGCCGCGCGCCATTCTCCACGCCGCCGGACTGATTTGGGTGGCCAATCAGCTCAGCGACGACGTGTGGGCGATTGACCCGGTCACAGGTGACGCCAAGGAGAAAGTGCCGGTCGGGCCGGGGCCGTTCGACCTGGCCTTTGACGGTCAGCGCGTCTGGGTGGTGAACAACGGCAACAACACCGTCCAGGCCATCACGCCGGGCGTGGGCCACGGCGGTGTGCCCGTGCCCGTGGTCAGCGGTGCGGGCGCGGTGAGTTTCGGCGGCGGGTACGTGTGGGTCAATAACTTTACCGACGGCTCGGTGCAGCGGATTGACCCGAACACGGGCGCCATCGGCGAGCCCATTCAGGTAGGCAGTTTCCCGGCCACTTTCGTCTATGCTGTCGGCCGCATGTGGGTGGCGAACTTTGGGGACAACACGGTGCAGGCGATCGATCCGGAAACGCAGGCAACGGGCCGGCCTGTGCGCGTGTGCTTCGGCCCGACGGCGCTGGCCTTCGACGGTCAGCGCGTGTGGGTCTCGTGCCGCGACAGCAACACGGTGCAGGCGATTTCGGTGAACCCATAACCCACCGGGCGTGCTTGTTTCCCATGAGAGGTCAATTTCGGGCCGCCCGCTCGCCATCGGTAACGAACCGACGACAAGCCAGAGCCAATAAGCTCGCGACACGGGCTTCGACGGCGATGACAGCCCTGTTGTCGCTAGATGAGGTACGATGAGCCAACCAACTGATTCCACGCGCGCGGCTTGGAATCACCTGTGGCACTATCTTGGGCGGCACGCGGCGCGTTGGGCGCTGGCGCTGGCCGAACTGACCCTTGCCAACATCTTCCTGCTTATCGGCATCCTCCTTTCCGACCCGCTCATCAAACTGGCGCAGAGCATCAATCAACCTCCTGCCGCACAGGCCGCCGCGCTGCGTGGGGCGCTCGTCCCAGGCTGGCTCGGAGTGACCGCCTCCGCCGAGAGCATCAATCAGGCCGTGCTTCTGCAGGGCATCTGGATCATCATCGGCGCGACGGTGGTGAGTGTGCTTGCCAGCCAGGTGTTGTTTTATCTCTCTTACGCGCAGATTGCCGGGCTAGGTCAACAGATGGCGGTGGACATCCGCGCCGACTATTATGCTCACGTGGTGCGACAGGGGCCGGGCTTTTACCGCCGCCGCGCCGTTGGCGAGCTACTAACCATCGGCCTAAGCGACGTCGAGGCGGTCGGCACTTTCTTTTCGCAAGATGTGCCTCTTCTGCTCAACGTGTCGCTGCAACTGGTGATGACGGCCGGCCTGATGTTCTGGAGGCAGCCTACCCTGGCGCTGGGCAGCGTGGTCTTTGCGGTTGTGCTGTATGTGGTGAGCACCTATGTGCTCGTGCCGCGCATCGGCCGGCGCAACAAACAGTACGGCCAGCAGTATGCCGCCGCCAGCGCGCAGCTCAACGAGAACCTGGTCGGCGCGCGCGACATCCAGATATTTCGGCAGGAGGCGCGCACCATACGCGAATGGCGCGCGCGCCTGCAGGACATGGCCGCCACGCTCACCCGCGCCGTCCAACTGAACTTTCTCAACAGCACCCTCGCCTTCGCTACGTCCATCTTCGGTGTGACATTCATCTACGGGCTGGGCGCGCATGGCATCCTAAGCGGTGTGCTGGATGCCGCTCTGCTCATTGCCTTTGCCCGCCTGTTCGATCAGTTCATCAACGCCATCCGCAACGCCGGGCCTCTGCAGCTCAAGCTACAAGCCACGCTCATCGCCGCCGGGCGCGTTTTCGATGTGATGAGCACACCGCCCGATATTCAGGAGCGGCCCGGCGCCATTGACCCCGGTCTGCTTACCGGCCACATCCGCTTTGAAAACGTCACCTTCGCCTACCAGCCCGATGACCCGCTGGCGTGGCGCGTGCGCGACGTGAATCTCGAAATCCTCCCCGGCGAGAAAGTCGCCTTCGTAGGCGGATCCGGGACGGGTAAGACCACCCTGCTGAATCTGGTCGCCCGGTTCTATGATGTGACCGAAGGCCGCGTGACAATTGACGGCTACGACGTGCGCGACCTGAAACTCGACGCCCTGCGGCGCAACTTCGGGCTGGTAGCGCAGAACGTGATCCTTTTTCAGGGCACACTCGCCGACAACATCCGCTTCGCCCGTCCTGACGCCGGGATGGACGCGGTGCAGGCCGCCGCCGAAGTCGGCTACGTGACCGAGTTCGTGGACAAACTCGACCGCGGCTGGGACACCATGCTGGGCGAATTCGGGCAGGGCCTGAGCGGCGGGCAGAAACAGCGTGTGAGCATCGCCCGCGCTGCGCTCCTTGACCCGACTATCCTGCTCCTCGATGAGCCGACCTCTGCGCTCGACCCACAAACCGAGAACGTGGTGATAGAGGCGCTTGACCGGCTGAGCCGGGGCCGCACCACGCTCATCGTCTCGCACCGACTGAACACCATCGTCAATGCCGATAAAATTGTGGTGCTCGGCACGGATGAGAACGGGCATGGCGTGGTGCGCGCCGTAGGCCAGCACGACCAACTGTTGGAGGCCTCGCCGGAATACGTCCAGTTGTGGGGCAAATACCGGCGCAAGGCCATCCTTATGCCTATCGGCCCGCTGTACGACACGACCGCTGCGCTCCCCACGGTCATCGGCCTTGCCCACGCCCACGACGCCCCGGTGCACCTTCTCGACTTTGGGCCACTGGATACGGATAAAGCCGAGGACCGGCGCTTCGGCGTCACGGTGGTTCGCGGCGCGCACAGCGATCCACGCGTGATTAACCTCCTGCACGCCAAGCGCGTGAACGACATCCTGAAAGCCTTGCACGCAGAGGGCATCCCGGCCGATACGCTCAGCCCGACGCGCCGGGACGTCAGTTGGGTCGAGGCGACCATCGAGGCCCTCAAGCAGACACAGTCCACGCACATCATCGCTGTAGATAACGTGATGGTGCCGATGGACAAACTGCGCGAGGGCATCCGACAAATCGAGCGCAAAGCGGCAGTTGAGTATATCCTCGTCAACCCGATCGCCGAAGTGGGCTAAAGGATACGAACACCATTTTCCCTTCTA
>JAVQXV010000316.1:0-2764 GCA_033577755.1 Anaerolineales bacterium
TGCCAGGCCTCGGCGCGATAAGCGTCCGCTACCAGCACACAACCGGTCAGGCTGAGCACGACGGCCAACAATTTGAGCGCCGTCAACTCCTCGCGCAGAAGCAGGCGCGCCAGCAGCACGGTGAAGGCCGGGGCGCTATAGGCCAGCACCGTCGCCACCGCCGCGCCGTTGAACGCCACGCTGAACGTCCACAGCCCGTTGAAGAGCGCCAGCCCGAACCCGTACAGCAGGAAGAACGGCAGGTCGCGCCGCGCAATCGCAAGCGCCACCGGCTGAAAGACCCGCAGCAAACCGAGCACCGCCAGCCCGATGAACAGGTCGCGCCAGAAGGCCAACGTCAGCGGCGCAATCGGGTAGCCGGTAAGCAGGCGGCTGATGAGGATGGCGGTGAAAGCCCAGGCCAGGACGCCGGCAAGGGCAATCAACACACCGCGCGAGTGGGTGGACATGAGCAATCAACTTTCCGGCCCAGGCGTAGCCCTGAGCAACTTGTCTAGCGCGTCAGCTTGCGATAGGTGATGCGGTGCGGCCGCTCGGCCTCCACGCCCAGCCGCCTGCGACGGTCGGCTTCATACTCGCTCCAGTTGCCGTGGAAGAAGCGGACCTGACTGTCGCCCTCGAAGGCCAGGATGTGCGTGGCGATGCGGTCGAGGAACCAGCGGTCGTGGCTGACGACGATGGCACAGCCGGCGAACATTTCCAGCGCATCTTCCAGCGCGCGCAGCGTGTTTACATCCAGGTCGTTGGTCGGCTCGTCGAGCAGCAGCACGTTCGCCCCCTCCTTCAGCATCTTGGCCAGCAGCACGCGGTTGCGCTCGCCGCCCGAAAGCACGCCGACCTTCTTCTGCTGGTCGGCGCCGAGGAAGTTGAACGAGGCGACGTAGCCGCGCGAGCTGACCTTGCGCGCGCCGAGGGTGAGCGTCTCCTGCCCACCGCTGATCTCCTCCCACACGGTCTTTTCGGGGTCGAGCGTCTCGCGCAGCTGTTCCACATACGTCAGCTTCACCGTCTGCCCGATGGTGATCGTGCCGCGATCCGGCTGCTCCAGGCCGGCGATCAGGCGCAGCAGTGTGGTCTTGCCCGCACCGTTCGGGCCAATCACGCCGATCAGGCTGCCGGGCGGCACGCTCAAATCGAAGTTGTCCAGCAGCAGCTTGTCGCCGTAAGCCTTGGTCACGCCCTTCAACTCGATGACCACGTCGCCCAGGCGCGGGCCGGGCGGGATGTAGATTTCGAGGTCTTCGCGGCGCTTCTCGGTCTCCTGATCGAGCAGCTTCTCGTACGCGGTCACGCGTGCCTTGCCCTTAGCCTGGCGCGCCCGCGGGGACATGCGGATCCACTCCAACTCGCGCTCCAGCGTCTTTCGGCGCTTGACATCGGCCTTTTCCTCCAGCGCCAGCCGCTGCTGCTTCTGCTCCAGCCACGATGAGTAATTGCCCTTCCAGGGGATGCCGTGCCCGCGATCCAACTCCAGAATCCAGCCGGCCACGTTATCGAGGAAGTAGCGGTCATGGGTGACGGCGATGACCGTGCCCTTGTAATCGCGCAGGTGCTTTTCGAGCCAGGCGACGGACTCGGCGTCGAGGTGGTTGGTCGGCTCGTCCAGCAGGAGGATGTCCGGCTCGGTGAGCAGCAGGCGGCACAGCGCCACGCGCCGGCGCTCGCCGCCGGAGAGCACACGGATGGGCGTGTCGGGCGGCGGGCAGCGCAGCGCGTCCATAGCCAGCTCCAGGCGCCGGTCGAGGTTCCAGGCATCGTGCTTGTCCAGATACTCCTGCAGACGGCTCTGCTCGGCGATGAGCGCATCGTAGTCGGCGTCCGGCTCGGCGAACTTCGCGCTGACCGCGTCGAACTGCGCCAGTGCGTCCACAATCGGCTGCACGGCTTCCTCCACCACCTGCTTTACCGTCTTGTCGGGGTCGAGCTGCGGCTCCTGCTCCAGCAAGCCGCGCGTGTACCCCTTGCTCAACTGCGTCTCGCCGAGGTAGTCGTTGTCCACACCGGCCATGATGCGCAGCAACGTGCTCTTGCCTGAGCCGTTCAGGCCGATTACGCCGATCTTGGCGCCGTAGTAAAAGCCGAGCGAGATGTCGCGGATGACTTCGCGATTCGGTGGGAAGATGCGCCGGACGCGCACCATCGAATAGATAATCTGGTCGGTCATGAAGCTCCCGACGTGACAAGTTGAGACTGCGCTTGTAAAAAAACGGAACGCACCCCTACGACAAGGCAAAAATCTGCTGCATCTTCAGCGCTGCCGACAAATCGCCCCGGATTTTGAGCCTGCCCTGCATAAATGCCGGCATTGCCTGCAGTTCGCCGTTGACGATAGCAAGGTAATCGGCGGCGCTGACGGTGATGGTGGTCGTCGGGTTAGGAGCCACGCCTTCGCTCACCGTGCACGTCCCGTTAGTGATGGTCACAACATACTGACCGCCGCCCTCCCCCGTCAGGTCGAACTGGAACACGGCCTGCAGATCGCCGGCTTTCTCCGGTGAGAACCGGGCAGGCATGGCAGCGAATGCTTCCTGGATAGAGGTAACTTTTTCCATAAACAGTAAATCACGAAGAGGCCTGAGCATAGCAAGCATGGTTTCGAACAAGGAGACCGGTCACTATGCCCGAGACCGCATTCAATCGTAATCGAGAAATCGCCCCAGAGCAACCGGTGAAAGCATTGACCGACGTGAAGCAAGCGACCATGCCGCCGGTGTGCACGCAAAACCTGTCAGCCGCACCCTGACCCTTCGACACCGCTCCGATG
>JAVQXV010000033.1:0-23533 GCA_033577755.1 Anaerolineales bacterium
TGATCCCTTTTTGATTCCGTTCCCGAATGCGCGCAACGCGCTTCTCCGACCGAAGCAGCTGAGCGGTCTGTAGAGCGCACGTCTTATCCTGAAGAACTGCTTATGCCCTCCATCACCATCGTCGGCCTCGGCCCCGGTAATCCACAGCACCTGACGCGCGAGGCGTGGGACATCCTGAGCAACGCGCGCGAAGTTTACCTGCGCACCGCCCGCCACCCCACGGTCAGCGGCTTCCCGCCCGGCCTGATCGTGCACGCCTTTGATGATTTTTATGAAACCAGCGAAGACTTCGAGCAGGTCTATATCCGCATCGCTGCGCGTGTGCTGGAGCTGGGCGCTCGCCCGGAAGGCGTCATCTATGCCGTGCCCGGCCATCCGAGCGTGGCCGAGGCATCCGTGACGCTGATCCGGCAGGGAGCGGCGGAGCGTGGCCTGCCCGTCCGGCTGGTCGCCGGGCTGTCGTTCATCGAGCCGGTGCTGGAGGCGCTGGGCGTGGACGCGCTGCCGCAGCTGCAGCTGGCCGATGCGCTGGAGCTGGCCGCGCGCCATCATCCCACCTTCCATCCCGATGCGCCTGCGCTCGTCGCCCAGCTCTACTCGGCTGCTCTGGCCAGCGACGTCAAACTCACGCTGATGAACCAGTATCCGGACGAACATCCCGTTCGGCTGATTCATGCTGTGAGCACGTCAGATGAGCGAGTGGAGACGCTGCCGCTCTACGAGCTAGACCGTAGCCCGTACATCGCCCACCTGACAGCGCTGTACGTGCCGCCGCTGCCGCGCCGTTCCAGCTTCGAGTCTTTTCAGGAGATTGTGGCTCACTTGCGCGCGCCGGAGGGCTGCCCGTGGGACCGCGAGCAGACGCATCTCAGCCTGCGCCGCTATTTGCTGGAAGAAGCCTACGAAGTGTTACACGCCCTTGACGCCGAAGATATGAATGCGCTGCGCGACGAACTCGGTGACCTGCTGCTGCAAGTCGTCCTGCACGCGCAAATCGCGACCGAGGAAGGCGCCTTCACCATGGCCGACGTGTTGGCTGAGATTCAGGAGAAGATGATTCGCCGTCACCCGCACGTCTTTGGAAATGTGCGCGTGGCCGGCGCAAGCGAGGTGATACGCAACTGGGAGCAGATCAAGGCCGAGGAGCGCAGGGACAAACCGGCGGAAGGTAACGGCGCGCTTGGCGAGACGCCGCCCGGCCTGCCGGCGCTGGCACAGGCCGAAACGTACCAGAAGCGCGCCGCCCGGGTCGGCTTCGACTGGCCGGACATTGCCGGCGTGCGCGCTAAAGTGATGGAAGAGATTGCCGAAGTGGAGGCCGCGGCCAATGATGGCGAACGCGCCAAAGAAGTGGGCGACCTGCTCTTTGCCGTGGTCAACTGGGCGCGTTGGCTGAAGGTGGAGCCGGAGACGGCGCTGCGCGAAGCCAACGCCCGCTTCGCCGCGCGCTTCCAAAAAGTGGAAGCTGCCGCCCGCGCGCAGGGCCGCTCGCTGACTTCGATGACGCCGGCCGAGCTGGATGCGCTCTGGGAGCAGGTGAAGGCCGGAGAGTGAGGCCGGTGTTCCTGCTCCACCGTACAGGTTGAAGCAAGCAGCTCTCTGCTCGGCCGACAAGGCGCTTACGCACCGGACTTAAGCGCCGTCAGAATCTTCTTGAGCACAGCTTCTTCGTGCTTGAGGGTCTCGCGCAGGTCGCCGCTGTCGGTGTCGGCCACCTCCATGCGCAGTTCAGGGATGTATTCTTCCAGTACTGCCACCAGGATAGCGCGTTCTTCTTCGGTCAGAGAAAGGGTGAACATCTTCTCTTTCATTTCTATGTTGGCTTGGTGACGCTCCGAATTCGGTCTCCGGCCATGTCGGTTTGCCTGAGAGTATACCGACCTCTGCCTACGTCAGGTAGGGCAGGAATAGGGTCATCAGGCTAAGGAACAGGCCGAAGCCCATGCAAGCGGAGCCAAAGTGGCAGTCGAAGGGGCGGGAGGCGGCTAAGATGTTTTGCGCGCACATCAAACGCGCGTGTGCATGCAAAACATGTCAGCCGCACCCTGAGCGGACGCTGAGCGAAGCGAAGCGGCAGTCGAAGGGGTGGCACCTTCCCTGACAACCTTTGCGTGCACACAAACGCGCCTGCTGCCTGACACAATGGCCGAAGGCGGGTACAATGGCATGAGTCTGTTCTGAGGAAGTCACATGCTGCTAAAGATGCTCAACCGGTCGTGGGTGTACTGGGTCGCCGCGCTGGTGATTTTGCTTGACCAATACACGAAGTTCCTGGTGCGTCAGAACCTGCCGGTCGGCGCGGCCTGGATGCCGCTAGAGTGGCTGGCGCCGTACTTCCGTCTGGTACATATCGAGAACACCGGTGCCGCCTTCGGGATGTTTCCGGCGGGCGGCCAGGTGTTCTCGGTGATTGCCGTAGTCGTTTCTGCCGTGATTATTTACTACGCCACGCGCCTGCCGCCAGGGCACTGGGCCTTGCGCACCACGCTCGGTCTGCAGCTCGGCGGCGCCATCGGCAACCTGATTGACCGGCTGGTCAAAGGCCCGGTCACCGACTTCTTCAATGTCTTGAGCCTGTGGAACACGCCGGTCTTCAACGTGGCCGACCTGAGCATCACAACAGGCGTGCTGGTGTTGATTGTGCTGATGTGGCGCGACTCGCGTCGTAGCCCGGCGTCGGTGGAAGCTACGGCTGCCCCTGAAGCCGCGCCGACTCCCAGCCCGCATGATTGACGGCGTGGGCGACGCGCGCACCGTCACCCTCCTCGTTGATAAACCCGGCGAACGGCTGGATAAAGTCATCGCCCTTCAATTGCCGGAGCTGAGCCGCACGCAGGCGCAGCGACTGATCGAGCAAGGCTGTGTAGCCGTGAATGGGGAGGTGGTGCGTAAGCCCGCGTTCAAACTGGAGGCCGCGGCTGCGCTCACGGTTTCGCTCCCGACGCCCACGCCGACTGCGCACGCCGCCGAGCCTATCCCGCTGGAAATCGTCTTTGAGAACAAAGACCTGCTGGTCATCAACAAGCCGGCAGGCATGGTGGTGCATCCGGCAGTTGGGCATGTGGGCGGTACGTTGGTCAATGCAGTACTCGGCTACGACTCTGAGATCGAGGGCGTCGGCGACGAGGCGCGGCCCGGTATTGTCCACCGGCTGGATAAGGACACGTCCGGCCTGATCGTCGTCGCCAAAAACGACGTCGCGCATCGCAGCCTGCAGCGCCAGTTCGCCGAGCGCAGCGTAGAGAAAATCTATCTGGCACTGGTGGACGGCTTCCCGCCGACAGACGCCGGCCGCATTGAGGCCGCCATCGCCCGCGACCCGAACGCGCGTAAATGCATGGCTCTCGTCAGTGAGCGCAAGGGCGGCAAGCCGGCGCTGACCGAATATCGTGTGGTCGAAAAATTCGCGGCGCACAGCTTGCTGGAGTGTCGCCCGCTCACCGGCCGTACGCATCAGATTCGTCTGCACCTAGCGCACGTCCTCAAGTGTCCCATCGTTGGCGATACGGTCTATGGCCGGCGTAAACCCACTCTGCCGCTCGACCGTCACTTCCTGCATGCCGCGCGCCTGACGCTCACCCTGCCGCGCACCCGCAAGCGTCAGACCTTCGTCGCCCCCCTCCCCGCCGAACTGGAGCGAGTGCTCGAAACCCTGCGAAAGTGATACAATGCCGCCCATTCGATTCACCTGACACTTGATCCTTGACACCTGATACGTGACACTTGACACCTGACACGTGACCCCTGACACCGAACATCCCATAGGAGCTTGAATGAGAGAAGTGACCGTTGCCACCGTACAGATGAAGCCAAAACTGGGTGAGGTGGAAGAGAACCTGGCGAAGATGTCCGACCTGGTGGGCAAGATTGCCGGCCAGCAGAAGGTGGACCTCATCGTTTTCCCCGAACTGATCAACACCGGCTATGAGTGCGGCGTGCGCTTTGTAGATTTGGCGCAGCGCGTGCCCGGCGCGGCGGTGAATGTGATGGCCCAGCGCGCGCAGGAGTTCGGCGTTCACATCGCCTTCGGCATGCCCTCCAAAGAAAAGGTCGAGTCGGTCATCTTCAACTCCATCATCCTGCTTGGGCCGGATGGCGAGTTGATCGGCGATTACCACAAAGTTCACCTCAAAGGCGAGGAGCGCATGGCTTTCCGCGCCGGTTATCGCTTCGAGGTTTATGAATGCGCCTTCGGCAATGTAGGTTTGCTTTCCGGTTACGACCTAGCCTTCCCGGAGGCAGCGCGGGTGCTGGCGCTGGAAGGCGCCGAGCTGCTCGTTGTCTGCGGCAACTGGGAGAAGCCCCACCGCGATGAGTGGCGCACCTACGTGCTCTCGCGCGCCTACGAGAACGCGCTGTTCGTGGCCGCCGCCAACCGCGTAGGCGATGATGTGACCTACTCCTTCTTCGGCGACTCGATGATTGTCGGCCCGCGCGGCCAGGTGTATGCAACGCTGGCCGGCGAAGTAGACCCCAAGACCAATGAGCCGGCAGAGGGCTATGCGGTCGCGCGGATTGACCTGAACGAAGTCCGCCAACGCCGCGAGGAATTTCAGACCATCCAGAACCGCGAGCCGGACGCATACCGAGCACTGGTAAGAAGGTATTAGGGTAACCTTCTACCGAGCGGCTTTCAACGATGACAATGACGCCGCGCTTTTGGGCATCGCTTAGCCTGATTGCCGGTGGCATCTGGCTGATGTTCTCGCTCCTGCCCACCGCTCTTACCACGCTCGCCGGCCTGCCGTTTGCAATGACGGCTCTGGTGCTGGGCTGGTGGAGCCGACAGTCCGCGCAACAGGCCGGCGACCCGACCGGCGCGCGCCGCGCTGCCTGGGCGCTGAGCCTCGGCTGTGCGGGTTGTCTCTGGCAGGCGCTGGCCTTCTCCCTGTTCATCACCGCGCTGGTCTTCGGTTTGCCGCCACTCGTTTGGTCCCTGATCGGCTACTTGCAGCAGGTTCCGCTTCCGCAAGTCTGGCCGACGCCTACGCCGGGAGCGACTCACTGATGAGCAAGCATTCCGGGGCACGCCGGCGCGAAAGCTTTCCGAGAGTCCATCTCCGGTATGAGCTTTGAAAACGGGCTGATTGACCTGCGCAGCGATACCGTCACCCGACCCACGCCGGCGATGCGCGCGGCGATGGCGAGCGCCGAGGTCGGCGATGATGTGTTCGACGATGACCCGACGGTGCACCGTCTACAGGAGCGCGCTGCTGCGCTGACCGGGCACGCCGCTGCGCTCTTCGTCGCCTCCGGCACGATGGGCAACCTGGTGGCGCTGCTCACCCACTGTGGGCGCGGCGCCGAGATCATCGTTGGAGACAAATCTCACATCTACTTGAACGAAGTGGGCGGGATGGCGGCGCTGGTCGGCGCGCAGGCGGCGACGGTGCGCAATCAGCCCGACGGCACGCTGGCGCTGGCCGACATCGCCGCGGCCATCCGCGAAGAGGACGTGCATCACCCGCGCACGCGCCTGATTTGTCTGGAGAACACTCAGAACATCTGTGGCGGCGTGCCGCTGACGCCGGCCTACACGCGCCAGGTGGCCGATTTTGCCCATGCGCGCGGCCTCAAGCTGCACCTGGACGGCGCGCGGGTATTCAACGCCGCCGTAGCGCAGGGCGTGTCCGTCTCGGCGCTAACCGCACCGGCGGACTCGGTAATGTTTTGTCTGTCGAAGGGGCTGAGCTGCCCGGTTGGCTCGTTGCTCTGCGGGCCGGCGGATTTCATCGCGGAGGCGCGGCGCTACCGCAAGATGGTAGGCGGCGGGATGCGGCAGGTCGGCGTGCTGGCTGCTGCCGGATTGGTGGCGCTGGAGACCATGATCGAGAGGCTGGAGGACGACCACGCCAACGCCCGCCGCTTAGCCGACGGCCTGCGCGACCTGCCCGGCCTTGTGCTGGACGAGGGCACGCCGCACACGAACATGGTCTACTTCACCCTTCAGCCGACGGCGAAGGTCGGGGCGCGTGCGCTCATTGCCCACGCTGCGGCGCGCGGCATCCTGCTCGAGGGCAGCTATGAGAGCGGTCGCTTTCGGCTGGTGACGCATTGCTGGATCACGCCCCAGGATGTGGACAAGGTTGTGGCGACGTTGCGTGAGGCGCTTCTCTAAAAACTGCTCGGCGATTTTCTTGTAATACCAAGTCGCAAAGGGCATTGCTTTGTTGCGCCTTTGCGTGAGGCTTCTGCCCAATTTATGAGCGAGTCTGGCTCAGGCCCACGAGCGCATCCCGGTCAACGATGATGAGCTGGCCTTCTTCCTGACGGATCAGCCCCTGCCGCCTAAGCTGGCCAAGCGCCTTGTTGACGCTTTCGCGCGTCGCCCCGAGCAGACTGGCCAGCTCGCTCTGTGTGAGCGTCATGGCGATTCGGGTTTCGCGGCCTTCGGCCACGCCGTGCTGGTCGGCCAGCTCCAGCAGCTTGCGCGCCAGCCGCGTCGGGATGCTGGCCATGCTCAGGCTGTCGAGCTGACGCGTGCTGAAGCGCAAGCGCACGCTCAGCGCCTTCATCACGTTGAAGGCCAGCTGCGGCGATCGGCGCACGTGTTCGCGGAAGCGTTCGCGGCTCAGGCGCAGCACGGTGGCGCGCTCCAGCGCCACGGCGCTGGCCGAGCGGGGCAGCTCATCAATCACCGACATCTCGCCGACCAGGTCGCCTGTGCCGCAGACCGTCACCGAAAGCTCCTGCCCGTCGTCGCCCTGGACGAAGATGCGCACCTTGCCCGTCTCCACCACATACAGGAAGTGGCCAGCGTCGCCCTGATAGAAGAGCACCTCGCCGGGCCGGAGTTCCTGGCGCACGAAGTCTGCCGTCAGCGCCTTGAGTTCGCTGTCCGTCAAGCCTTGAAACAACGGCACTTGTTTGAGAAGCTCAAGGTTGCTCACCGCGCCCTGCCGGAGAACATTGTAAGCAATCGCTTTCGCTGTCGCAAACATGCCGGTTTTCTCCATCCATGACGGTTATTGAGCAGCAGCCCTGAGGCCGTGGCCGGCGATCGTTACCCGGTGACCGTCACCTTCAACGCTAGAGCTGCCGCAGCGCCAGGCCGACGGCGAGCGCCAGCGCCAGGCTCGCCAGCAGCTCCGTCACGTACACCGGCTGGCGCGGCGTGCCGAACACCTGCGGGCCTTCCAGCGCCAGGCGCGGCAGCATCACCAGCGGCGCCAGGGCGAACTGGCCGAGCAGGACGAAGGTGGCAATCAGCCAGCGTTCGAGCGTCCCCACATACTTGTAGGCCGTCACGGTCGGGAAGTCCGGCGCGGAGTGGTTGACGAGGCCGTACACCAGGAACTCCACGAGGACCCAGCCGGGCATGGCAACGAAGACGTAGCCGAGCAGGTGCGCCATGAGCGGGTCGGCGCGCAGGTGCGCAATCACGCCGGCGAGCGGTGCGTGGGGCGAGAGGTAGCCGCCTCCCATCAACGCCAGCACAATCACGCTCAGGTGCAAGGTCTGGTCAATCAGAAAGCGGCTCAGTTCGAACAGTCCGCCCTGCTTTAGGTCGAGGCGCGGCAGAAGCCACAGCGGCGCGGCGTCAATCGCAATGTGGGTGGCGCCGATGAACAGCGCCCACGGCCAGAAGGCGACGTCCACCAGCAAGGCAAGGATGAGCGTGACCGCCGAGACGATGGCGCCGTGCGCCAGCACGCCTTTCAGTTCTCGGCTCTTCCAGTATGCCAGTCGGTCCCACTGCAACACATAGTCGCCCACCAGATGGGCCAGCAACATCGCGCTTATCATCCCGTCCTCCTCCGGTCCGTTTTCTGCCCTGACGATACGCGTCAACATTGCCGCTTTCTATGAAGCGCATCACAGCTTAACGCGGCGGCAAAGATGCACTACAATCACGCGACCCCGGAGTTGCTTTAGGAGGCAGGGAATGCCCCGACACTTTCGTTTTCGCATCTTTGGTGTGCCGATGGATCTGGGCCAGCGCCGGCGCGGCGTGGACATGGGCCCAAGCGCTATCCGTTACGCCGGCCTGCACGACCAGCTGCGCGCCCTCGGTCATACGCTGACCGATAGCGGCAACCTGAGCGTGCCCCTGCCGGAGAACGAGCCGCCGGATAACAGCCGCGCGCGCCACCTGCACAGCATCGCCGGCGTGTGCTGGGACATCTATCAGCAGGCGCTCGTCTGCGGCGATAGCGGCGAAACGCCGATCTTCCTGGGCGGCGACCACTCGCTTAGCATCGGCACGGTCTCGGCGATGACGGCCTACGCGCCCGACGTGGGCGTGTTGTGGGTGGACGCGCACGGCGACTTCAACACGCCGGACATCACGCCCTCCGGCAATGTGCACGGCATGGCGCTGGCGGCGCTCATGGGCCTGGGCGCGCCGGAATTGACCAACGTTGGGCGGGCGGGGGCCAAGATTACGCCGGCCCAGGCAGTCCTCCTCGGCGTGCGCGACCTCGATGCGCAGGAGCGCGTAGCGCTGCGCGAAGCAAATGTGCTGGTGATCACCATGCGGGACGTGGATGAGATGGGTATGGCTGCTGCCGCACAAAAGGCGCTGGCGCATTTTCATCATCGGGCACGCATCCATGTGAGCCTGGATATGGACGCGCTCGACCCCGCCGAGGCGCCGGGCGTGGGCACGCCGGTTCCGGGCGGGCTATCGTATCGTGAAGCTCATCTGCTGATGGAAATACTTCACGACTCTCAGAAGGTGAACTCGATAGATGTCGTGGAGATCAACCCCATCTTGGACGAACGCAACCGGACGGCGAAGCTGGCGGTGGAGCTGGTGGCGTCGCTCTTCGGAAAGAGCATCCTGTAGAAATGCCCTTTGAAAAAAACGAACCGGCCGCGACGACTCTGAGTCCACGAATTCACACGAATTCACACGAATGAGTGCACTGAAAAAAAACGCACCGTAGAGACTGCAGCGTTCTTCCTTGATGAGGATTTCTCCGCGTGCTCGGCGACCTCAGCGGTGAAACATCCTTTTTGCAGTGAACTCGAGGGCAGAACCTTTGCGCACCTTCGCGGTGGGAGTATGGTTTTGCAGCAGGGTCGCAGGTCAATTTAAGTAGATCGGGCCTGGACGTTTTTCGGGATTTGCTCCCTACGCTCCGCGTCCAGGCCCGGAAGGTGTTTACTGCGCCGTGGGTCGATTCGCTTTCGTCGCCGCGAGAAGCTGCTCCTGCCAGATGGTCTCTCTTCTTTTTCATCGAGAGACACCTGTGGGGTTGACGGGGCAAAATGGATTTGACCGGCGCAGTAAACGTTGGTGCGTCTAAGGCCACAGTCAAGGCGGCTATTTTTTGCCTTGCCTCGGCTGCTGTCCCGGGATTGGCCTCATCCCTTTCTCCCAATCCACCGGTAAGCCTGTGCAGACGCCGGGTTGTCAAAGAACGAGTTCTGTCGTCTATGTAGCATAATTGAGCGTGCCTTTGCAACATCAAGTGTCATCGGTTGCTCATGACTTTCGTCACCGGTGGCGCGTTAATTCAAGACCCTCCCAGTCCGGATCGGGCCAGCCGCTGCCGCAAGCCGCTCGGCAGGAGATCGGCCAGCGTGGCGCGCTCCTCAGCGTTGAACGTGCCCAGTCCTGCAACCGCGCCGCCATACACCAGAAAACCGGCCAGCAACCCGAGCAGCGGGCTAACCGGCCAAATCGCCCACGTTGCCAGCGCCATCAAACCCGCGCCCAGCCAGGGACGCCAAAGCAAGCGCAGCCAGGGCAGCCGGCCTACGTGCCGCCGGACGTAGTAGTAGAACGCCAGCCCCTCGAAAAGCTCAGAGACGATGGTGACCGCTGCTGCGCCGACGAAGCCGTAGCCGGGGATCACGGCCAGGTTCACGGCGATGTTGAACGCGACCGCAACGGCGAAGGCCCGCGTCAGCGCACGCTGCCGGCCGGCGGCAATCAGCACGTAGTTGGTCACGCTGTTGATCCAACCGAAGGGCATAGACCAGGCCAGCACAATCAGGGCCTGTGCGCCGAACGGCAGAAACTCCGCGCCGCCCAGCACGCCCACCAGGAACTCGGCCAGGAACGTGGTGGCCACGGCCAACGGCAGCACGAGGATGGTCAGGATTTTGACGGCAAAGGCGTAGGTGAAGCGCAGCATCTCACGCTCGGACTGACCGGCCTGCCGCGCCAGCAGTGGGAACAGCGCCTGCGTGAACAGCGAGGGGATGATGTTGAAGGCGTCAATGAATTTATAGCCCGTGCTGTACCAGCCGACCTCGACCGAGCCGCGCAGGGGCTTGAGCAGAGTCACGTCCACCTTGAAGAAGATGGTGGCCAGTAAGTTGTTGAGCATGAGCGGGAAGGATTCGCGCAGCGCGTCGCGTTGCAGGCTCCAGTCCCACTCCCAGCGGGGACGGAAGAACAGCCGCCAGGCCAGCGCGCTGAGAATGACCAGCGTCGCCGTGTTGACGAGGATGCTCGTCCCGGCCAGCCCGACGAAACCGAAGCCGAGGATAAGGGCAACCGCGCCGAAACCGACTTTGAGCAGCGTGGTGACGGTGGATACCGCCGCCGGGAACTCGGCTTTTTCGTAGGCGTAGAACAGCGCACTCAGGCCGAGCGAGACTGTGGCCGGAGCTTGGGCCAGCACGAGCAGCGCAATCGCCCAGAGCGTGTCTGTCGTCAGCGGCTCGATCTGCGCGGCGAAGGGCAGGGGCAGGGAGGGCCAGAAGTAGAACAGGGTGAGCAGCAGCGCCAGGCCGGGGATCGCGATCAAGCCGAGCGCCAGCCGCAGGACGGTGGTGTTGAACAGGTAACGGTTCGCGTGAGCGCGGTCGCGGCTGACCTCACGCGTCAGGAACGTGTTCAGGCCGTAGTTGGTGATGATTTCGAACCAGCCGAAGATGACGATGGCGTAATAATACTTGCCGGCATCGCCGGGTCCGAGCACGCGCAGCATGAACGCGGCAAAGACCATGTCTATGGCGCGGTTGAGCAGGTTGAGGGCGATGGGGGCCAGTGCGTTCTTGGCGATGCGCCGCGCCGTCGAGTCAACCCGGCTCTCGCGGTAGAAGTAGCGCCACAGCCAGACGCCGGCGAGGAACGCCAGCGCCACGCCGGAGAGCACCGAGAGAACGCCGCCCAGCCGCACGCTGACCGGCGTGTACTTGAAGCGCACCGTCCACTCTCCCGGCTCCAGCGTGACGCCGCGAAAGTTGCCGTTGACGCGCACGACGCGCAGCTCGCGCTCCTCGCCCTCCGCGCCGCCGCGTGGCCGCACGAACGCTTTCCAATCGGGGTAATAGGCATCGGCCAGGATCAGCCAGCTCGGCTCCGCCGCCGTCGCGTCCACGAAGACCTCATTGGGCGTGTAGCGCGTGACCGTCGCTTCGACGTAGGGCGCGGCCAGCGCGAACTTCACGCCTAGCGCCTCCTCAGGGGCGACCATGACGTACTCGCGCGGGTTGAACTGCTGCACGGCCTGCGCGAAATCGTCCACGGCGAGCGTGGCCGTCTGCGGCAGCAGCCAGGCGCGCGGCATGGCCGTCTCGTTGCGATAGATTTTTACTTCGCCGTCATAGACCAGAGTGTATTTGTTGTTGGGGATCTCGACGACGCTCACCACGTACTTCGCGTTGAGCAGGTCGAGCAGCGGCGAATTGAGGGCGTCGAACTCGCTGATCGGCGCGATGCGGTTGAAGTCCAGCTCGTACTGGGGATTGATTAGCTTCATGTAGTCGGCGTACTGCCGCGTGAACAGCGAGTCGTAGCCGCGCACGTCGTGGAAGTTGAAGTACCAGCCGAGGTTGGCGTTGTACGGCTTCGCGCCGGTCGGGTCGAAGCTGGTGAAGCGCCAGAGGCCGGTATCCTGCTGTAGAAACCGGGCCGAGGGCGGGACGTATTCCAGCAGCTTCGGGTCGGCGGCGGGGTTGAAGCCCCAGCCGGCGGCAAGCAGGTCGAGCGCAAGCACGGCCAGCGCTGCCGCGCCCCAGGCCGGCCGCCCGAACAGGCGCACCTCACTCAGACTCAACCGCAACACGAACCCGGATGCGATAAGCAGCACGGCAAACAATGCAACCCAGGGCGCGGTGTACGAAAAAAACATCCGCCCGTCGGTGAAGGCCTGACTCGCCAGCGCCAGCTCCTGCACCAGCCGATCCATCAGTCCGGCGAGGCGGTCGTACTGCCACCAGGCGAGGCCCAGGCCGAGCAGAGTCAAAACGCCGGTGCCCATTGCGCCATACGCCAGCACGCCGATCCAGCCCCACTGCGTGCCGCTCCACCGTCTGCGTCCTACTGTCTGGCATCCTCCCACCCCCGCCTGCAAGCACTGCACGCCGTAAGCGCTTAGCACCGCCACGCTCAGCGCCAGCGGCCAGACCCAGCGGAACGGCGAGTGCAACTGATTAATGCCGGGCAGCCAGAAGATGAGAGCGTAGAGAGGTGTGCCGAAGGCGAACAAGAGGGAAAAGAGGGAGAGGAGGGAAAAGAACGGGATGAGAAGGAAGAAGGAGGAAGGAAGAAGAGAGTGGAGAGCGTGATGCGTGTTGCGTCTGAAGAAGGTGACGATGGCGATGAAGGCCAGGAGAAGCGATAGCAGGCCTAGGTAGGTGCCGCCCTCCACGTAGTTCTTGATGCCCCAAAAGATGGTCTGGTTGTTGAGGGGTGCAGCCGTCCACCGGAAGGTGAACAAATCAAAATAGTGATGATGGGCCGGGCTGCCGTAAAAGTTGGGGATGAGAAAGACGAGGGCGTGGCGCAGCGGGTAAGCCCAGCCGAGAATCTGCTCGAAGGTGGCGCGGCCCGTGCGGAAGCTGCTGCTGGCAAGCTCGTACAGCGGCACAAGCTGGATCGCGGCCAGCCCTAGGCCGAAGAGCGCCAACCCCAGCATCGCCGCCGCCCGACTCGCCAGCCGCTTCACCCTTTCCCTTTTTCCTTCACTTCCTTCCTTTCTTTCCAACCACAGTGCCCCCAGCCTCCACACCGCATACGCTGCGGCGACCAGCAAAGTGTAGTAGGTGATTTCGATGTGGCCGGCCAGCACCTGCATCCCCAGCGCTGCCGCGCCGAGCGCCAGCCAGGGCACGGTGGCGGGCCGCCCACCCAACGCCGGCTGCTGGCGCGCGATCAGCTCCAGCGCCGTCAGGATAAGCGGCAGCCACACGGCGGCGGCGATGATCATCTGAAAGACCACGCTCACGACCATGAAGCCGCACAACTGGTACAGCACTGCGCCGAACGTCGCGCCCAGTCGCCGCAGGCCGAGCACGCGCAGATGGGCGTACATGAACAGGCCGGCGAGAAAGAGCTGCGAGACCGTAAACCAGCCGTAGGCCTTGTCCAGTGGCAGCACGTAGTAGAGCAGCGAGAACGGATACAGCGCCGAGTGTTGACCTGCCGCCAGGAAGGGCACGCCGGTGAAGAGGTAGGGGTTCCACAGCGGCGCTTCGCCGTCAGCGATGGACTCGCGGATGAACTTCTTCCACAGGTAGTTTTCCAGGACGAGGTCGGAGAGCAGCTCGTTGTGCGGCGGGCCGGTCACGCCGAGCTGCGCGGCGGCGCTGCGCCACGGCTCGAACAATGTCAGGTTGTCGGCGGGGAGGAGGGTGCGGTCGCCGAGCGTCACCTGCCAGAAGAGCAGCAGAGGCAGGGCGAAGAGCAGGGCAACGACGACGAGATCGGGGTGAATGCGGCGCAACGCGCCCTGTTGTGAGTTTTCAAGTGACACGGGATATCAGCGCAGAGGGTCTGAGGCAATCAGGCGCCGGTTGGGCGCACGCGCTGCGCGGGCGTCAGGTTGTGGTGTTTGAAGCCGAGCGTCCACACACCTATGGCGGCCTCAAGCTTGACGCGCATGCTCATCTTGGATCGGCCAATGCGCCGGTCTTCGAAGTAAATCGGCATCTCCAGCCAGCGGTAGCCGAGCCGTTCGGTCAGATAGGACATCTCGACCTGGAAGACGTAGCCGTTGGACACCACGCGATCCAGGCCGAGGCCCTCCAGCGTGGAGCGGCGCCAGACGCGGAAGCCGGCAGTAGCGTCGCGGATGTGCAGGCCGAGGATGGTGCGCGCGTACAGGTTGGCCCAGGCCGAGAGCAGCTTGCGGCCCAACCCCCAGCGCTTGTCGGTGCTGCCACCGGGTACATAGCGTGAGCCGATGACCACGTCATAGTCACGCAATTGGGCGACCATCCCCGGCAGGTAGTGCGGCCCGTGCGAAAAGTCGGCGTCCATCTGGATGATGACATCGGCGCCCATCTCGAGCGCGCGGCGGAAGCCTTGCACATAGGCCGTGCCCAGGCCGAGCAGCCGAGGCCGGTGGATGACGCTGAACCGGTCGGGGTTGGCAGCGGCCAGACGGTCGGCGATTTGGCCGGTGCCGTCGGGCGAGGCATCGTCCACCACCAGCAGCTTTGCGTCGAGCGGCAAGGCCCAGAGCGCCTCTGTCAGGGCTTCCAGATTTTCTGCTTCGTTGTAGGTGGGGATGACGATGACCGTCTTCATAACGAAAACCGGGGCCGTGACCTGTCATGCTGGTCCGGCCCCGGCGGATGTCAACGCTTACGAAGGAATGCTTAGACGAGTTTGGCGAGGTCTTCCGCGGCGCGGCGCATGTCCAGGAAGACCAGGCCCAGCTTTGCGCCCTCGCGCGCCAGCACCGTCAGCACCGCTTCCGAACCGACCGATTGGAGAATGACGTAGCCCCTTTCGCCTTTGATGTAGACTTCGTTCAGATTACCACGTCCCAGCTCGGAGGCGATTCGCTCACCAAGCGAAAGCATGGCCGCCGACATGGCGGAGACTCGGTCTTCTTCTACTTCACGCGGCAGGGCGGTTGCAATGGGCAAGCCATCTACACTAACTACTGCCGAGGCCTCGATATCCGGGCTACTCACCTGCATGTCTCGCAGGCGATCCACCATCAGTTCAGTTCTTGACTTGGCCAAGGCTGGTTCCTCCGGTGCTGGATTGTGTGGGTTTTGGGCAGAACGCGCGGTAATGTAGCATAGCGACTCTAGGCTGTCAAGCAAAATTACGTTTAGTTGGCTTATTGTTGACCCTCGTCATCTCCGGCGGATGCCGGAAAACACTGCTTGTTTGTTGTTGCCTCACCAGGCCGAAGTTTTACTGCGCTTTTGTAATTGGCGCAAGTGGCTTTACTAACCGATGTGCACGCAAGGGTTGTCGGTGAAAAATGCCACCCTTTCGAATGCCACTTCAGCTTTGCTCAGCGTCCGCGCAGGGTGCGGCCCGGCCGAAAAAATAGAAATGCACCCGTTTACTTCTCCTCGATAGTTACCGAGTTAATCCTATCGCCGGGGAAGTCCGGATTCTGTTCGGGGTCGCGCAGGGTGAGCGCCAGCGCCACTTCCATCCCACGGATGACGCGCCCGAAGATGGTGTAGCCGCCGTTGAGGTGCGGCAGCTCCTTGAAGGTGATGAAGAACTGACTGCCGTTACGGTCACGGCCGGAGTTGGCCATCGCCACCAGCCCGGGCCGGTCGAATTCGGCGTTGTCGTTTTCGTTGGGGATGAAGTACCCCGGCCCGCCCATGCCCGTGCCGGTCGGGTCGCCGGCCTGTGCGACGAAATCCTTGAGCACGCGATGGAAGGTCACGCCGTCATAGAAGCCCTGCCGCGCCAGAAAGACGAAGTTGTTGACGGTGATGGGCGCATCTTTGGCCAGCAACTCGATAACGATTTTGCCCTTCTCCGTGTCGAGCGTGGCGATGTATTGCTTGTTCGGGTCAATCTGCATTTCCGGCGGCGCATCCCATTGCAACGGCGTGGGTGCAGGCGTGACTTCGGCGGGGGCGGCTGCGGGCGCGCAGGCTGCCGGCAGCACTGCTAGTGTGAACAGCGCTATCCGTTTCATCTGTTGCAAAGTCACCGCCATCATCGCTCGTAAGTTTCCTGCTATCCGTTTCATCCGTTTTATTTCTCCTCGATGATTACCGAGATGATTTTGTCGCCGGGGGGCGCTTCGGGGTTGGCCTGCGGGTCGCGCGGGGCGAGCGCCCTGACCACGTCCATACCGGCGGTCACCTTGCCGAAGATGGTGTACTTGCCGTTGAGATTAGGCGCCGGGCCGAGGGTGATGAAGAACTGGCTGCCGTTGGTGTCCGGGCCGGAGTTCGCCATCGCCACCAGGCCCTCGGCGTCGAAGACCAGCTCGGGCACAATCTCGTTGGGGATGTAGTACCCCGGCCCGCCAAAGCCCGTGCCGGTCGGGTCGCCGCTCTGCGCCACGAAGCCGGGCAGGACGCGATGAAACGTCACGCCGTCGTACCAACCTTGGCGCGCCAGGAAGACGAAGTTGTTCACCGTCACCGGCGCCTGTTCCGCGAACAATTGCACGACGATATCGCCCTTTTCGGTTTTGATGATGGCGATGTACGACTTGAACGGGTCGAGGACATCTTCGGGCCTCTGGAACTGGCGGTCCTTGAGTAGTTCGAGTTTGACGATGGCGTCGAGGATCCAGAACTCCAGCCGGATGTTCTGGTCGAGGGGCTGGTCGTTGATGATGATGAAGGGAGTGCCGGGCAGGCCGGTTCCGCCGATGGTGGTGGCGGAGCGGTAGGCGGCTTCCACCCGCGCGACGACGGCATCGCTCTCCAGATCGGCGGCGAAGCGCGCAACATCCAGTCCGACTTCTTCGGCGTAGTCACTCAGCAGCCGGCGAAACTCGTCCGGCGAGGTGGTTGTCCACTCCGGGAACTTTTCGTACAGCAGCTCGTGCATCTCCCAGAATCTGCCCTGCAAGCCGGCGGCCTCAGCGGCTTGGGCGGCGAGGCGGGCCTTGTCGTGGAAGTCGAGCGGGAAATGGCGATAGACGAGGCGGACGTCGTTTGGGTGCGCAGCAGCAAGACGCGCCAGCACGGGCGCGATCCGAGCGCAGAACGGTCACTGATAGTCGCCGTACTCGATGATGGTGATGCGGGCATCCGCCGGGCCGAGCTGCCAGTCGTCCGCCGTCACTTTGGGGAAGAGCGACTCGCCGGAGGGCGTGGGCCGCAGGGCCGCCGTGGCAGTGGGCGCTGTGGTGGGCGGTAGCGGCGTTGGAGAGGGGGGCGGGAGCGTTGGCGTGGGCGGCGGAGTGGTGGCCGGAGCGCAGGCGGCCAGAACGGCCATGGCCGTCGCCAGGGCGAACAGACTTTTCGGGGACGTGAGCATGACCTTTCCTTGTGGGCGAGATGAGTGATTATACCGAGAGTCCGGTTGGAAAATCGGAAGCTGAGGGAAATAGCAGGAAACGGCGCAGAGGGGAGAGGGAGATTGGTTATTCGGGGAGATGGCCGAGCAGCCACCGGCGGTGGTCGCGGGCGATGAAGTCATCGGCGGCCACCGGCCCCCACGTCCCGGATTCGTAGAAGACCAGCGGCGGCGCGTACGGCGACTCCCAGCCACGCAGGATGGGGTCAATGATTTTCCAGGCGGCTTCGATCTCGTCGGCGCGCGTGAACAGGGAGGCGTCGCCGTTGAGAGCATCCAGCAAGAGCCGCTCGTAGGCGTCCGGCAACGCACCTTCGCCGAACGAATCGCGGAAGTGAAATTGCATGTACACCGAGCGCGTCTCCAGCGTCGAGTCCGGCACCTTGGTCTCGAACTTCAGGTGAATGCCCTCATCCGGCTGGATGCGCAGGATGAGCATGTTGGAGTCCAGCCGGTGGCCGGGCGGGAAGTTGAACATGACGTGCGGCGGGCGGCGGAACTGAATGACGATGTCGGTGACGCGGGCCTTGAGCGCCTTGCCGGAGCGCAGGTAGAAGGGCACGCCCTGCCAGCGCCAGTTGTCAATGTGCAGGCGCAGCGCAGCATAGGTGGCCGTCATCGAGTCAGGGGCGACGTTGGGCGTGTCGCGGTAGCGGCGGTACTGCGCCCGCACGGTGTGCTCGGCCACCTGCTCGATGGGGATGGGCCGGACGGCGCTGAGAACCTTCACTTTTTCGTTGCGCACGGCGTCGGCGTTGAAGGAGGCCGGCGGCTCCATCGCTACGAGCGTCAGCAGCTGCAGCAGGTGGTTCTGGAACATGTCCCGCAGCACGCCGGCGGAGTCGTAGAAGGCGGCGCGATGGCCCACGTCCACGCTCTCGGCCACGGTGATTTGCACGCTGTAGATGTAGTTGCGGTTCCAGAGTGGCTCGAAGATGGTGTTGGCGAAGCGGAAGAAGAGCACGTTTTGCGCCGTCTCTTTGCCCAGGTAGTGGTCAATGCGATAGACCTGCTGCTCACGGAAGACGGCGTGCACGGCCTGATTCAGTTCGAGCGCGGACGCCAGGTCGGTGCCGAAGGGCTTCTCGATGACCACGCGGCGGTAACCGTTCTCGGCCTCGGCTGCCAGGCCTGCCGCGCCCAAATGGTTGATCACCGCTTTGTAATATTCGGGCGCGGTGGCTAGGTAATACAGCCGGTTGGCCGGCCCGCCCTCGATCTTCTCCAAAAATGCGCCCAGCCGCGTGAAGTCCTCAGCAGTGTTCAGGTCGCCCTTGAAGTAGGCGAGGTTGGCGGCGAACGCCTCCCACTGCGTGCCGCCGCCGTTCAGCAGCGCCGGCGCAAATTCCTTCATGCCGTTCAGGAGATGAGCACGGAAATCGGCGTCGTTCCAGGGGCGACGGGCGAAGCCGACGATGCGCGTGTTCGCGGGCAGGCGACTCTTTCGGTAATTGTTGAAAAGGGCTGGGATGAGCTTGCGCGCGGTGAGGTCGCCGGAAGCGCCGAAGATGACGATGGTGGTAGATGGGTCGGACATAGCGGCGCTTTAGGGAGTGACGGAGTGACGGGGTAATGGCGGGAGAGGGGATGGTTATCCTTTCACCTTCTCGTCTCTTCAAGCCTTCATCACAGCATGTCCGCCGAACTTGTTCCGCATGGCGGCGAGGAGCTTGGCCGCGTAGCTCTCGTCCTGACGGCTGACGAAGCGCATCATCAGCGAGAGGGTGATGACGGGCGCGGGCACGTCCAGGTCAATGGCGTCGGCTACCGTCCAGCGGCCTTCACCGGAGTCCGGTACGTATCCCTTGATTGTGCTCAGGTCAGGGTCTTCGGCCAGTGCCTCGGCGGTCAGGTCGAGCAGCCACGAGCGCACCACGCTGCCGTGCTGCCAGATGCGGGCGACCTGGGCCAGGTCCAGCCCGAACTCCTTTTTGGCCCGGAGGATTTCGAAGCCTTCGGCGAGGGCCTGCATCATGCCGTATTCGATGCCGTTGTGCACCATCTTCACGTAGTGGCCGGCGCCGTGCGGGCCGACGTGGCCCCAGCCCCTATCCGGTGCGGGGGCCAGCGTCTCGAAGATCGGGCGCAGGCGCGCCACCGGCCCCGGCTCGCCGCCGATCATCAGACTGTAGCCGTGGGTCAGGCCCCAGACTCCACCGCTGGTGCCCACGTCCACGAAATCAATGCCTTTGGACTTGAGCAGGGCGGCGTGCTTGGCGTCGTCCTTGTAATTGCTGTTGCCGCCGTCTATTACCACGTCGCCGGGCGCCAGCAGCGTCATGAGCTGCTCGATGTGCTCGGTCGTGGTTGCGCCGGCAGGCAGCATTACCCAGACGTTGCGCGGTGCGCTGAGTGTCGCCACGGCCTCGGCCAGCGAGTAGGCGGGCGTCAGCCCGTCCTCCGCCGCCAGCCGGTCGGTGACGGCGCGTGTGCGGTTGTAGCCGATGACGCGGTGGCCGCCGCGCAGCAGGCGGCGGGCCATGTTCGCGCCCATCCGGCCCAGGCCAATCATTGCAATTTCCATAGCTCACCTTTCAAAGAAGAATATCATTGCGGCAAACGCCGTGGCTAATGTGAAAAGCAGACATGGCGGGCTACACCTGAAAAAGACCGTTTGAACCGCGAAGGCGCGAAGGACGCGAAGAAGGTCGCGAAGCCCTTCGTGCTTTTGGTGTCTTTGCGGTTAGGTTGCTTGATTTGAACCGCGAAGGCGCAAAGGGCGCGAAGAGAGTCGCGAAGCTATTTGTGTTGTTATGGGATTCGAACCGCGAAGGCGCGAAGGAAAACACAAAACACGAGGACGAATCCTTTGCGCTCTTCGTGTCTTCGCGGCGAGATTGCGAATTTTGCAGTGGAGTCATGGCAACAACAGCGTGCTGCAAGGCGGCGCTACGTGAGCAGTTTGGCGGCGGCGCGGTCGAGCAGCCAGGTGACGACGCCGGCGGTGGGCCGGATGCGGCTGGCCGGGATTTGTTCCGGGTCGGCATAGCTCTTGAGTACGGCGTACACCGCCTTCGCCTTTTTCTCGCCCGCCGCCAGAAAGAAGATGTGCCGTGCATCGTTGAAGACCAGTGGCGTCAGCGTAATGCGCTCAGCCGGGCGACCCAGGTAGTTGGCCTGAACGTGTAGCACGGGCGAGTGCTGCTCGTGCTGCGTGATCGGGCCGGGGAACAGCGCTGCAGTGTGGCCGTCCTCGCCCAGGCCGAGCAGGACGAGGTCGAAGCGCGGCCAGCGCAGGCCGGGGTCGGCGTGCTCGGCGAGCTGGCGGGCGTAGTCGGCGGCGGCCTCGGCGGGCGGCAATTCGACGCGAACGCGGTGAATGTTCTCAGCGGGGACGGGCACATGTCGCAGCAGGGCCTGCTGCGCCTGTCCATAATTGCTTTCGGGATGTTCGATGCTGACGCAGCGCTCGTCGCCCCAGAAGAGGTGCATCCGCGACCAGGGCAGGCTGTGGGCATACGGCGGTTGGGCGAGCAGGGCGTATAATCCCTGCGGCGTGTTGCCGCCGGAGAGGGCGAGGTAAAGCGCGCGATGTGCAATGGCCGGGTCGGTGAGCAGCGCAGCGATGTCGTCCGCCGCCGCGCGGGTTAGCGTTTCCAGGTCGTCGTAAATCCTAAGCCTGAGTTCCATGACCGCTTTCGCCAAAGAAGTCAATCTCAATCACCTGGCCGGTGATGTAGCGCGATTCGTCCGAAGCAAGGAAGACGCATACGCCCACATGGTCTTCGGCCCGGAGGAGTTTGCTCTTGTCCTCGACGATGGCGGCGCGCATGGAGGTATCGCCCTTGCCCGGGGCGACGGCGTTGACGCGGATGCAGTAAGGCTTGCCCTCCTCTGCCGCCGAGAGCGTCAGTCCGATCTGCCCCCACTTGCTGGCGCTATAGGCCGTGAGCAGCGCCATACCGCGCGTGCCGGCCAGTGAGCTGATGTTGATGATGCTGCCGCCGCCCTGCGCCTGCATCGTCTTCCACACGTGCTTGGTGGGCAGGAAGGTGCCCGTCAGGTTGACGGCCAGCAGGCGCTCCCACGTGGCGAGTGGCGTGCCGTGGAGCGGGCGCGCCGCCCCGATGCCGGCGTTGTTCACCAACACATCAATCCGCCCGAACTCTGCCACGGTTTGCTGGATGGCGGCCTTCACTTGCGCCTCGCTGCTCACGTCGCATACGAGGGGCAGGGCGCGCCGGCCCAGCGCGCGTACCTGCTCGGCGGCGGATTGGATCTCCGCTTCGGTGCGGGCGAGCAGCGCCAGATGAGCACCCTCGCGCGCAAAGCCGAGCGCCAGCGCCCGCCCGATGCCGCGCCCTGCGCCGGTAATGACGGCAAACTTGTCTTTGAGCCTCATGGTCGGATAAAACCCGCCTGACTCTAACACGGATTGCGGTCAGAGCAATATGTGGTGCTGGCAGCGCGGTTGGACGCAGGTTCGCGCCTTCATTTATCCACAGATTACGCAGATATGAATTTGTGATGACCAGTACTTCGCGGAACGCCTGTCGTGCTGAGCCGCGGAGCAGCGAAGCACTTGAAAAGCGAGATTCTGAGGGCGCACAGCGTCCTCAGAATGACATTTCCTGATCTGCCAGATAATCTGCGAAATCTGCGGACTCTTCAGCTTGTTGGTAGCGTGTCGCCCACGAATGAATTCGCGGGCTGCCACAAGAACGCCGTCTGAAGATGGATAATTTCAGCCTGCTTCAGCGGGCCTGCCCAGTATCAGCCCGACGTTGAAACGTCGGGCGACGGGCTTCTTGGTACTTCTTGGTACAATCTTGCCGGGGATGGATGTCATCCGGTGGTGGCCACGGTCTTCAAAATCGTTGTGCCGCTTCTCCGAGGCGGCAGGTGGGTTCGACTCCCATTCATCCCCGTGATTCCGAATAAGCGGGCCGGGGTTAGTGAAGCTCTGCCGTTCACTCCCTAGGCCCTTTTTGAGGACTATGACTTCACGACGCAAACACTATCTGATTGATATGGACGGCGTGCTCGTCAGCGGCCGCAAGCTCATCCCCGGCGCCGACCGTTTCATCGAACGGCTCAAGGCCAGCGGCAGCGAGTGGCTGGTGCTGACGAACAATCCGCTGTACACGCCGCGCGACTTGTCGTATCGGCTACATACCATCGGCCTCGACATCCCCGCCGAGCGCATCTTCACTTCCGGCCTGGCCACCGCTCGTTTCCTACACTCGCAGCGGCCCAACGGCAAGGCCTTCGTCATCGGCGAGAGCGGGCTGACCGGGCCGATCCATGACGTCGGCTACGTGATGACCGACCATGAGCCGGACTACGTGGTGCTCGGCGAGACGCACATGTACAACGTCGAGGCCATCACCAAAGCGGTGCGACTGGTGGCGGCCGGCGCGCGCTTTATCGCCACCAACCCCGACCCGACCGGCCCAAGCGAGAGCGGCATCGTGCCGGCCTGCGGCGCGATGGCGGCACTCATCGAGAAGGCGACCGGTGTGACGCCTTTCTTCGTCGGCAAACCCAACCCTTTGATGATGCGGTTGGCGCTCAACTACATCGGTGTGCATTCGGAAGAGACCGTTATGGTCGGTGACCGAATGGACACCGACATTGTTGCCGGCGTGCAGACCGGCATGAGCACGGTGCTGGTGCTGACCGGGGTGACGAAAGAGAGCGATGTTGCTCGTTTCCCTTATCGGCCTTCGCGCATCGTCGCCTCCGTTGCCGACATCGAACCGTAACCACCCGGCCCGTTGTCACAGGTTTCCAATCAATGTACACCCTGAAGAAAACCACGCTGGCCGATGCTGCCACGCTGCGACCCATTGTGGCGCAGGTGATGAACATAGAGGACACGGTCTACGGCGGGCCGGACGGCTCGGCGGTGCGCTTCCGAGGCCGACTGTTCCGCGACTCGATGGAAGCCTTTGGCTTCGTCTTCGAGCAGTTCAAGCCGCTGGGCTACACGCCGCTCTTTCGCAAGGAGGGCGAGAGCCATCTGGTGCTGGCAATGCCGGGCGTCATCGAACCGGCGCGCACCAATCCCGGCGTCAACATCATCATGTTTGTGCTCACGTTGCTCAGCGTGTTGCTGGCCGGCGGTGCGTACGGCTACACGGGAACAGAGCCGAGCACGCTTGGTGACTGGCTGTTGCTCTTATGGAACGGCTGGCCTTTCGCCCTCAGCCTGCTGATTATCTTGCTTGCCCATGAGTTCGGCCACTACTTCGCCGCCCGTTACCATAGAATGGCAGTGACGTTGCCGTACTTCGTGCCCTTTCCCTTTAGCCTGTTCGGTACGATGGGCGCGGTCATCATGCTCAAGGCCCCACCGGTCAACAAGCGTGCCTTGCTGGATATGGGCATCGCCGGGCCGCTGGCCGGGTTGGTCGTGGCTGTGCCTATTGTCATTCTCGGCCTCGCCAC
>JAVQXV010000317.1:0-2713 GCA_033577755.1 Anaerolineales bacterium
TACTCCGGCTCGCTCGAGCGCATTGACTTCGGCGAGGCGGCAGACCCAAAGGGCTTTTGCTGGGTCGAGCTGGCGCGCGGCGCGACGACGTGGAAGTTCGTGCGCGTGGCGGCGCGTCCCTTCCGTGCGCTGAAGATTGATGCGCGCCGTCAGGCCGACCCAACGCAGGCCGTGCTGGATGCCATCGCGCAACATGATCTGAGGGACGCTGTTGTGCGTGTGACCGTGCAGCTGGAGGAGGGCCGGGAGCCGCTGCTGCGTCGGCGCGAAGTGGAGCAGGCGTTGACGGCGGCGGGCGCAGCAACCATCGCCGGCCTCAGTGTAGAAGTAGAGCGCACGGTGCGCCTGCCCGGCGTCGGCGGCCACGCCGAAGCGCTCACGCCCATGCAGTGGCTGGAGCGCTACTTCGCTGCCAAAGGCAAATCCCCCGAGCGCGCAGCCCGACTGCTTGAGGCCGCTGCCGGCCTGCTGAAGGAAGAATGATCCCGCTTCGGCTCGAACTCAGGAATTTCCTCGCCTACAAGAATCCGGCGCCGCTGGATTTCAGCGGCCTGCACGTCGCCGTGCTCACCGGCGAGAACGGCGCGGGCAAATCGTCGCTGCTCGACGCCATCACCTGGGTGCTGTGGGGCCGGGCGCGCGCCAGGAAGGACGAAGAGCTGGTGCATCAGGGCCAGTCCGAGATGCATGTCGAGCTGACCTTTGCCCTCGGTTCGGATGTGTACCGCGTCACCCGCAAAAAGCGAATCGGCAAGGGCGCGAGCACCGTGCTCGATTTGCAGGCGCAGGTCAACGGCAAGTGGAACTCGCTCACCGAAGCGACCATCCCTAAGACGCAGGAAAAAATCACGCGCCTGCTGCGCCTCAACTACGAGACCTTCGTCAACTCCGCCTATCTGGTGCAGGGCAAGGCCGACGAGTTCACCGGCAAGCGGCCTGCCGAGCGCAAGCAGGTGCTGGCCGACATCCTCGGCCTGCAGGAGTGGGAGGTTTACGAGGAGCGCGCCAAAGCCAAAATCAAGGCGCTCGACCAGCAGATGAGCGGCCTGGATGCGGTGCTCGCCGAGATCGAGGCCGAGCTGGCGCGGCGTCCCGAATACGAGCGCGAACTGAGCGCGGCCCAGGCACGCGTCATCGAGGTGAACGAGCGATTGCGTGCGGCAGAGGCCGAATGGGCGCAGATTGAAAACGCGCGGCAGGCCTTGCTCGGCCTGCAACGCCAGTCCGAGGAACTGACGCGCCGCCTGCGCGACGCCGAGAGCGAGCTGGTCGCGCTCGACGCCGACCTGGCCGAGGCGCAGGCGCGCGCCGATACCGCCGCCCTGACCCGCAAGCTCGACGAGGTCGAACGCCGCCTGCGCCAACTCGATGAGATTGAGACCGAACGCGAGCGCCTGACCGAGGCGCGCCGCCTCAACGCCGAGTTGATGGGGCAACTGCGCGGGCAGAATGAGGCCGCCCAGCAGGAGGCCGAGGGTCTGAAGAAGCGCATCGCCGCCGCCTCTGTTGAAGCTAAGCAGGCCGTGCAGCGCGTGCAGCAGGCGGCGCAGGCCGAGGTGGCCCGGCTCAACACGCGCATCGCTAACCTGCAAAGCGCCACCGAGGCGGTTTGCCCCACCTGCGGCCAGCCGCTCAGCGAGGCCCAGCGCCATGCCCTCATCGCCGACCTACGCGCCGAAGCCGAGGCCCGTCAGGCTCAGGCCCGTGCCGAAGAGCAGGACATCAACAACCGCCTCGTGCTGCTGGTGAACGAACTCGATCGGGAAATCGAGGCGCGGCGCGGCCTGTACCGCGAGAATCAGGCCCGGCTGAAAGCGCTCGCCGACCAGCAGGCGCAGCTGGACAGAGACCTGCAGGCCTTTGCGTTGGAATTGAAGGAGAAGCCGGCGCTCACGCAGCAGCTGGGCGAGCTGAAGTCCGCGCTGACTCAGGCCGGCGCGGCGCAGCAGCGCATCGCCGAGCTGATGCAGCGGCGTGAGCGCTGGGCCAAAGCGCGCGGCGACGCCGAGCAGGCGCTGGCACAGCTGGAGGCCGAGGCCGAACGGCAACGCGCCGTATTGCGCGAAGCCGACGCCAAGCAGCGCGCCCTCGACTCGCTGCGGCAGGAGGACACGTTCGCCAAGGCGCGGCTGGGCGCGGCGGAGCAGAAGCTGCGCGCGCTCGAAGCGCAGGCACAGGCGCGCGAGGCCAAACGTGCCGAGCGCCGGCAGCTGGCGGAGAGCCGAGGCGTGTACGAGGAGCTGCGCGAGGCGTTCGGTAAGAAGGGCGTGCCGGCCATGATGATCGAGGCCGCCGTGCCGGAGATCGAGGCCGCAGCCAACCGTCTGCTCGGTCGCATCACCGACGGGCGCATGCACGTGCGCTTCAGGATGCAGAGGGAGACGCAGGCCGGCGAGACGCGCGAGACGCTCGACATCGAAATCGCCGACGAGCTGGGCACGCGCGCTTACGAGATGTACTCAGGAGGCGAGGCTTTTCGCGTGAACTTCGCCATCCGCATCGCCCTGAGCCAGTTGCTGGCGCGGCGGGCCGGCACTCAATTGCACACGCTCATCATTGATGAGGGCTTCGGCGTGCTGGATGCGGTGGGCCGTGAGCGTCTGGTGGAGGCCATCCACGCCGTGCAGGACGACTTCGAGCGCATCCTGGTGGTCACCCACATTGACGAACTCAAGGACGCCTTCCCCGCCCGCATCGAGGTGACCAAGACGCC
>JAVQXV010000318.1:0-2705 GCA_033577755.1 Anaerolineales bacterium
CCGCTTCGCTTCGCTCAGCGTCCGCTCAGGGTGCGGCTGACATGTTTTGCGTGCATACTATTGGTTGCCGGGCCTGCCGATGGGTGGTAATTCGTATAGCGTATTTCGTATAGCGTATTTCGTATTGCATCACAGACCACTCAACACGCAATACGTAATACGCAATACGTAACACGCAATACGTAACACGTAACACGCAACACATTTCCCCCTGTGCTACGATATCAGCGCATGCTCTCCGCCGCCGCCCTCAAAGCCCGCGCCCGCGACCTCGGCTTCAACCTAGTCGGCATCACCCCGGCCCGGCCCGCGCCGCATCTAGACGCTTACCTACGTTGGGTACAGGCAGGCTGTCATGGCGAGATGGGCTACCTGGCGCGCGAAGACCGTCTGGCCCGCCGGCGCGACCTCAACCTGATTCTGCCCGGCGTCCGATCACTGGTGATGGTCGGGCTGGACTATCGCAGTGCGCCCCTGCCGCCTTCTGTGTTGACCGATCCGAGGCGCGGGCGCATTGCCACGTATGCGTGGGGCATGGATTATCATGACGTGATGACGCCGCGCCTGGAGGCGCTGGCAAGAGAGCTGGGCGCGAAGTCCCGCGTGTACGTGGATACAGGTGCGCTGCTCGAACGCGACCACGGCTGGCAGGCCGGCCTGGGCTTCATCGGCAAGAATACGATGCTCATCCATCCGCGCCGGGGCAGCGACTTCTTCCTCGGCGTGATGCTGACGACGGCGGAGTTCGACGCCTACGACCGGCCGGGGCCGGCGACCCGCTGCGGCACGTGCACGCGCTGCCTGGTCGCCTGCCCTACCAACGCCTTCCCTGAGTCGCACGTGTTGGATGCGCGGCGCTGCATCAGTTATCTGACCATCGAGCATAAGGGCGTCATCGCCCGCGAGCTGCGCCCGCTCCTCGGCAACTGGGTCTTCGGCTGCGATGTGTGCCAGGACGTTTGCCCGTGGAACCGCTTTGCCGTGCAGACGCAGCTCACCGAGTTCTTCCCCGTGAACGCGGACCGCGCCGCGCCGCCATTGGCCGAGCTGCTGGCACTCGATGAGGCCGGCTTTGTCGCACGCTTTGCCGGCTCCCCCATCGAGCGGATTGGCCGGGTGCGGCTGATGCGCAACGCCTGCGTAGCTGCCGGCAACAGCGGCGATGCGACCCTTATCTCCCCCCTCCAATCTCTTCTTTCCAATCCCCATCCCCTCATTCGTCTGCACGCCGCCTGGGCGCTGGCACGTTTGGCCGGCCCGGAGGCGGGCACGCCGCTGCGTGTGGCGCTAAGCGTCGAAACCGACCCGGCGGTGCGTCAAGAATTGGCAACTTGCCTTGACGAGACTTCTCAAGGTCGTTGACCCACGCAGATTATGGGTTAAACTTACTTATGCCGGTTTTGGGTTTCAGATAGACGCCATGAGTTCGATTGTCGCCATTGTTGTCCTAGCGGTATTAGTCGTTGTAGTGGCCTATTTGTTGGGGAGGCATTTTCGCCGGCGTGAGGCCGGTGAACGGCTGCCGAGCGCTGCCCGAGTGTTGCCGAAGGCCTTTTCTTCCAGCGCCGAGCGCGAGGAGCAGGCTGTCATCAACTGGCTGCTCTCGCAGGCCTTTGAGCAGACCGGCGTGCGCGTGGCCGAAGACAAGATTGCCTACAGCCGCATCGCCGAGGCGGCCCGCAAAGCCGTGCAGGAGCTGCGCACCCAGCCATCTACTCACATCTCGCTCCCCTTCCTCACCGCCGATGCCAGCGGCCCCAAACACTTCGAAATTCGTCTGACGCGCGAGGTGCTGAAGGAACTGGCACGGTACTGAGCCGCTACCGGTATCGCTCACATGTAAGCGCTTAGAAAGTCGCATACCTCCAGCGAATCTGAAGCCGAAAAGCGGATGCGCGCCGCGCCCCAGCTGTTTTTCCGCTTATGAGTGCACTGAAAAAAACGCATTGCAGGTATCCGCGTGCTCTGCGATCTCGGCGGTGAAACTTCCCCTGGAGGCCGGCTGCCGGATACGACCAGACGAGCGCTTACCTTGACGCCTTCCCTCCCACAGTGCTATTATCCCGTAGACCCATCCCCCCTGGGGGGGGTAGGAGCAGACATGGACGAGAAGCATAAGGCCGAAACGTTGCGCCGCCTCAGGAGCATCAAAGGCCACGTCAGCGGCATCGAGCGGATGCTGGAAGAGGACGCCTACTGCATTGACGTCATTAAGCAGATTCAGGCGGTGCAGGCCGCGCTGAACAAGGTCAGCGTGCGGTTGCTCGACAACCACCTGCGCTCGTGCGTGGTGACCGCCGTCAACAGCCGCAGCGCCAAAGAACGCGAACGCGTGCTCGCCGAGATCGCCGACGTATTCGAGACGGCGACCAAAGTGTAACGTCTCCAGTCTTCAATCTCCAGTCTTCAATCTCCAGTCTTCAGTCTTCAACCTCCAACCTTCACAAGGAGCACCCATGACCACCCTCACCGTCAAAGCCCCGGCCATCTCCTGTGGTCACTGCGTCAAGACCATCCAGAACGAAGTCGGCGAGCTGCCCGGCGTGCAAAAAGTCAGCGCCGACCAGAACACCAAGCTGGTGACCATCGTTTATGATGCGCCCGCCACCCAGGACGCCATCGAGAAACTCATGGCGGAGATCGGCTATCCGGTGGAGAAGCTGGTAACGCTCTGAGACAAAGAGATGGGAGATTGGAGATTAGAG
>JAVQXV010000319.1:0-2703 GCA_033577755.1 Anaerolineales bacterium
GCGCGACGGCGATTTGCGGCCCGCACTCCGGCCTCGAGCCGTTCTCGGGCGGCGACCTCGAGGCGTATCTGGAGCGCGTGGCGCGCGCCGGCCTTGCGCCCAATCGCCTGAACGTCTTCTCTGCGCACCAGATGGGGACATGCCGGATGAGCGGCAAGCGCGCCGAGGCCGTGCTCACGCCACAGGGCGAGGCCTGGGACGTGCGCAACCTGTACGTCGCCGACGCCTCCGTCTTCCCCACCGCCTCCGGCGTCAACCCGATGCTCACCGTGATGGCGCTGGCGTACCGGACGGCGCAGGCGGTGAAGGCGAGGGTATAGGGCATAATTCGGGGCTTTGTTACCTGCTAGACGAGCGCCTGCAGCATCCGGCACTTCATATCGTGGCTCGCCACTATGTCCCGAGCTTTGGCCATCTGCCTACACAGCTTGTCCAACATCACGTCCGGCTGCTTTTGGACAATGTCCCGGACGAAGTCATCACACGCCGTCGGCATGTGCGACAGGCCATTGCGTATTGACGTGCACAGGCAGCACAGGTTGGAAAACGTTCCAGAGGGCATCGGAAATGTGAAAGCCTGTGGTGATTTATTCGGATAGGCTCTTAGAATCCGGCGGCGGCGGTTTGCCAGGCCGGGCCGCTACCCGCTCGCAGCAGCCGCGTGCGCGGGTCAACGTGTATGGCGCATACCCGCCCATAGTAGTTGGCGTTCACATCGTCGGTCTGCTCCACGAGGTCGTGGCCCATTTCCGCGAGCCGTCTCTTCACTGCTTCAGGTAGGAGGCCACTCACATACGTCGCCTCACCCTGGCAATGTACCCGCGGCGCATCCACCGCCGGCTGCACCTCCATCCCAAAGTCGAGGGTATGAATCAATGTGTGGAGCACACCTGTCTCGATGCGGTAGCCGCCCGAGCCGGAGGCCGCGAACACAGGCCGGCCTTCGCGACGCACGGCAATCACCGGTGCGGCGAAGATCGGCATCTTGCCCGGCTGTATGCAATTGGGATGGTCAGGGCGGGGATCGAAGTTGCGCATCGAATTGTTCAGCATCACGCCGACTTCGGGCACATACACGCATGAGCCGAACGCGCCCGAAAGGCTGGTGCAGGTAACGGCCAGATTGCCAGCACGGTCGGCGGCGACCATCTGCGTGGTGCCGCCCAGCTCGGCGCGCGTTACTCCAGGTGAAAGGCGCTCCGGCCGATCTTTCTCGTTTTCAAACGGCCATGGGTCACCGGCGGGTATCGGGCGCGGGGTGGCCCGGTCGAGGGCGATCTCGGCGGCGCGAATGGCCGCGTAATCGCGCGAGGCTAAACCGTTCACCGGGCTGCGAGTGAAGTCGGGGTCGCCGTAATGCACCATGCTGTCTACAAAAGCGCGGCCCAGCGCTTCCGCAAAGAGGTGGCGGAACTCGACGCTGTCCGGGCCGTACTGCCGCAAGTCGAAGCATGCGAGGATGTTGAGCGCCTCGTAACTGACCTGATCATAGCAAGAGATGTAGTCGTATCCGCGATAGTGCGCCGGCTTTTCGCGCATGATCCGGGGCCGGAAAGCGGCGAGGTCTTGTGCAGTGAGGATGCCGCCATGCCCGACGACATAGCGTTCGATGGCCTCGGCTACCGGCCCGGTATGGAAGCCGGCGGCTCCATACCGGGCGATACGGCGCAGGGTCTGCGCCAGCGCGGAAAAATCAAGGATGTCGCCCTCCGTCCACGCATCGCCGGCGCGCGCCGGGCGCCCATTGGGCAGGAGGAGCGCGGCGGTATCGGGCAGGGCGCGGATGTCGTCGTACAGGTTAGCGATGGTGCGCGCCAGGCTGGCATACACGGGCAGGCCGCGCTCGGCAATTTCGATAGCGGGTTGCAGGACTTCGGCCAGTGGCAGTGCGCCGAACAGGGTATGCGCCGCACATAGCCCTGCCACCGCGCCGGGGACGGCGCAGGCCAAAAATCCGGTGTTCGCTTTCTGTCCGCGCGTGGCCGGGTAGCCGTAATACGTCAGCGGCGCCTCGTAGTCTGGCTCGAACATATCAGGCCTAGCCCGCCCCGGCGCACGCACATACGCGTCAATCGAGATCAATTCATCGCACTCGGCCCAGTAGATGGAGAGGCGCGCGTAACCGCCGACACCGCAATTGCTCGGCTCGACGACAAACCCGGCGAAGGCGGCAGCGACCAGGGCATCAACGGCGTTCCCCCCGGCCTGCATAATCCGCACCCCGGCCTCGGCCTCTTGGTTATGGCCTGCAACGACCAGCCCATGTTCGACGACAACTTCCGACTGTGTGGCGATCATACGGCTGCGAATCATACTGTCTCCTGAGCTTTGACCGGCAATTCATTTCATTCCAGATGGGTTCATGGTGCCGAGCGGGCTGAGGCTCCGGCATTCACTTTTGCGCCGCATAGATGGCTTGGCTATGAGCAAGCGGGTCAAGGCCCTGCCACGTCCTCAGACCCGACTCGGCCTACCATGGAGTAACCGGCAAGAAGCCGGCCTGGACATAGGACGTGCCGCATCTTGGCCACTTTCAATCCCCGGCGCCTTGCTGCCGATTTGGTGAAAGCCACCGCTGGAGATAAATGCAAATCCTCACCGCATCAACACTGTTTTTTTATGTCTTACAAACGGTTGCCGTACTTCCCGGCTCAACCGCCCATGACTGCTTCCGGGAACGATAAACAGCCGGGGTCTTTCAGA
>JAVQXV010000320.1:0-2700 GCA_033577755.1 Anaerolineales bacterium
TAGAGACGCGCCGGTAGAGACGCGCCGGTAGAGACGCGCCGCAGCGCGTCTCTACTGCGCCGATTTGCGCTCCATTTCATCGGCGACCTCACGCATCGAGGCGTTCACATACGGATAGGCCAGCCAAACGTTCGCCAAGCCGAACAACAGGCCGGTAAACGTGCGCAGCTCCGGCGTGCTCTCGCGCGGCGGTAGCCAGCTGAAGAGTGCGAATTGATTGTAGGGAAACTGTGAGAACAACTGCGAGAAGCCGTCCAGCGCAATCGGCAGCACGCCGATTAGAACCCAGCCAATCCAGTGCAGCGGCTTGAGGCGGCGACGCACGAAGCCTATGCCGTAGATGAGGCCACCGAGCAGCATGCCACCGTAGATCGCCACGTCGCGCTGGCAGAAGGCCACCTTGTAGCCGAGGCGCTCGTTGCCCAGAAAGCCGCGCGCGCCCCACAGGTCGTTCGGGTCAATGCCCGTCACCTGACGAAAGACCGCGCGCGGATAGTGGCTCTCCTCGCCGAACAGAAACCACGAACGGTAGCCAAGCTGGTGACAGAGCGGGCTGTAGATGGTGTAGATGATTCGCGCTGCGCCGGTGTTGCCCGATGCCATCAGTGCGGGCGCCAGGAACGGCAGGCCGACGTAACCGAAGATGAACAGGTTGAAGACCAGCAGCCAGTGACGGGCGAAGCCGTACATCAGCCGGTCTGCAATGGAAACAATGCTGCGGGTTTGGCCGGTGACGCGGGGCGAGGTTTCGGTTTCCATCAGGGATTGCTTAATCCTGCCTGTGAAAGGTATTGATCTAACTGGCGGTCGGACATGAAGCCGACTTTTTGAACGATGATCTTTCCGTCGCGGTCCACGATGAAGGTTGTCGGCAGGCCGCGCGCGCGGTACAGCTCGCCCACCACCGCGCCCGGGTCGAGCACAATCGTAAAGCTCAGCCCCAGCCGCTCCACAAACGCCTTGACCGTCTCAGTGTCCTCGTCCTGATTGATGCCCAGCACTACCAGTCCATGACTTTTGAAGGTGGCATAGCGGTCTTCGATGGCCGGCATCTCAGCCTCGCACGGGCTGCACCAGGTGGCCCAGAAGTTGAGCAACACCACCTGCCCCTTGAAGTCGGAGAGGCGCACCTGCCGGCCTTCAAGGTCGAAGAGGACAAAATCTGGGGCGGGCGCGCCGACGACGGGAGCGGGCGCGGGCGGGCCGATGGGCGCTTGCGCTGTTGTTGGGGAGGCAAGACGCAGCGCGTTTAGCGCCGGTAGGCCGAAGAAGATTAGACCGCCGACCAGCAGCCCAAGCAGCAGGCCCGCGCCGATGACCAGCAGCGAGGCCGCAGTCCCCGGCCCGGAGTCATTTCTCAGGCTCATGTCGCTTTTCCAGCGCCTCGATCTGCCGGTCGAGCGCGGCCAGGCGCTCGCTGTTCCGGTGCATCAGCCACCACAGCACCACCCAGCCCAGGGACAGAACGATCGCAACTACAATCAACGGAGTCACGCCGATGCCTCCGCGCGAATATCCACCAGCGTACCCCGGTTCTCCCAGTTCACGGTGACGTCGCCGGGATAGTAGCTGACCTGTGGCTGCGTCCAGCGGAACAGCCACTTCGCGTCCTCAGGCCGCAGGTTGATGCAGCCGCGTGACTTAGGGCGCCCGAAGTCGTTGTGCCAGTACGCCGCATGCAGCGCCTCGCCGATGGAGGAGAAATACGATACCCAGGCCACGCCGGGCAAATCCCAGCCGGATTCGCGCGTGCCGCCCTGCATCTGGCGCGAGATACGCTTTTGCCAGATGAAGCGCCGACCCGGAACGGTGCCGCCGACAAGCGTCTTGCCGTCTTCGCCATAAAACTGCGCGCCCGAGGCGATGGGCGCGCGGAAGACCTCCTCCTTGCCCTCGCGCGCAGTGATAGTCTGCCGGCTCAGATCCACCAACAGAGTCTTCTCGGAGACGTTGGGCGAGATGGGCGTGATCTCCTCCGGCGCGATAATGCGGAAGGCCGTGGCCGGGGCGTACATGTTGGGCGTCACCTCGGTGCCGGCGCGATACCAGACCGTCCCGTCCGCCGCACGGATGATTTCGCTGATGCGATACACTGCGCTGTAGTACATCCGATAGAGCACCCTGGCGTTTGCCGCCGGCGCATTGCGTCCCTCGACGTAGGGCACGTACACTTCGCCCCACACGCCCTCGGGTGGCAGCGAGGTGAGCGGGGTCTGCGGCCAGTTGCGGCACGGGACGACGTGCGGAGCGTATACGTAGCCCTCATCCGTCTCGTACCAGAGGTGATTATGCGGCATGAAGCCGTAGCCGACAATCTCGCGCCGCAACACCACTAAATCTTCGGGCATGATGGTGCGCAGGACGCGGCCCTCAGGCCGGGGGCGAGCATGAACCTTGACGCCCCACGGCCAGGCCACGCGGCCCAGCCAGACGTCCGGCCCCTGCGGCAAGTCGGCGGCTTCAAGGCGCGAGCGTGCGACGCCGAACAGCGCCGCGCCGATGGTCGTTGCGCCGCTCCACTTCAGGAAAGCACGTCGGGAAGGCATGGCAGTGAGATACCGGCAAGCCAAAGGCCGGACGCAGCGCCCGGCCCTGCACGGCTATGTTACCTGTGAGGCCGGTGGCTGACAAGGCAAGCCTTTCATCGTGTGCACGCAAAACCTGTCCGCCGCACCCTGACCCTTCGGCTTCGCTCCGCTG
>JAVQXV010000321.1:0-2696 GCA_033577755.1 Anaerolineales bacterium
CACTCCCTAGCAACACGTTCATTATATGACAACCTTAAAAAGCTTGGCTATAACAATGGCCAGGAGAGACGAGAGCAACCTGACTTGATTCGTTAGGATAAAAGCCTGTACGTCTTACCTGGTCATGAAGGTTTACCTGGTAGGTGCAGGGCCGGGTGACCCGGAATTACTCACAGTGCGGGCGCAGCGGTTGATCCAGCAGGCGGATGTCCTAGTGTATGCCGATTCCCTGATTCCCCCAGCCATCGTAGCCTTGGCTCGTCCCGACTGTGAACGCATCCCGACCAAACATTTGACGCTCGAGGAAATCGTCCCATTGATGGTGTCCCGAGCGCAGGCGAACCAGTTGGTCGTGCGCTTGCATTCAGGGGATGTGAGCATTTACGGGGCAATTGCTGAACAGATTGAAGCGTTGCGCCAGGCCGGCGTTGCCGTAGAAGTGGTGCCGGGGATTGGGTCGTTGCAGTTGGCCGCTGCCCGGCTACAGACTGAGTGGACCCTGCCGGAGGTGGTGCAAACGGTAATTCTCACCCGCGCCCCAGGAGTAACACCGATGCCGGAAAAGCTGGCTGACCTTGCCGCCCATCGCGCGACGTTGGCCCTATACCTAAGCGCCCGCTGGGTGGACCAAGCGCAAGCTGAATTACAAAAGCATTACCCTACAGATACGCTAGTAGCAGTTTGTCATCGCCTGGGATGGCCTCAGGAGCGGATTTGGCTGGTGCCGCTGGCGGAAATGGCCCCCCTGACCCACCGGGAAAACCTGACGCGCACCACGTTGTACGTGATTAGTCCCGTGTTTCATGCGCAGGGGCAACGCTCCCGCCTGTATCACCCAGACCATCGCCACCTGTTTCGGCCCTGAGGGATAGAAAACTGTGGAGCTTGTCAGAGAGAACCAACAACAGGGCTGCAACCTAAGGGATGACAAACAACAACGGTAAATCCTTTACGCGGGGGGGATTCTTGAGTTTTGATTGCACCGGTCTGCACCGGCAAATTGCAACGTACCACGCAGAACTGGTAGGCTGGTGAAGGCTGGCTGATAGCCCAAATGGTTCATCCCAGGCATGGTTCATCCGCGTTCATCCCGGCGCTCAGGACGAACTCCGCTGTTTCGCTGTGTTCAACGCTGGCTCAACGCCGCCACCCTAACGCCTGACCAATTCGAGCGTGCCTGGGAACGCCGCTCCCGTCGCAGATTTCTACGAACTGCCGGAGCTTTTGCGACGGGCGCTCTGGCTGGTGGTCTATGGCATTCCATCGGTCGGGCAGTTGCATCACCGCGGATTGTGATTGTGGGAGCGGGCATCGCCGGATTGAGTGCGGCCTATCACCTGCGTCGCCTGGGTTGGCACGCCACGCTCTACGAAGCTAGCAACCGCATCGGGGGGCGCATTTTTTCTGTAGCAGGCCAATTTGCGCTAGGACTGGTCACGGAATTGGGGGGCGAGTTCATTGATAGCTCCCATGAAGATATGCTCTGGTTTGCTCGCCAGTTCAAGCTCGACTTGATTGACTTGGAAGCGCCTTCCGAGAAAAATCTGCAAACGCGTTACGTCTTTAATGGCCAGAGCTATACAGAAGCACAAATTATCGAGGCACTACGCCCCGTGGCCCGTCGCATCGCCCAGGACGCCCAGAAAGTGGGGGATACAGTGACCTATAACCAGCACACGCCCCACGCGCGCACCCTAGACCGGCTATCGCTATCGGAATACCTGCAGCGCTTGGGACTGAGTGGCTGGCTCTACGAGTTACTGGAAGTAGCCTACGTCACGGAGTACGGTCTGGATGCGGGGGAACAGTCCTGTCTGAATCTGGTTTTGCTGATTGACACAGACTTGAGCGATGGTTTTAACCTGTATGGCGAGAGCGACGAGCGCTATAAGATTCGGGGGGGCAACCAACAAATTGTGGACCGCCTGGCCCGCCTGCTAGCGCCGCAGGTTAACCTGGAGCACCGTTTGGTCGCACTCCGGGAAGCCGACTCCGGCTATCGCATGACGTTTGAACGTCCAGGGGGTCGCTATGTGGATGTTTCAGCGGATGTGGTGCTCCTGACCTTGCCGTTTACAGTTTTGCGGAAGGTGGAACTCAAGGTAAATCTACCCAAGGTGAAGCAACAGGCCATTCGCGAGCTGGGATATGGGACCAACGCCAAGCTCATCCTGGGCTTTCAGACGCCCTTCTGGCGTTCGGCAGGCTACAACGGCGACTTTTTTACCGATGCTCCCTTCCAGAGCGGTTGGGACAGCAGTCGGCTGCAACGGCACAGGGCTGGGAGCTTGACTCTGTTTCTGGGTGGGACGCCGGGAGTGCAACTTGGCCAAGGGACGCCCCAAACGCAAGCAACCCAGTTTTTACCTGCTATTGAACGCTTGTTTCCTGGAGCAACGAAGCAATACACGGGGAAGGTCACCCGCTTCCACTGGCCCAGCCATGCTTTCACCAAAGGAAGCTACGCCTGCTGGAAAGTGGGGCAATACACGACGATTGCCGGGGCGGAATTTGCACCTGTGGGACGGTTGTTCTTTGCTGGTGAACATACGAGCCTGGACTATCAAGGCTATATGAACGGAGGAGCAGAAACCGGACGGCGCGCGGCTCAACTTATCCACCGTCAATTGCGGAAGTAAAGTTGCCCTGCGACCCAAGACGTGATAAGCATCCATGACTTCGCTATACAATCACAA
>JAVQXV010000322.1:0-2695 GCA_033577755.1 Anaerolineales bacterium
CCTTGGCTTCGGCGTAGGGCACGATTTTGCCTTGAAAGTATGCGTAGCGGGGTGTGGTCATGCAGGCCTCCTTGAGCCGGATAGTGATCGGGATTGCATTCTACCGCAATTCCCGGTGCGGCTATGTTATACTCGGCAGCACATTCCGGGGTTGAGGGTTGAACTTGCGACCCTTGACCTGTAAACTTCAACCCGTAACGGTAACCAAAAACACAAGCGCCATGCCGCTTTCCTCCTCTGCCCAACGAGTTCAGGACGCGCTGGCTGCGCGCGGCCTGAAGGCGACCGTGCTCGAGCTGGAACAGAGCACACGCACCTCGCCGGAGGCCGCCGCCGCCGTCGGTTGCAACGTTGGCCAGATTGTGAAGAGCATCGTCTTTCGCGCTGCGCACAGCGACCGGGTGGTGCTGGTGCTGACCTCGGGCGCGAACCGTGTGAGTGAGCGCGCCGTCGCCGAACTGCTGGGCGAGCCGCTGGCCAAGGCCGACGCCGACTTCGTGCGCAACCGCACCGGCTTCGTTATCGGCGGCGTTGCGCCGGTGGGCCACCTCGAGCCGCCGGTCACCTTTGTGGACGAAGACCTTCTCCAGTACACCGAGTTGTGGGCGGCCGCCGGCACCCCTAACGCCCTCTTTCGCCTCACGCCGGAGGAGCTGGTGCGCCTGAGTGAAGGGCGCGTGGCACGCATCAAGGCGTGAATTCGGGAGCCGGGTTACGTTGAGGCAGCCGTCGTCGAAGGTGAGCGTGAAGGTGTTGCGAAACGGGCCTGATGCCGAACAGGGCTTTGGCCTCTACTTCTGACACGATGAATACATCCCGCCACCCAAGCGCTGCTAAAACAAAAGGCCTGCCGCTCGTCTCAGAGCCGCAGGCCGGGGAAGTGTGGCGACTCAAGGCCGCCGGGGAAGTTGGGTCGGTGTGAGCCGGTGGTTACTTGACGCGCACCTTGATGGACTTGGGCCGGGCAGCCTCCGCCTTGGGCAGGCGCAGGGTCAGCACGCCGTTCTCCAGGTTGGCCTCAGCCTTGGTGTTGTCCAGCTCGGCGGGCAGTGTGAAGGTGCGGCTGAACTTGCCGACAACGCGCTCCTGCAGCAGCCAGTTGTTCTTCTCCTCGGAGGCCGGGGCGAAGATTTCGCCGCGCAGGGTGACGCTGTTGCCCAGCACCTCGACGCTCAAGTCCTCGGCGCGCAGCCCGGGCACGTTGGCATAGACGATGTACTCATCGTCCTTGGCCAGAATGTCCACCGGGATGCTGAAGCCCTCGACCGTCGGGAAGCTGCCCCAGGTGCGGTTGAAGGCTTCGTCAAACAACCGATCCATGATTTCGGTCAGGCGGCCGGGCCGATAGAATGGGCGGATGGTCAGGGACATGGTGGTCACTCCTTTCGCTTTTTGCTTTGATAGCACTTCAAGTTGCCGCTACAATACGCCGGGCGCATCAGAGGGAGGTTGGTGCTGCATCTGAAGATTATTAGCAATTGCGCCGGTCGTTGCCCGGCAGCCGGCTCTCGACTGTGGCTGAGGTCAAACCGACGAAATTTTTATACACTTCTCGTACTTTTCTTTTCAGTGTTTTAGGAGAAAGTAGGCAATCATGGGTTGGTCCATCAAACTTGGCCGTTTCGCCGGCATTGACGTTTACGTCCATATCACTTTCCTCCTGCTGCTCGGCTTCATCGGCTTCACCGCCTACCTTTCCGGCGGGACTCTAGCCAGCGCCCTGGAAAGCGTCGCTTACATCGCCGTGCTCTTCGGCTGTGTGCTATTGCATGAGTTCGGCCACTCGCTCACGGCGCGTTACTACCACATCTCGACGCGGGATATCACATTGTATCCCATCGGCGGCGTCGCTCGGCTGGAGCGCATGCCCGATAAGCCGATTCAGGAACTGTGGGTGGCTCTGGCCGGACCGGCGGTGAATGTGGTCATCGCCGCCGTGTTGTTCGCTTTTCTGCTGGTGACGGGCGGGCTGACGCCGATTTCACGGATGGGGCTGGTGCAGGGGCCTTTCTGGGAGCGGGTGATGTACGCCAATATCGCGCTGGTGGTGTTCAATCTGATCCCGGCCTTCCCGATGGATGGCGGGCGCGTGTTGCGCGCCTTCCTGGCGATGGTGATGGACTACACCCGCGCCACGCAGATCGCCGCCACGCTCGGCCAGGGCGCGGCGCTCCTGTTCGGCTTCCTCGGCCTATTCAGCAACCCGCTGCTGATCTTCATCGCCTTCTTCATCTGGATGGCGGCTTCGCAGGAGGCCAGCCTGGTGCAGATGAAGAGCGCGTTGGGCGGCATCCCCGTGAACCGTGCCATGCTCACCGATTTCCGCACCCTAAGCCAGTATGACCCGCTGCTGCGCGCCACCGACCTGATCCTCGGCGGTTCGCAGGAGGACTTTCCGGTGGTGGACGACGGCCGGGTGGTGGGCGTGCTGACGCGGCACGACCTGCTGACGGCGCTTGCGCAGAAAGGGACGGGCGCACAGGTGGGCGAGGTGATGCAGCGCGACTTCTTCACCGCCGACCCGTGCGAGATGCTCGAGCCGCTCTTTATTCGGATGCAGACGGCGCAGGTGCGCATCGTGCCGGTACTCAGCCGCGATCAGCTAGTGGGGCTGCTCACGCTGGAGAACATCGGCGAGTTCCTGATGATCCAGGCTGCTATGCAGGCGCGCCGCCAGTCCGCCGGCCGCGCCTGA
>JAVQXV010000034.1:0-23103 GCA_033577755.1 Anaerolineales bacterium
GAGCAGCTCAGGCACGGGTCGTAGGCGCGGATAACGGCCTCAACGCGGTTGAGCATCCCTTCGGTAAGCGTTTGGCCCTTGACGAAGTGCCTGGCGACTTGCAACACACTCTGGTTCATGGCCAGGTTGTTGTGGCCGGTGGCGATAATCAGGTTAGCCCAGACGATCAAGCCGTTGCGGTCAATCTTGTAGTGGTGAAGCAGCGTGCCGCGCGGCGCTTCGCTCACGCCCACGCCTTCGTCGCTGTTCGGGCCGGCGAAGGCGCGCACGTGTGGGTCGGCGGTGGCCGGGTCGAGCAGCAGCTGCTCGATGCGCTCCAGGGCGTACAGGATTTCGATCAACCGCGCCTCGTGGTAGTAGAACGAGCTGCGCAGCACGCCGTCCATCTGGCGGAAGGCGGCCAGGGCGCGGTCGGCGCGCGGTGTGCCACAGCGCTTCACTAGATTGAGGCGCGCCAGCGGCCCCACCCGGTAGGAGCCGACCGGATAGCCGAGCGGCTTGTAGTACGGGAACTTGAGATACGAGTACGGCTCGACGGCTTCACCCAGGAAATCTTGATAGCGCGCCGGGTCGAGCTGGTCGGCCACAATGGTGCCCTCCGCACCAACGATGCGCAGCCGGCCGTCGTAGTGCTCCAGCTCACCCTCCGGTGTGACCAGCCCCATGAACATGCTGGGGAAGTTGCCGAAGGTGCGCACTTCCTCGCCGAAGCGGGCCGTCTGGTGATGGAACCAGTCCAACGTGCGCTCGGCGATGCGGATGGCCTCCGGGATGCCGGCCAGGATGCGGTCGCGGTGCTCGGCTTTCAGCGGCTGGCTGACGCCGCCGGGCACGATGTTCGGTGGATGAATGCGCTTGCCGCCTAGCCATTCGATAATCTGCTGGCCGAATTGGCGCAGGCGCACGCCGTCGCGCGCCAGGTCGGGCCGCACCTCTAGCACACCGAAGAGATTGCGTTTGGCCGGGTCACTATCCAGGCCGAGCAGGAAGTCCGGCGAAGCCAGGTGGAAGAAGGCCAGCGCGTGCGACTGGACGAGCTGCCCCAGGTTGATCAGGCGGCGCAGGTTCGCGCCGGCCGTTGGGATGCGCACCGACATCAGCGCGTCGCAGGCCTTGGCCGAGGCAACCAGATGGCTGACCGGGCAGATGCCGCAGATGCGCGCCATCAGCGCCGGCATCTCGGTGAAGGGACGGCCCTCGCAGAACTTCTCGAAGCCGCGCAGCTGGGTGACGTGGAAGTGCGCGTCGCGCACTGCGCCCTTCTCATCCAGCTCGATGGTGATGCGCGCGTGGCCCTCGATACGGGTGACGGGATCAATCGTGATGGTCTGGCTCATAGTGATTGTTGCGTGATACGTGTTGTGTGCTGCGTAGTGTGCATTCCTCAACCTTTCTCGGCCTACGCTTCACCTTCCACGCTCGACGTTCTACATCCAAAAGCTTACGCTCCAAAGCGCGTCAGCGCGTTCACGTCCGGCCGGCGGCCCTCGACGAGTGCAACCAGCACCTCGTAGATCGTGTCGGCGGAGGGCGCGCAGCCGGGGATGTGCACGTCCACCGGCACCACGTCGTGCACCGGGCGGGCGCGCTTGAGCAGCGGCGGCACATGCTCGGTGGGTGTCTGCGGCTGGGCGGTGACGTTCTCATAGTAGGCGCGCTGCAAGACCGCCTCCACGCTAAGCGGGTTGCGCATCGAGGGGACGTTGGCCGTCACCGCGCAATCGCCAAGCGCCACAAGCGTCTTCGTGTGCGCGCGCACCTTTTTGATTTTTTCCAAATCGTCCTGGGTACTGACCGCGCCCTCCACCAGCGTAATATCCACTTCCTCGGGGAACTCCTTCGGGTCCACCAAGGGGCTGTAAACAACTTCCACTTTTTCGGCCAGGGCAAGTAGGCGCTCGTCCATATCGAGAAAGGACATGTGACAGCCGGAGCAGCCGTCGAGCCAGACCGTAGCGAGTTTGAGTTTAGCGCTCATCATTCTCCTCCCGCATCGCCGTCAGCCGCACCAGGAAGGAACGATGTTTGACGGACTCGGCAGCGGCCAGCCCTTTCTTGAACAGTGCACCGGTCGGGCAAACCTGTACGCACTTGCCGCAACTGGTGCAGGTGGTGGATTCGCCCCACGGCAAATCGAGATCGGCCACGATGTAGGCCTCAATGCCACGCTTGCCCACATCCCACACATGCGCACCTTCGATTTCGCTACAGACGCGGACGCAGCGGGTACACAACACGCAGCGGTTGTGGTCCAGACCGAAGCGCTCGTGGCTGGCATCCACCGGCAGGCGCGGGTAGCGGTACGGCAAATCCACATAGGTCACGCCGACTTCGCGAGCCAGATTTTGCAGATCGCAATGTCCGTTCGAAACGCACACCGAGCAGATATGGTTGCGTTCGGAGAAGAGCAGCTCCACAATCATGCGCCGGTAGCGGTTGAGGCGCTCCGACGTGGTGAACACCTCCATGCCTTCGGCGATGTGCGTGACGCAGGCTGCGACCAGCCGGGGCAAGCCTTTGATCTCCACCAGACACATCCGGCAGGCGCCGACGGGCGTCAAGCCGTCGAGGTAACACAGGGTTGGAATGCGGATGCCGTTCTCGCGCGCCACCTGCAGGATAGTCTCGTCGGCGCGGCCCGTCACATCCTGGCCGTCAATTTTCAGGGTCAGAACCTGGCTGGGTACGTTCATGCGGAGCCTCCGTTCAGCAGGCGGGCTTCATACTCATGGCGGAAGTAGCGCAGCGTGCTCAGCACCGGATTGGGCGCGCTCTGGCCGAGGCCGCACAGGCTGGTGTGCTTCACCATATCGCAGAGCAGCTCCAGCCGCTCCAGGTCGTGGGCGGTGCCCTCACCGGCGGCGATGGCCTCCAGCAGCGCATGCATCTGCGCGGTGCCCACCCGGCACGGCACACATTTGCCGCACGACTCGGACTTGCAGAATTCCATGAAGTATTTGGCAACGTCCACCATCGAGGAGGTGTCGTCCATCACAATCATGCCGCCTGACCCCATGATCGAGCCGACCGAGGCCAGCGACTCGTAGTCCACGGGCATATCCAGGTACTGCTCCGGGATGCAGCCGCCGGAGGGGCCGCCGGTCTGCACCGCCTTGAACTTGCGCCCGTCAGGGATGCCGCCGCCGATATCGTAGATGATCTCGCGCAGCGTGATACCCATCGGCACCTCGATCAGGCCGGTGTTCTGGACTCGCCCGGTAAGCGCGAAGACCTTGGTGCCTTTGCTCTTGGCGGTGCCGATGCCGGCGAACCAGTCCGCGCCACGGCGGAGGATGGTGGGCACGTTAGCAAAGGTTTCTACATTGTTGATGAGCGTCGGGCAGCGCCAGAGGCCGCTCTCCGCCGGATAGGGCGGGCGTGGCCGCGGCGTGCCGCGCTTGCCTTCGATGGAGGCCATCAACGCGGTCTCCTCGCCGCAGACGAAGGCGCCGGCACCGAGCCGCACCTCCACGCGGAAGGTGAAGGCGGTGCCGCCGATGTTCGCGCCCAGCAGCCCGTGGCCGCGAGCCTGAGTGATGGCCTGCTTGAGGCGCTTCACCGCCAGAGGATATTCGGCGCGCACATAGATGAAGCCCTCATTGGCGCCCACCGCATAGGCGGCAATGGCCATGCCTTCCAGCACCCGGTGCGGATCGCTCTCCATCACGCTACGGTCCATGAAGGCGCCGGGGTCGCCCTCGTCGCCGTTGCAGACCACGTACTTGCGGTCGCCGGCGGCCTTGGCCACGGTGCGCCACTTGAGGCCGGTGGGGAAGCCCGCGCCGCCGCGCCCGCGCAGGCCGCTGCGGGTGATCTCGTCAATCACTTCGCCTGGCGTCATCTCGGTCAGCGCTTTGAGCAGCGCCTGATAGCCGCCGGCAGCGATGTAATCCTCCAGCCGCTCCGGGTCAATGTTGCCGGAATTCTCCAGCACGATCTTGGTCTGGCGGGTGAAGAACGGCTGCTCGGTATCGCAGCGCAGGCGGGCAACAGGCTCGGCGTCCAGACTGTTGACGATGTCGGGCGCGTCCTCCGGCTTGACCGTCTTGTACAACAGGCCGTCCGGCTTGATGGCCACCAGCGGCCCGAGGGCGCACAGCCCCGGGCAGCCGACGCCGCGCACTCGGCACTTCGCGCCAACAGGATGGCGAGCGGCCTCCTGCTCCAGTGCCGCTTTGAGTTTGTCGCCCTGCAGGGCCAGGCAGGTCGTGCCCAGACAAACGTCAATCGTGTGCGGGATCTGCTGGCGCGCCTGGATCTCTTTGAGCGCAACCTTTTCCAGTTCGTCGAGGGTCATGCCTTTCCATCCTTCAGGCGCTGTAGCATTTGCGTCGCCGTCACTTTTGGCAGCACTTGGCCATCCACTACGCCGGCCGGCGCCAGGCCGCACGAGCCGATGCAGCGCACCGCCAGCAGCGAGACCTTGCCGTCCGCCGTAGTCTCGCCGGCTTTGATGCCAAGCGCGCGCTCCAGCTCGGCCATCAGCTCACCGGAGCCTTTGATGTAGCAAGCGGTTCCCAAGCAGACCAGGCAGGTATGCTCGCCCGGCGGCTTCATGGTGAAGTAGTTGTAAAACGTGGCAACGCCGAAGACGCGGCTATAGGGCACGCGCAGGGCGCGCGCCACGTATTGCAGGCCGGGCTTATCCAGGTAGCCGAACGTTTCCTGAATGGTGTGCAGCGTCTCGATGAGGGCGTTAGGCCGATAGTTGTAGCGGCGCATGGTGGCGTCCACCAGCCGCCAGCGCTTATCCTCGGATGGCGGTGTGACTTGTTTCTTCGGTTGAACAGGCATGAGATGGCTCCAGTTTGCCAGATGGAAACACGCGCAGCGGCGACCCGGCCGGTCATTTGCCATCACAGGAGGGTCAGCGCCTCCTCCGCTTCTCGTTCCCACAAGCGGACGACCATGCGGAAGATATCGGACTCGGTCAGGATGCCGACCACTTTGCCGCCTTCAACCACCGGCAGCCCGGCGATCTTGTGTTGCAGCATCAGGCGTGCCGCGTCGAACACCGTTTCGTCGGGCCGGATGGTGATGGGGTTGCGGGTCATCACCTTGTCAACCGTGAGTTTACTTAACAGATAGTTCAACTCAAAGATGCTCAGGCTGGTCGCTTCCGAGGGCTGGGCGCCGCGGATATCGCCTCGAGTGACGATGCCGACCAGTTGCCCATCTTTGACGACAGGCAGACGGCGGATGCGGCGCTCGGTCATGATTTTGTGCGCTTCCGGAACGGTCGTTTCCGGGGAGACACAAACCGGGTCGGGCGTCATCCAGTCACGCACCAGTTCGGTCTTCATAGACACATCCTTTCTTCGCCAAGGAAACCTGTCCAAGCTACGATATTGCAGGCCAATTCGGAGGGGTACTGTCACCTATCCCGCAAAACCGCGCGGAATGTCATGCTGCTTCTTCCCCATAAAAAAGGATCAGCGACGCCGTGCGGAAAACGACCCGGCGTCGCTGAGATCGGCGAAGGTCGGCAAGCGTTCAGTGCCGGAACCAGGGCAACAGGACGGAAAGGCCTTCCAAGGCTACGATCTCGCGCTCCTCTTCGGTCAGGGTTAAGGTCGCTTCATTTTCGCCATCCCTGACAACCAGGGTAAGCAACAGGCTACCGTCGTCCTCGACGCGCCGAATGCACGGACGATCTTCGCCCTCAGGGAAACGCACCAGCTTGGCGGCGTGCCGATCGTAGAAGGAAGTGCAGGCATCGCAATCGGTTCGGTCAATCCAGATTTTCATGGGAGCCTCGATTCGGTCGCGGGGAACGACTCCCACGATCAGGCCTCACCTTCGTTCAGGTCCCCCGCCCCCGCTACTGCGCAACGGCAGAAAATTAAAATGTCATGCCGACCCGGCCTCAACGGGCTTAGCGATGCCTGCCGAGGCCGGGCCGGAGCCGTTCCGCGCATCAGATAAACACGATCTGCGCGCCTTCGGTCATGTCCATAAAGTCGCCGGCGGTGACGATGCCTTGTACGCCCTCGACGAAATCGTTCATCGTCAAGCCCATCATATCCACCGACATCTTGCAGGCATACAGCTTGGCACCGCCGTCCACCAGCATCTGGAGGTATTCGCGCACCGGGGGGACTTCCAGCTTCCGCATCTTGTCCTTCATCAGCGCAGTGGCAAAGGCCGTCATGCCGGGCAGCACGCCCAGGAGCTGCGGGATGCCCAGATTGCCGGGCACGCCCATCATGCTCATCTTCATGCTGGTGTTGGCGACCGGCGCGATCTCCAGATGGTCCACACGGTGCTTGTTGATGATGTCCAACCCCCAGAAAGTGAAGAAGATGGTCACATCAATGCCGTTGCCCAGGGCAGCCCAGCCCATCACCAGGGCGGGATAGGCCATATCCAGCGTACCCTTGGAGCAGATGAAGGCGATGTGACGCGGTTTTTCCTCCGCAACTTTTTTGGGGGCAATTTCGGTCTGAGTGTGAGCGCCGTTGGTTTGCATCGTGAGCCTCCGTAATTGTGTCTTGAATGATTGGGGCGCACTACGCAATACGAAATACGGAATACGTATTGCGTAGTGCGTATCGCGCATTTACACGCACCCCTCCGGCTTGCCCAGGCCGGCGATGCGGGCGACTTTCTTGGCCGGGCCTTTGGGGAAGAGCGCGAACAGCTCCTTGGTGCTCAGGCCGGTGCCGTTGGTGATGGCGCGCAGGGTCGGAGCCTTGCCGGTGCTCGTCGCGCTCTGGCGGCAGAAGTCAATGATCTTCCAGTGCGCGGGCGTCAGCTCGGCAATGCCCTCCTCCAGGGCAATGGCCGCGGCGATGTCCCTGTTCCATTCGTTGGGATCGGTCAGGAACCCCTCGTCGTTGACGTGCACGGTTGTGCCGGCGATGGTTTTGGTAGGCATGGTCAGTCTCCTTGAGAGTGAAGGTCTGTAGGTTGCAGTTTACAAATCGTAAGTTCAGTTTTGTCTCACGCTGTCCGGTTGGTCGGCAAGGGTCTTGACGACGCGCAGCAGGCGGGCCAGGCCCTTGCGCACCTTCGGATCGTTGATCTCGCGCATCAGCGCCCAGACGCTGGCGTCCTGCTCTGCCGGCTCCGGCTCGTGCAGCTGGTTGACGGCCCGGTTCGCCAGGGCCATGATGTCCGGCTGGGTCATATTCTTGACGGTGCGCAGGATGGTGACGATGTTGTCGCCCAGCGCGCGCACGTCGTCTTCGGTAAACTCCGTCACCACCCGATCAACGATGCGGGCGCCTTCGCGCGCAAAGACGAAGTAGCCTTTGCGCTCCAGTTGGTCTAAAGTCCTGACCGCCGTGTTGAAAACGGGCCGGCCCACTTTGGATGTCTCTTCCAGCAAGTCCAGCAAGGATTCCAACTGAGCAAGCAGATCGTTGAAGCGGTGAACGTTGGCCAGCAGGCGCTTGAGCAGGAACATCAGCTGCTCGCCGGTGAACTCACCATCCACCTCGTCCAACTCGCGCACCAGCGTTTTGAAGGCCTGGTTGACGACCGGCGTCAGGTCCTGCACCAGCTCTTCTAGGGCCTGAGTGTTCCGCCGTTGCGCCTCCACCTGCTCCGTCAAGGCCCGGACTTCGCCGGTCAAGTCATCCACTTTTTGCAGCAGGGCGCTCAGGTCGGCGGCGTTGACGGTGACCAATGTGTTTTCCATAGCTGCCTCTCAGTTGTGCTTGCCGACCATGCTCATCTGCGTTTCCAGCGGCAGTTCCACACCGCGCAGCAGCAGGTTCCAGTACACCCAGCGGAACATCAGCTTGCCCCAGTGGTTGGCCTCGCTCTCCTTGAGCAGGTCGAACGGGCCGATGCCGGGCAGCGGGAACTTGCCGGGCAACGGCTCGGTTTCGTAGTTGAAGTCAATCAGGAAGCCCTTGCCGAAGCCGCTCTCGATGAAGCAGTTGGCATGGCCGTCGAACTTCGGCTCCGGGGGAAGGCCGTCTATCTGGCGCAGTAGGTTCTCGGTGAGCACTTCGGCCTGGAAGTGGGCGACCGAGCCGGCCTTGGAGGCGGGCAGGTTGGTGGCATCGCCGATCACCCAGACGTTGGGCCACTTCTGGCTTTGCAGCGTGTGCGGGTCGGTTGGGATAAAGTGCAGCTCGTCACCCAGGCCGGAGCGCTGCACGGCCTCCGAACCCATGTGAACGGGAATGGTGACCAGCAGGTCGTAGCCGATCTCACGACCGTCGTAACCGGCGATGACCTGGCGGGTGTTGTCCACCTCCATCAGGGTGAACTCCGGCTCGACGGCGATGTCACGCTCCTTGAGCATGGCGCCCATCACCGCCGAGGTGCGCGGCTTGGTAAATGCGCCGGGCAGCGGCGTGGCGTACACCATCTCGACTTTGTTGCGCATCCCCCGTTCCACGAAATAGGCGTGCGCCAGGAAGGCGAACTCCAGCGGCGCCACCGGGCACTTGATGGGCATCTCGGCCACGTTGACCACCAGCCGCCCGCCCGGCCAGCGGCGCAGGAACTTCGCCAGCGCCACCGCGCCGTCGTAGGTGTAGAAGTCGAAGATGTTCTGCCGCCAGCCGCCGTCCTTGAGGCCGGGCGTCTCCTCCGGCACAATGCGCGAGCCGGTGGCGATGACGAGGATGTCGTAGTAGATGATGCGCCCACCCTGAGCGAGCTTGACACGGCTGGCCTCCGGCTCGATGACCTCGATGTCCGACATGACGACTTCGACGCCGTGAGGCAGGTAGTTGCGCTTCGGGCGGCGCACATCCTCCGGCCCATAGATGCCGAAGGGGATGAACAGAAATCCGGGCTGGTAGTAATGCGTCTCGTCCTTATCCACTACGATGAGGCGCCACTCGGTCAGGTCGAGCCTGCGGGCCATCTTGTTGGCGATCATCGTGCCGCCGGTGCCTGCTCCCAAAATCAGTAACGTCTTCATAAGTTTGGCTCCTCAACGTCAACCGGGATGGGCCGGATTGACGAGTAAAGTAGACTTGCCTCAAGCTTCGAACGCGCTCACCAGCTCGGCCCGCCGGGATAGCGTGTCGTGCAGGACGGCGCGCAGGATGTCCAGCGCCTCGATCAGGCGTTTATCCGCCAGCTGGTATTCGACCGCTGCGCCCTGCCGCGTAGCCATCACCATTCCCCGGTCACGCAACACCTTGAGATGACGCGAAACGAGCGGCTGGCTCAGGTTCAGGCTATGGGCTAGCTCGGTCACATTGCGTGGGCCGGTGGCAAGCTCGTAAAGGATCAGGATACGTTTGGGGTCGGCCAGGCCGGCGCAGATCTCGGCGTGGAGCTGATCAACCTCGCGTTCAAGCGTTTTGTTCATAAGCTATCTTTATCATCACTTCTCGATCTATTCACATAGACGTATAAGCCGATAAGCGCTTGTGAGATAGTGCACAACATCACGGCATTCACGGTGACAAAGGTCATTTTGTCATCGTGTCAGGGAAGAATCGTCACTTGGGCATTCGGCTCGCCGCTCGTATACTGTCGGTGCTACTTGCGGGGCGGTGAGGCCCAAGTCGCCCCTGCAACTACAACGTTCACTCCGAGACGCAGACTACACCATGAACATTGGCATCCCTCGTGAACGTCGCCCGGACGAGAATCGCATCGGCATGACCCCTGCCGGGATCGAGCTGCTGGTCGCTGCCGGTCATCGCTGTTATGTGGAACGCGGCGCGGGCGCAGGCGCGGGCTTCCACGACGACGACTTCGTCCGCGCCGGCGCCTCCATCGTCTATTCCGGCGAGGAGGTCTATGGCCGCGCCGACTTGGTGCTGAAGGTCGCCCGCCCTACCGGCGAAGAGCTGGACTGGCTGCGCGAGGAGCAAATCGTTATGGCCTTCTGGCACCTGGCGTCTGCCTCGCCCGATAACCTGGAGACACTGCTTAAGCGCCGCATTACGGCGATCGCCCTCGAGATGATCCAGACCGACGACGGGTCGCTGCCGGTGTTACGCCCGATGAGCCAGATTGCGGGTCACATATCGGCCTCTCTGGCCGCCGGCCTGCTGCGCAACGACTGCGGTGGAAAAGGCATCATGTTAGGTGGCGTGCCCGGCGTGCCGCCGGCCGAGGTCGTCATCCTGGGCGCGGGCAACGTCGGCACCAACGCCGTGCGCGCCTTCACCGGCATGGGCGCGACGGTGTACGTCCTCGACCGCGATCTGGCCAAACTGGAGCGCATCGCTGAACGTTTCCCGCACGTCATCACCATGATTTCGCATCCGCTCAACCTGCGCAAAGTGGTGCGCTTCGCCGACGTGCTGGTCGGTGCCGTGCTGGTGCCCGGCCAACGGACGCCGGTGCTGGTGACGCGCGAGATGGTGCGCGAGATGCGCCCGCGTTCGGTCATCCTCGACATCGCCATTGACCAGGGCGGATGCGTCGAGACCAGCCGCCCGACCACCCACCGCAATCCTACCTACATAGAAGAAAACGTTATTCATTACTGCGTGCCCAACATCGCCGGCACATTGGGACGCACGGCCACGCACGCCCTGGCCAACGCGGTGTACGCCTTCGTCAGCCAGGTCGCTGCCGAGGGTGCTGCCGAAGCGATGGCGCACAACAGCGCCATTGCCCGCGGCGTCGTCACTCACGCCGGCCGAGTGCTTACGCCCGGACTTGCCGAGGTCGTCTTATGAATTGGTTCAACCTGTACCGCGATCGCGTCGTCTCGGCAGAGCAGGCCGTCACACACATTCAGTCGCACCAGCGCATCTTTCTCAGCGGCAACTGCTCGGTGCCGCGCACCGTGCTGGCGGCATTGGTGGCCCGCGCCCCCCGGCTGGAGAACGTCGAGATTTGCCAGGTGCTCACCGTCGGCCCGGCGGATTACGTCTCACCGGAGATGGCCGGTCATCTGCGCGTCAACACACTTTTCATCAGCGATAACGTGCGCGCCGCCGTCAACGAGGGGCGAGCCGATTTCACCCCCTGCTTCCTTTCCGAGATTCCGGGCCTGTTCAAGTCGGGTCGGCTGCCGTTGGATGTCGCCTTGATTCAAGTCTCACCGCCGGACGACCACGGCTTTTGCTCCTACGGCGTCGAGGTCGGCGTCACCAAGACGGCAGCGCAATCCGCCAAGTGTGTCATCGCCGAGATCAACCCCAACATGCCGCGCACGCTCGGCGACTCCTTCATCCACATCTCTAAAATCAACGTGATGGTGCCGGTCAACTACCTGTTGCCGGAAGTGAAGATGGCGGCGGAAAACGACCCCATCAGCGAGCGCATCGCCGACCATGTGGCCGCCCTCATCCCGGACGGCGCGACCCTGCAGACCGGGATCGGCGCGATCCCGGATGCAGTGCTCAGCCGCCTAAAGGACCGGCGCGACCTCGGTATCCACACCGAGCTGTTCTCTGATGGCATCATTGATCTGGTGAACTGTGGCGTCATTACCGGCGAGCGTAAGACCCTCCACCCCGGCAAAATCACCGCCGGCTTCCTACTCGGCACACAGCGCTTGTATGACTTCGTCAACGACAACCCCATCGTGGAGCTGCACCCCACCGAGTACGTCAATGACCCGTTCGTCATTGCCCAGAACGACAACATGATCGCTATCAACTCGGCAATCGAAGTGGATTTGACCGGCCAGGTATGCGCCGACTCCATCGGCCCGCGGCTGTACAGCGGCGTGGGCGGCCAGGTGGATTTCATCTACGGTGCATCGCGTTCCAAAGGCGGAAAGCCCATCATCGCCCTGCCCAGCACGCTGGTGAAGAAGGACGGCACCAAAGTGAGCAAAATCACGGCCATGCTCAAGCCGGGCGCGGGCGTCACCACCACCCGCAACCATGTGCACTACGTCGTCACCGAGCACGGTGTGGCCGATCTCTACGGCAAGACCATCGCCCAGCGCGCCGAAGCCCTGATTGCCATTGCCGCCCCCGAGTTCCGCGATGAGCTGACGCAGCAGGCCAAAGAGCTGAAATACCTGTAACAGATTGTCAACCGATAGATAACGAGTCGCCTCCCCATGCCGCAGGCCGGTCACCTCCCCCCGACCCTGACCGGCCTGCGGCTTCGCTCAAAAACCGGCAAGCACAGGCCGGCAGCGACTCATGTCCCGATTGGGAAAATGTGACTCGTCGCCAGGTCGGCTTCGCGTTATCATAAGCAAACTACGTAAAACCATGACGGACACACTTTCATATCTATGATGTCCGTCACTGGAAGCCCTCCTTTTCAGCCGCTAGGTTTAATCGGAATTAGTTCCTCTGCTTTGCTCATGATATGGAGGCCTCCATGGCTATGGCAAAAGTCAAACCCAAAGCGACGCGCAAAATCACGACACGTAAAATTGCGACGCCCAAAAACGGCGCAGCGCTCAAGACCAAGAAGTGGGTTTACCTCTTCAATGAAGTGGATGCCGCCGAAAAGTACGCCAAGAACTGGGAGGGCGTGCGCGCCCTGCTCGGCGGCAAGGGCGCCGGCCTGGCGGATATGCATCGCGGTGGTCTGCCCGTGCCCCCCTTCTTCACCGTCACCACTGAGGCCTGCAACGCCTACCTCGCTGCCGGCGAGAAATTCCCGCCCGGCCTGTGGGAACAGGAATTGAAGGCCCTCGGAGAAATCGAGAAGGTCACGGGCAAGAAGTTCGGCGACCCGAAGAACCCCTTGCTCGTCTCCTGCCGCTCGGGGGCCAAGTTCTCCATGCCCGGCATGATGGACACCGTTCTCAACATCGGCCTGAACGACGAGACCGCCGCCGGCATGATTGCCCTCACCAAGAACGAGCGCTTCGTCTACGACGCCTACCGCCGCCTGATTCAGATGTTCGGCTCGGTGGTGATGGGCGTCCCTAAGGACGAGTTCGAGAAGGTGCTGGAGGAGTACCGGCGCAAGCGCGGCGTCAGCAACGACGCGGACCTCGAGGTCGAAGACCTCAAGGCCATCACCGCCACCTTCAAGGACATCGTGCGCAAAGCCACGGGCCGTGAGTTCCCCGGCGACCCGCTGGAGCAGCTCCGGCTGGCGACCGAGGCCGTCTTCAAAAGCTGGAACGGCAAGCGCGCCGTTGACTATCGCAACGCCGCCAAAATTCCGCACGACCTGGGCACCGCCGTCAACATCGTGACCATGGTCTTCGGCAACATGGGCCAGGACTCGGGCACCGGCGTGCTCACCACGCGCAACGTCTCCGACGGCACGCCGCAAATGGAGGGCGACTTTCTCATCAACGCGCAGGGCGAAGACGTGGTCGCCGGCACGCGCACCCCGCTGCCCATCGCAGCGATGAAGGAAGCAATGCCCAAGCTCTACGCCCAGCTCGAAAAGATCTGCAGGAAGCTGGAGAAGTATTACCGCGACACGCAAGACATCGAGTTCACCGTCGAGCGCGGCAAGCTGTGGATGTTGCAAACGCGCGCCGCCAAGCGCACGGCGCAGGCCGCCATCCGCATCGCCGTGGATATGGCCGAAGAGAGGCTCATCACCAAGGCTGAGGCCGTCGGGCGCGTCAGCCCGGAGCACATTGACTTCTTCCTGCACCCGCAATTCGATGCTCAGGAAAAGAAGGCTGCCAGGGAACGCGGTGACTTGCTGGCCGTCGGCCTGAACGTCTCGCCCGGCGCCGCCAGCGGCGTGCTGGCCTTCGACGCTGACACCGCCGAGAGGTGGGGCAAGGACGAGAAGAAGAGCGTCATCATGGTGCGGCAGGAGACCAAGCCCGATGACGTGCACGGCATGCTGGCCTCCAAGGGCATCCTCACCAGCCGGGGCGGGCGCACCAGTCACGCCGCGCTTGTCGCGCGCCAGTTCGGCAAGCCCGCCGTCGTCGGCGTAGCCGCCCTCAACATTGACCCGGAGAAGCGCCTGTTCACCGTCAACGGGCGCACCTTTCATGAAGGCGACGTGGTCTCGATTGACGGCTCCACCGGCGAGGTCTTCGCGGGCGAAATCAAGGCCGTCATCCCCGACTTCAACGACCCGTACGTGCTCAAGCTGCTTAAGTGGGCAGACGAGATTCGCAAGCTAGGCGTATGGGCCAACGCCGATTACCCGCGCGATGCAGAACGCGCGCGCCACTACGGCGCCGAGGGCATCGGCCTGTGCCGCACCGAGCACATGTTCTTCGAGACCGAGCGTCTGCCCTACGTCCAGCAGATGATCCTCGCCCGGACGGACGCCGAACGCGCCGAGCCGATCGCTAAGCTGTTGCCCTTCCAGCGCGCCGACTTCGAAGGCTTGTTCCGAGTGATGGACGGCCTGCCCGTCACCATCCGCCTGATTGACCCACCGCTGCACGAGTTCCTGCCCAGCCACGACGACCTGCTCAGAGACGTGACCGAGTTGAGCAAAGAGCTGGCGGCCCGCCGGCGCGAGTTGCAAGTAATCTCGAACATCCTGGCCAAGCGACAAAAGATGTTCGAAGCAGTGGAAGCGGTGCGCCAGGCCGCCTACGAGACCGGCGCGCCGATTCATGCCGCCCTGCCCACCCGTGAAGAGCAAGCCCAGGACATGGCAGCAATGGAGGAGCGCATCAAAGCCTGCGAGGCCGATATCCGCGAGTTCAGCACAAAACTGGCCGAGAAGCAGAAGCTATTGCAGGCCGTCGAATCCATGCGCGAGGCCAACCCGATGCTCGGCCTGCGCGGCGTGCGCCTCGGCATCCATCTCCCTGAGCTGACCAAAATGCAGGTGCGCGCCATCTTCGAGGCCGCCTGTCGGTGCGCCAAGGACGGCGTCAAGGTCTATCCCAAGATCATGATCCCGCTCACTTCGCACATTAACGAGTTGAAGGTGCAACAGACGCTGCTCGAAGAAGAAGCCAAGAAGGTGATGAAAGAGCAGGGCATCACGGTCAAATACCAATTCGGTACGATGATCGAGGTCCCGCGCGCGGCGCTCACGGCCGACCAGATCGCCGAGTACGCCCAGTTCTTCTCCTTCGGCACCAACGACCTGACGCAGACCACCTTCGGCATCTCCCGCGATGACGCCGAGACCGGCTTCCTGATGGAATACCTGGAGAAGGGCATCCTGCCCGAGAACCCCTTCACGACGATTGACCCCGACGGCATGGGCAAGCTGATGGAAATGGGCGTAAAGCTGGGCCGCCGGACCCGCCCCGACCTGGAAGTGGGCATCTGCGGCGAGCACGGGGGTGACCCGCAGAGCATCGCCCTATGCCACCAGATCGGCCTGGACTACGTGAGCTGCTCGCCGTTCCGCGTGCCGATTGCGCGGCTGGCGGCGGCGCATGCCGCCCTTAGCGAGAAGGCGGACTTGAGATAAGGCTCCCTGCCGAGACGGATAGCACACGGAGCAATCCAGCCGGGCACGCTGAGCGTGCCCGGTTTGCATTTCACCTCCTTGCTATAAAGTGTAAAGTTGCTGTTGTAACCTTCATGTCGGGCCAGCATCTAAATCGGTGGTATCACGATTCAGGAGATAAAGAGTGGACTTTTTACGACAACTATTCGGCCCGCCTGTGCCCGGTCTGAGCGCTGCCGAAGTGCAGATGCGTCTGAAGGCCTCCCCGGCGCCTCTGCTGCTCGACGTGCGCGAACCGGAAGAGTACCGCGCCGGCCACATCGCCGGAGCGAAGCTCATCCCCCTTGGCGAATTGAGCCGACGCCTGAACGAGCTGCCCCAAAACCGTGAGATCGTCTGCGTATGCCGCTCTGGAAGCCGCAGCCACAGCGCGGCCAGGCAACTCATCAAATCCGGCTACAACGCCGTCAACCTGCGCGGCGGCATGCTCGCCTGGGTCAACGCCGGCCTGCCAACGAAAACGGGCAAGTAGTCATCAATCTCAAATTCTTCGGATGCTCGCCCTCGAACTCCTCCTCGGTTTTGCCATCGGCCTGTCGCTCGGCCTGCTCGGCGGCGGCGGGTCTATCCTCACCGTGCCGGCGCTGGTGTATCTGGTCGGCCAATCGCCGCAGGCAGCGGTGACCACCTCGCTGGCCATCGTCGGCGCGAACAGCGTATTGGGCGCCTCGTTTCACTGCACCTCGGGCACGCTCGATTGGCGGGTGCCTCTGGTATTCGGCGGCGCAGGAATGCCGCTGGCCTTTCTGACGGGCAGCCTATCTCACCATTTTCCGCCGGCGTTGCTGCTGGTAGCGTTTGCGTTGCTAATGATAGTCATCGGTGGGTTGATGCTGCAGCAGCAGAAGGTGCAGGCGACTTTGCCGGCAACGCCGAGCTGGTGGCGCGTGGCCGCCGGCGGCGCGGGTGTTGGTGCATTGACGGGTGTGCTCGGCGTCGGCGGCGGCTTTCTCATCGTACCCGCGCTGGTGCTGCTGGTCGGTCTGCCGATGCAGAGTGCAGTCGGCGCATCACTCGTCGTGATTGCAATGAACAGTGTCGCCGGCCTGCTCGGGCATCTGAGCGGCGCATCTCTCGACTGGACGGTGACGCTGATTTTCGTGGTAGCCGGCCTGGGCGGGACTTTTCTGGGCGCGCGCCTGGCCGGCTATCTGCCCGCTGAACGGCTGCGCCAGGCATTCGCCTTGTTCGTGCTTGCGCTGGCCGGATTCTTGTTGTTTGATAACGTACCAAAACTGTTCGGCTAGGAGGTAGCCATGTACCTGCAACAATTCTTTATTGAAGGCCTCGGTTGCGCATCGTATCTGATCGGGTGCGAGCGCGCAGGTATAGCGGCGGTCGTTGACCCGGACCGCGAGGTCGGCAAATATCTGACTGCGGCGCAGGCGCGCGGCCTGAAGATTACGCACATCATCGAGACGCACCTGCACGCCGATCACGTCTCCGGCAATACCGACCTGGCGGAGCGCACCGGCGCGGACATCTACGTTCACGAACTGGCCGGCGCGCAATTCCCGCACAAGCCGATGAAGTCCGGCGATGTTCTGATGCTCGGCAATGTGCGCCTGGAAGTAAGACACACGCCCGGCCACACGCCGGAGTCCATCACCCTGCTGGTGAGCGATACGACGCGCGCAGCCGAGCCGTGGCTGGCGCTGACGGGCGACACGCTCTTCGTCGGCGATGTGGGCCGGCCCGACCTGGTGGGCGCGGATGCGGCGCAAGAGCTGGCCGGGAAACTGCACGCTTCGCTGTTCGACGGCCTGCTCAAGCTGGATGACGCCCTGCTTATCTACCCCGGCCACGGCGCCGGGTCGCTGTGCGGCAAGTCCATCGGCTCGATGCGCAGCACCACGCTCGGCTATGAGCGCCGGCACAACCCCGCCCTCGCGCCGCGCACGGTCAGCGAGTTCATCGCCTATGCCACCGGCGAGCTGCCCGAGCAGCCGGGCAATCACAAGCGGATCAAGGCCATCAACCGCCAAGGCCCGCGTCCGTTGGGCGAGGTGACGCCGAAGCCGCTGACGGTGCAGGCCGCTATTCGGCATCTGCAGTACGGCGCCGCACTGCTCGATACCCGCCCCAAGGCCGACTACGTCCAGGCGCACATCCCCGGCAGCGTTCACCTGGAGGCCGATGAGCAGCTCAGTAATCGCGTCGGCTTCATCCTGCCGCCCGATGTGCCGATCGTCCTGCTGCTCTCCAATCCGGTGGATTACGTACCGGTTGTCTATAGCCTGGCACGCGTCGGCTATGACAACGTTGTCGGTTATCTGGCCGATAGCCTGCAAGTCTGGCAGGCGCTTGGCCTGCCGCTCACCAGCGGCGATGTGAAGGATATTGATGCAGCAGAACTGAAGACCCTGCTCGACTCGGGGAACGGCAGCCGGCCAACGGTGTTAGATGTGCGCGAGCCATGGGAATATCGGCAGGGCCACGTGCCCGGCGCGGTGCTGGTGCCGCTGGCCGAGCTGGCGACGCGCGTCAACGAGTTCGACCCGGAGACGCCGGTGGCCGTGATTTGCGCCACGGGCAATCGCAGCCAATCGGCGGCTGCGCTGCTCGGTCAGAAGGGCTTCAAGACCATCTACAACGTCCGCGGCGGCACGCTCGCCTGGATGCGACAGGGACTGCCTATAGAGAAATGACGGCGGACGGTGAGTCGCCGACCGTCTTCTGCTTTTGGGAGAGAAACCATGATCACACACTCACTCGGCCTTCATGTCCACCTCAACACCGATTTTGACTCGGCCGTTGCCCGTGTCACCGAAGCTCTGCAGGCCGAAGGTTTCGGCGTGCTGACGGAGATTGATGTGAAGGCCACGTTGAAGAAAAAGCTCAACGTAGACTTCCGCCCGTACAAAATCCTCGGCGCATGCAACCCACCGCTGGCGCATCGCGCGCTGACCACTGCGCCACAAGTCGGCCTGCTGTTGCCCTGCAACGTCGTCGTGGCGCAGGCCGAGGACGGCTCCGGCATCGAAGTCTCACTTGTGGATCCGATGGGGATGCTGGGGATAATCGGCGAACCGGGCCTGGAGCCGATCGCCGAGGAAGCGCGCGCCCGCCTGAAGCGGGTGGCAGACAAACTGCGGGAAGGATGAGCAACGTCTATGCCGATCTTTGAGTTTGAATGCAACCAGTGCCACACGGACTTTGAAGAGCTGGTGCGCAACAGCGAAGCCGCCGGCAAAGTGAAGTGCCCCAACTGCGGCGGGCACAAGGTCAGGAAGAAACTCTCGACCTTCACCGCCCGGGCGACCGGCAGCTCCAGGTCGTCGGGCACGGCGAGCGCGGCTGCCTGTGCGCCGGGCGGAACCTGAGGCCTGCCGCGTTAGACCGGCCGTGCGCCGGTGCGCGTGCGCCCTCAGCGCAAACTGTAGCGAGTACATTGAAAAAAAACGCACCGCGGAGAACGCGGCGGGTGAGAATTTTTCTCCGCACATCCTGCAATCTCGGCGGTAAGGTTTCCTTTTTTGAAATGAATCCCGTAGTTCTTTCAAAGCCGGGAGGTCCCCTTGAAAAAATCGGCTACTCCCAGAAAACGAAGCGCCGGACTCAACCCGTTGTGGTTCATCATCGGTACGGTGGCATTGGCAGTTGTCGCGCTGGCCGCCTTCGCCCTACTGCCCGTCGGTAACACCACCACCCTGCCGAAGGAAATCTCGGTCACTGAAGCGGCAACCATGCGCGAAGCGGGAGCGTTCATACTCGACGTGCGCCAGCCCGAAGAGTGGATGGAGTATCACATACCCGGCTCTACCCTCATCCCGCTCGACCAGTTGAGCGCGCGCCTGAGCGAAGTGCCACGCGACCGGGAGATTGTGGTGGTCTGCCGCTCCGGCAACCGCAGCCAACAGGGGCGCGACATCTTGCTGCAAGCCGGTTTCACTCGGGTCACCAGCATGGCCGGCGGCCTGCGCCGGTGGGCGGCCTCCGGCCTGCCCACCGTCAGCGGGCCGTGAGCGCTCGCCGATCTTCTTCTTGCACTGCCGGTTATTGGAACACGCCCCCATCGCGCCCTGAAGCTCACGCATGAGGCGGCCCGACATGACCTCAGCCGGTCAGCGTGCCGCGCACCCAGTCGCCGATCCAGTAATACTTGAAATCCCTGCCCTGGCTAGTCTCGATGCCGCCCCAGACGCCGTACACCAACGCGCCCAGCGGCAGCAGCGTAATAACGCAGGCAACGGGGATGCACAGCAGGCCGATAATCACCATCGAGAGGAGACCGGTGAGCACCCAGGCCGGGCCGACCAGCACGCCGCCGCCGACCCACAAGATCAGCTGCATGACGAAGCTTTGCAGCGAGTGATAGGCGACGTAGCGCGAGCGATCGCGAAAGACAAAATAAATTACCAGCGCCGCGATCGGGCCGAGCGCGCCGGTCACCAGGTTGAGCAGCACGCTCAGATGCGCAAGCATCGCCCAGGTGCGTTCATCGGAGGGGGAAAGCGGAGCCGGGCCGTAGGCTGAAGGCAGGGGCGGCGGTGCAGACGGAGGCGCCTCACCGGCGGGAGGATAGTTGTCGCTCATCGTCATCTCTTGCCGGTCTTACGCACGCACCCAGTATAGGTTGCACTGCCGCGGAAAAAAGAAGCCCGCTTGCTGCGGGCTTCCAACCCTATCTTGAACTTCCGGCCTACGCCCAGCCCTGATTCTTCACAAAGTCGGTGATGATCGGGATGGTGACCGTGCGCCCCTGATAGGCCTGAACGCCGAGATAAACCTGATAGCCGAAGAGCAGCAGGCCGGTGCAGCAGCCGATGAGGGCCCAGCTAAGCACCAGCGCATTTATAATGGCGATGATGCCCAGGATGAGCGCCTGCGCATTGTGGCTGCGGATAAACGGACGGTTCTTCTTGTCCTCGAGCAAGAGAATGATTATAGGCACAATTGGGCTGAGGATATAAGCCAGCAGGCTCCAAAGTTTATCGTCGCCGGTAATGCTGCTGCTCACATCGCCCATCATCGGTCGGTCGGTCATGGGGTTGCTCCTTAGTGTGAAGAGGATGAAAAAAACTGGCAATGATTCTAAGCCATTTATAGTGAAACGCAAGCAGCGAAATACGCTTAAAGTTTGCGTGGGCGGCTGTGCTAGAATGCCGCACCATGCCGTCGCTTCAGACCACGCGCGTCGTCTTCATGGGCACGCCGGAGTTCGCCGTCCCCAGCTTGCGTGCGCTGCTACAGCACGCCCAAGTGGTCGGCGTGGTGACTCAACCCGACCGGCCTGCCGGGCGCGGCCGGCAGCTCGTCGAGTCGCCCGTAAAGCAGGTAGCACAGCAAGCGGGTATCTCCATCATTCAGCCGGAGAAATTGCACGAGCCGGAAGCCCTCGCCCGGCTCACGGCCTGGCAACCTGACCTGATTGTCGTCGCCGCTTTCGGCCAGATCCTCAAGCCGGCGGTGCTCGACCTGCCGCCGTTCGGTTGCCTCAACGTCCACGCTTCCTTGCTCCCGCGCTGGCGCGGCGCCGCTCCCGTCGCCGCCGCGATCGCCGCCGGCGACTCCGAGACCGGCGTCACGCTGATGCGCATGGATGCGGGGCTGGACACCGGCCCGCTGCTGGCAAAGAGCATCGAACCGATCCGACCGGATGACACCACGGGGACGCTAACCGCGCGCTTAGCGCAACGCGGGGCCGACCTGCTGCTTGCCGCCCTACCCGCCTATCTGGCCGGAGAGCTTGAGCCGCAGCTGCAGGACGAAGCGCTGGCAACGTATGCGCCTCAGCTTAGAAAAGAGGATGGCCATCTTGACTTCACGCGTAGCGCCGTTGAGCTGGAACGCCGGGTGCGCGCGCTGACGCCGTGGCCGGGCGCGTTCGCCCTCTGGCAGGGCCGGCCTCTGAAGGTGCTGCACGCCGCGTTGGCCGAGGGCGTCCTCGGCGAGCCGGGTGAAGTGCTGCCGCTCGCCGGCGGCGTGGCCGTGGCCTGCGGCGATGGCGCATTGCGCCTGCTCGAAGTTCAACCCGCCGGCAAGCGCGCCATGCCGGCCGGTGATTTCGCCCGGGGCGCGCGCGGTTTCATCGGCTCGCGGCTGGAATAGCCATGGCGACCCTATCCCTCTCTCACCTGCTCGCCGCCCTGCTGCCTGAACCGTTGGAGATGCTCCTGGCCGACTCGCTCGACCATTTCGGCAAACAGGTGAAGCCCGCGTTGTACGCCTACCTGTGCGAGAAAGGCAAACGCGCCGCCGTGCTCCAAGCTTTGAACCAGGGCGTGGAGGCCGCGGTGAATTACCTCAAGCCCCGACTGATGCGGCAGTTCAAGCTGCCCGCAGCGGCGGCCTCGGCAGCAGCCACCTTCATCGTCAAGACTCTGGCGATGCGCGGGCGCGCCCGGCTCTGCGCCGAGCTGGAGCAACAGCTTGGGCCGCTGCCGCGCCTGAAGCCCAAACCGAAACGAAAATCTGCGCGCAAAACTGCCCGCAAATCTGCCCGCAAGCCCGGCAAACGTACAACAGCGAAGAAGCGCCCTGCCCCGACGAAACGGCGCAGCCGCGCAGGACGGTGATGAGGTTCCTCATCCTAGGCGCCGGCGCAATCGGCGCTTATCTCGGCGTCAGCCTGGCACAGGCCGGGCACACGGTCACATTCCTGGCACGGCCCGCTACCGCCGCTCAACTGCGCGCCCATGGCCTGCGCCTGACTCGCCACGACCGGCAAAGCGTGATCGCCGCGCCCGCCGTAGTGGATTCGCCGGCAGCCGCCTTGCGCCTGGAGCATGATGCACTGCTGTTCGCGCTCAAGTCCTTCGATACCGTCAACGCGCTCGCCGAACTGCGCGCCGTGACCGACTCGCCGCCGCCCATCCTATGCCTCCAAAACGGCGTGGACAACGAGGGCGACATCGCGCGCGCTTTCGGCGCGGAGCGCGTCATCGCCGGGACGGTGACGACGGCAGTAGGGCGGCGCGGCGTGGGCGACTTCATCGTCGAGCGGGAACGCGGCGTGGGTGTGGCGCTGGGTCATCCGCTAAGCGCGCCGCTCCTGAGGGCATTCAATGAGGCCGGCCTAAAGGCGCGCGGGTATGAGTCAGCGGGCGCGCTCAAATGGTCCAAGCTGCTCACCAATTTGGTCGGCAACGCGACCTCGGCCATCCTCGACCTGAGCGTGGCGGAAATCTTCGCCGACACGCGACTGTTTGCGCTGGAGCAGGCCCAATTGCGCGAATGCCTGAGCGTGATGCAGGCCTTACGCCATGCGGTGGTGGATTTGCCGGGAACGCCGGTGCGTGCGCTGGCGCTCGGCGCACAGCTGCCGGCGTGGCTGGCCCGGCCTCTGCTGCGGCGCGGCCTGGCCTCGGCGCGCGGCGGCAAGCCGCCCTCCTTGCACCTCGACCTGCACGCCGGTCGCCCCACTGAAGTGCACTGGCTGCACGGCGCCGTGGTGCGTTACGGTGCAGAACAAGGCATTCCAACGCCGGTGAACCGCGTCCTGGCGGAAACGGTTGAGGCGCTGAGCACGGGCCGACTCAAAGTGGAGAACTTCCGACGACGGCCTGAAGCCCTGCTACGTTTGATAAACGCCTGACGCACTGTTATAATGCAGGCGGCTTAGCATAGAAGCCCCAAATGCGTGACACATCGGTTGTCGGCCAGATTGGCGAGATTGCAGTAATGCAGCGTCTGCGCAACGCTGGCCGGCGGGTTGTTATTTCTTTCAGCGGAAGACTATCAAGAGCGCTAGGACAAGCTAAACATCGGGGTGTAGCGCAGCCCGGCTAGCGCACTGCAATGGGGTTGCAGTGGTCGGCGGTTCAAATCCGCCCACCCCGACTGATAAGGACAGGGCAACGTTTTTTTACGACGTTGCCCTGTTCGCTTTCGGCTCATGCGCGGCGAAGCCCTCCG
>JAVQXV010000323.1:0-2677 GCA_033577755.1 Anaerolineales bacterium
GGGCCATCTCATTTCGCTCTTTCATGAGCAGGGATATGTGGAACGCACCGAGCATTTGGAAGAGGGCGTGAAGATGGAAGGCCGCGTGCCGCAGCGCATCCTCCGCCATTTTGCGGCCTGTCAGGTCAAACCCAGACTCAAACGCGTGCGCGTCTGAAGGAGGGGGAAAGGGTGGCTACAATTGGCCTATGGCCCTGACGCTCAAACTCACCGCCGACCCCCAAGGCCGCTTCGTCGCTGCCCTGAACGACCGGAGGCTGGCGGTTACCGCGCCGGACGCGCTGCCCGGCCTGCCCGCCCTTCAGGCCGACCCGTATAACGAGGGCCGCAGATTGTTCGCCGCCCTCGGCGGCAGCGCCCTGCTCAACGCTCTGGAGGCAGACCGCGACTCGCTGCTGTTGCTCGACCTGGATGAGGCGGCGCAGGCCGTGCCCTGGGAGTTCGCCGCCCTTTCCGGCACGCAGCTCCTCGCCGCGCGGTTCGGCCTGCTGCGCCTGATAGACCGACCGACTCCGCCTGCGCCGGAAGCCGGCCCCCTCAACTTCATCGCGCTGGCCGCCGACCCGCTGGTGGATGAACAGGGCCGGCCACGCGAGGGCTATCGCCTCGACGTGCACACCGAGCTGCGCGCCATCCGCCGCGCGCTTGAAGAGAGCGGCATGGCCGTGAACGCCCGACGCCTGCCGCCCACCGTGGCCGCGCTGCGTCAGGCCCTCAACCGCGTGCGCTCGGCGAGCGTGCTGCATCTCACCTGTCACGGCAACGTCATCGCCACGGACGACGGCCCGCAGGCCATCCTGATTTTGGAAGATGCCGATGGCCGCGAGAGCCGCCTGCCCGGCGCCGACCTGCTCGGCCTGAGCGCGCCCGGCCTGCTGCGTTTGGGCGTGTTCAGCGCCTGCCATACTGCCGATGGCGTCACCGCCAACCTGGCGCGCTCGCTGGCGCTGGCCGGCCTGCCCTTCGTCGTCGGGATGCAGGGCGCGTTCCCCGACCCGCTCAGCGATGAGTTCGCCGTAGCCCTGTACGAGACGGCGCTGGCCGGCCACTCGCTCGCCCATGCCCTGCGTCAGGCGCGGCAGGCGCTGCTCCATTCGCCGCACGCCGTTGGCCTGCCGGTGGGCTACTGCACACGTGAGGGCTGGCAGCCCTTGCCCCTAGCCGAAGGCGAGCCGCAGGTAAGCGCTCTTGGCCTGCCGGGCCGGCTGAGCCTGCCGCAGGAAGTGCAGCCGCCCCGCCCGCTGCTGGGCCGGGACGGTGAGCTGCATGCGCTGGCCAAGACCTACAGCAGCGGCGTGAAGGTCGTGACCGTGGCCGGTGCGCCCGGCATGGGCAAGACGGTGCTATCGGCTGCCTTTGCCGAGCGATTTGCCTGGCGCTGGCCGCAGGGCGTGCGCGGCCTGAGCTTCGCCAACGAGGTGGTGGAGGCCCGCGCCTTCCGCCGCGACCTGCTGCGCCTGTTCTACGGCGAGGCCGGGGCCGTGCAACTGGCCGATTTGGCCGACGGCGTTCAGGCGCAGCGCATCCTGGAGGCCGCTCGCGAGTGGGACGGCCTGTTGCTGCTGGATAACTACGAGAGCGTGCTGCAGCGGCTGGTGCCGGCGGAGGTGGAAGACGAACGCGCTGCGCGCGAGCGGGCCGAGGCGGAGGCCGTTCACCGGCTGGTGTACCAACTGGCCGAAGGCGGCCTTCCCCTGCTGCTCACCAGCCGCGACCGGCCTGCCGGTTTGCCGGGAGAGCGTCTCTTCCCCGGCGCGGACGCGCTCCTGCCCGGCCTGTCGGAGACGGCGGGCGCAGCGCTGTTCCTCTCGCACAGCACCCGCGCCGCAGAGGAAGCCCCGGCGGTGCGCCATGCGCTGGCCGCCGGAGTCGGCCGGGCTACCGGCGGCCACCCGCTGGCCATTGCCCTGCTGGCCGGCGAGTACGACGCCAGCCGCGACGTGCCGCCCGAAAAATTTCTGGAGAACTGGGAAGACGAGCTGGCAAGCGCCCGTCGCCCCGGCCTGGCCCCGCATCACGTCACCTTCGCCGCCGCCTTCGCCCGCAGCTACAACCGCCTGCGCGCCGCCGAGCAGGCCCGCCTGCGCGCCCTGAGCGTCTTCGCCTTCCCCTTCTTTGCCGAGGCGGCCGCGCTGGTCTGGAACGCAGAGCCGCTCGTCCTGTGGAAGGAGATACCGGAGGCCGCGCTGGCCGAGGCCCGCGCCGGTTTGCAGGCCTTTATCAACCGCAGCCTGCTGGAAGTGGCAGGCTTCTTTGCGCAGGACAACACCCCGGCCACCTACCGCTTTCAGCCGGCGGTGAGGCAGGAGGCCGCGCGCCGGCTGACGCCGGAGGAGCGGCGCGCCCTGCAGGCGGGCTTTGCCGCCTATGGGGCCTGGCTGGCCCGGCGCGGCTATGGCGACATCTACCGCGACCCGGCCCTCAACCGGTTGGTGCGCGCATCCTTCGAGGCGCTGGACGCCGCCTCCGCCGCACTGACCGGCACAGACCGGCTCTGGCACCTGCACCGGCTGGGCTGGCTGCGGCGGGCGTTTGGCGAGTTCGGCGCGGCGAAGGAACTGCTGGAGGCGGCCTGGCCGCCGGACAGGCCGTCGCCCGACCCGCAGGCCGAGCCGGAGGTTGCGCGCGCGGTCGGCAGCCTGCGCTACGAGCTGGCCGAGGTGTACCGGGTGCGCGG
>JAVQXV010000035.1:0-22992 GCA_033577755.1 Anaerolineales bacterium
AGTGGCCGAGCCTGAGCGACTACGAAGGCAACGAAGCAAAGCTGCTGCCCGGCGCAGTCTTCACCGTCGAGCCGGGGTTGTACTATCCCGATCACCCCAAGGGCGGCTTCGGCGTGCGCCTGGAGGACAGCGTCTGGCTCAACCCGGAGACGCTCAAATTCGAAGTGCTGGCGAAGTATCCAATGGATTTAGTGTTGAAGGTGAAACAAATGAGAAAGTAGAAAGTAGAAAGTGGAAAATAGCAGCGCCCACCGATTCCCTTATACATAAGAGTGCACTAAAAACTATTTTTCAGGCACAAAAACCACCATATATGGCGTCAAGATTGTAACCAAAGTGTCACAATCATGACCTTTTTTCAGTGCACTCTTAAATGCAAGGGGATCAGGCGGGCCTTAATCTTTTGCCGCGATACTGTCACGCAGGTTGCCTGAGTTTTTCGCTGACCCGGCACGCAAAACGTTGCTCTGGAGTGTATAACGATGCGAACGGAACCAGCAAAGGACGACGCCTGGCTGGCCGAGTGGATCGAGCGCGGGGCGCGCGGCGACGAGGCCGCCTGCGCGGCGCTCTTCCATGAGTTCTACCCAAGCGTCGTGCGGCTCTCGCTCGGCCTGCTTAACGACTTGGCCGATGCGGAGGAGGTGGCGCAGGATACATTCGTGTACGCGCTGAGCAACCTGGGCCGCTACGACGCTCGCCGCTCGGCCTTCCGCACCTGGCTGTTCACCATCGCGCTGAGCCGCTGCCGCAACAAGCGCCGGCGCAAGCTGCTGCTTCAGGGGCCGCTGGAATTGCTGGCGGGCGAGATGCCGGCGACGCCGCGCGAAGTGGAGACAGCGCTCGAACGGCGTGGCCTGCGACGCCAGTTGTGGCAGGCCCTGCAAGCGCTCTCCGAGCCGGTGCGCGAGGCGGTAGTGCTGCGTTATCTGGGCGAGATGCGCTACAAGGAAGTCGGCGCAGCGCTGGGCTGCAACCCCAAGACGGCGGAGTCGCGCGTGCGGCTGGGTGTGGAAGCGCTGCGGCGCGCATTGACGGAGCAGGGCGCGGCGCCGGAGTGGCAATGGTCGGAGGCCCCGGCATGAGGCGCAGGGAAGTTGAGTCTCAACTGGAGCAGGTGGCTGCGGCGCTTAAGACGATGCCGTTATCGTCGGAGGCGGCGTGGGATCGCGTCCGGGCACAGATGAAGATGCCGCGCCAGGTGAACCGTTGGCCACTGGCGCTGAGCATGAGCCTGGTTGCGGCGACGTTCATCGTCGCAAACGTTGTCCCGATGCGCTATCACCTCGCGCCGACCCTGCGCGCGGCCTACCTGCCTGCTCCCGTGCTCGTGGAACGGACGCCCACGCCGCTCGGTTGGACGGCCCCCGTCGTTTCCGGCGCTACGGCTGCGCCGCCTCTTCGCTTCGACGTGGCCCCGGTCCCGCGCCCGCCGGGAAGTTAGCCGCATGGAGGAACGCCTACAGAAGCTGCTGGCACAGGCCGGCTACGGCTCGCGGCGCAGTTGCGAGGAGCTGATCTTGCAAGGCCGCGTGCGCGTCAATGGCCGGGTGGCGCAGCTCGGCCAGAAGGCCGACCCGACGCGCGACACCATTACGCTGGACGGCGAGCCGCTGGCCGAGCCGGAGCGCTTGACGTACGTCCTGCTGCACAAGCCGCGCGGCGTGGTCTCTTCGCTGGAGCCGCAGGGCGACCGGAAGACTGTGGTTGACCTGGTTCCTTCGAAGGTGCGCCTTTACCCGGTGGGCCGGCTGGACGTGGAGAGCGAGGGCCTGATTCTGCTGACCAACGACGGGGCGCTGGCCAACCGGCTGACGCACCCGCGCTATGAAGTGGAGAAGGAGTACCGCGTGCTGGTGAAGGGCGCGCCTGACGAGGAGCAGCTGAACATCTGGCGGCGTGGCGTGGTGCTGAAGGACCCGGAGACCGGCAAGCAGGTGCGCACGCTGCCGGCGCGCGTCACTCGCGAAGGCCCATCGCACGAGACCACGTGGCTCAGGGTGGTGATGCGCGAGGGCCGCAAGCATGAGATTCGCGACATCGGCGCGACGCTCGGCCTGCCCGTGAAGCGCCTGATTCGCGTCCGGCTGGGCAGCCTGCGGCTCGGCGACCTGAAGCCGGGCGAGTGGCGCTACCTGACGGCAGCGGAAGTGGCGGAGTTGAAAGGCGAAGCAGAGGGCGCAGGGAAAAGAGGGAAACCAGGGAAACAAGGAAAACGCCTGTCGCAGCTACGGCGAGACCGTGCACAACGCCTTTCCCGATCGTGACTTTGAGGCAGGAGATGAGTCATGAAATTCCATTACTACCCTGAGACCGACTCGTTGTATATCGAGTTGTCTGAGCACGCCAGCGTCGACTCGCGAGAAGTTGCGCCAGGTCTAGTGCTCGACTTTGACGCCGAGGGCCGCCTAATCAGCCTCGACATTGATCACGCCAGTCAAGTGGTGAACCTGCAGCGACTGGAAGTTGACTCTCTGCCGCTCACCGCTTTTTCGCTGGTCGGCCTGAAGTCTGAACCGGCTCGATAGCAGTAGAAAGTTCTCTATGGCAGCTACGACTTACGAACAACAGGAAACTCGTTCAGCGCTGGCGCGACCGGTGTGGTCGGTGCTGGCGCCGGATTGGGAAAAGGCCGCCTACCTGGCGCTGCTCGTGCTGGCCTTCGTGACGCGCTTCTATGATTTGGGCACGCGCGTGATGAGCCACGATGAAAGCCTGCACACTCAGTACGCCTGGTATCTGTACACCAACGGCAATTATGCCCATGACCCGGTGATGCACGGCCCGCTCAAGTTCCACGTGACGGCCTTCATCTATTGGCTGTTTGGCGACAACGACTTCACCGCCCGCATTCCCAGCGCGCTGATGGGCGTGGCGGCGATCGGCCTGTGCTACTTCTTCCGCAAGTGGATCGGGCGGACGGGCGCGCTGGCCGCCGCCGTGCTCATGCTCATCTCGCCCTACCAGCTCTACTACTCGCGCTACATCCGCGACGAGCCGTACGTGATGGTCTGGGGCTTGCTGATGGCGCTGATGATCCTGAACTATATGGACACGCGCGCGCCGAAGTTCCTCTACGGGCTGGCCGCCGTCAGCGCCCTGTTCTACGCTACCATGGAGACGTCGTTCATCTACACGGCCATCTTCATGGTCTTCCTCGGCCTGCATTTCATCCTTGACCTGTACTCGCGGCCCTGGCCGGCCGGCTCCGACTCGACGCGGCGGACGTTCACCACGGTGCTCAGCATCGGCCTGGCCGCCGCCGCTATCGGCGTCACCATCTTCCTGTACAAAGACCGGCTGGGCACATCGGGCACGTTCTTCGCGCCTAGTGCCACGCAGCCGGACCGGCCCGCGCAGAGCAGCTCGCCGCTCACCGTCTGGGCGGATATCGCCTGGCTGGTCGCGCTCGCTTGCGGCGTTGTCTCCCTATGGCTGGTGATGCGCGCCTTCGGCCCGAACGTGCGCCGCTTCGCTTCGCTCGACCTGATCATGGTGATGGGCGTCTTCGCCCTGCCGCAGCTGGCGGCCTTCCCGGTCAAGATGATGGGCTTCAATCCCATCAACTACGCGCTGCCGCCGATGCAGCCATTTGATTTCTTTGCGTTGATTAATTCCGACGCCTTCGTCACCGGCGCGATGACGGTCTTCCTTATCGCAGCGTCGGTGCTGGTCGGCTACATTTGGAACTGGCGAATTTTTCTCATCTGCGCAGCCATCTTCTGGGCCATCTACATCCCCTTCTACACCACGTTCTTCACCAATGGCAACGGCCTAGCGACCGGCCTGGTCGGCTCGCTGGGATACTGGCTGGAGCAGCACGGCGTGCGGCGCGGCAGCCAGCCTTGGTACTACTACGGCCTGATCAATCTGCCTATCTATGAATTCCTGCCGACCGTCGGCGCGCTGACCGCGGCGGCGCTGGGCGTGCGCGCCTGGCTGCGGCGCAGGCCGGCGCAGGGCGGCTCACGCGACGGCACAGCCCCGGCGGACGCTGCGGCGCCCTTCCCGGCGGTGCTCTTTCTCGGCTGGTGGTCGCTCATGGCCTTTGCCGGCTTCAGCATCGCCGGCGAGAAGATGCCCTGGCTCACCACCCATATCGTCCTGCCGATGATTTTGCTCACCGGCTGGGTAATCGGCAAGCTGATCGAGCAGATTGACTGGGACCACTTCCGGGCGCAGCGCGCTTGGCTTGTGGCGCTGCTGCTGCCGCTGACGATCGTGGCCGCGGCCTCGGTCGTCGGGGCACTCCTCGGCAACAATCCGCCGTTCCGGGGCACGCAACTGAGTCAGCTCTCGGCCACCACCGGCTTCCTCTCGGCGCTGGCCATTGCCGCGCTGGGCATCTTCGGCCTGTACCGGCTGGGCGAGCCGCTCGGCTGGGCCAACGTGGCCCGGCTGGCGGCGCTCTCGTTCTTCGGGCTGCTCGGCTTGCTCACCGCGCGCGTGGCCTTCATCGCCGCCTACGTCAACTACGACTACGCCAACGAGTTCCTTGTGTACGCTCACGGCGCGCGCGGCGTCAAGACGGTGCTCGAACAGGTCGAGGACATCTCGATGCGCACGCAGGACGGCCTCGGCCTGAAGGTGGCCTACGACGACGACATCGCCTGGCCGATGACGTGGTACTTCCGCAACTTCACCAACCAGGCCTACTTCGCCGACCAGCCGACGCGCGAGAAGCTGGACGCGCCGGTGGTGGTGGCGGGCGACAAGAACTGGACGCGCGTCGAAGCGCTGCTGCGCGACAACTACTATAAGTTCGAATACATCCGCATGGTCTGGCCGATGCAGGACTACTTCCCCGAAAGCATCGGCCCGCGCATCCTCAGCCGGCTGGACGAGCCGGAGATGCGTCAGGCGCTATGGAATATCTGGTGGGACCGCGACTACACGCTCTATGGTCAGCTCACGAACCAGAGCTTCGATCTTTCCAAGTGGCCGCTGGCCGACCGGATGCGGCTGTATGTGCGCAAGGACATCGCCGCGCAAATCTGGACCTACGGCGTCGGCCCGACGGTGCTAGAGCCGGTGACCGCGCGCGACCCGTACGCTGCGGCGCGGCAGGTGCTGGCTGCCACGCTCATCTTCGGCGGGCAGGGCCAGGCCGACGGGAAGTTCGAGCGCCAGCGCGGTATTGCCATTGCGCCCGACGGCTCGGTGTACGTGGCCGACACCTTCAACCATCGCATTCAGAAGTTCGACCCCAACGGTCAACATCTGCTCACCTTCGGGCGCTTTGGGCGCTTCGATGATGGTTCAGGCCTACAGGGCGGCACGTTCAATGAGCCGTGGGGCGTAGGTGTTGGGCCGGATGGCTCGGTGTATGTGGCCGATACCTGGAATAACCGTATCCAGAAGTTCGATGCCGACGGCCGCTTCCTGACGATGTGGGGCAAGGGCGTCCCGTCGCAGGACGGCGCGTTCGACTCGTTCTACGGCCCGCGTGCCGTGGCCGTCAGTGCGGACGGTCGTCGTGTGTACGTGGCCGATACCGGCAACAAGCGCATCGTCATCTTCGATGCGGACGGGCGCGGCATCGGCGTCATCGGCGCAGGCGGCTTCGAGCCGGGCTTCCTGGACGAGCCGGTGGGCCTGGCCGTGGACGCCGAGCGCAACGTGTACGTGGCCGACACGTGGAACCAGCGCATCCAGCGCTTCCGCCCACTGTTCCCCGACGCCGACGACTACGTCTTCGACGCCGAGTTCGCCGTGGAGGCGTGGGCCGGCCAGTCCGTCGAGAACAAGCCCTACCTGGCGCTGGACGCGCGCGGCCGCATCTACGTCACCGAGCCGGAAGGCTACCGCGTGCTGGTCTTCGACCGCAACGGCCAGTTCCTGACCACCTGGGGCGACGCCGGCACGGACAACACCACCTTTGCCCTGCTCTCCGGCATCGCCATCGGCCCGCAGGGCGACATCTACGTGTCCGACTCCGGCAACTTCCGCATCATGAAATTCCCGCCGTTGCCGTGAAGTGGATCGGCAACGGATGAGAACGAATGATGTGACGGATGGGTTGTCAACGGATGGGATAACAGATGAGCGAATGGGAACGGATGGGGTATCTCGTGTTGCGTAATGCGTGTTGTCTGAGCCGGTTCGCATGAGATAACGGATGAGCGGATGGTCTGTCAACGGATGGTATAGCGGATGAGCGGATGGGAGCGGATGTAGCGGATGGGCTGTCAACAGATGGGATAACGGATGAGCGGATGGGAGCGGATGTAGCGGGTGGGCTGTCAACGGATAGGATAACGGATGAGCGGATGGGAACGGATGTAGCGGATGGGCTGTCAACGGATGGGGTAATGGATGAGCGGATGGGAGCGGATGGACCCAATCCGTTACATCCGTTTCCAAATCCGTTGACCCTGCCCGTTGTATAATCGCGTCCGGTTTTTGCTCAGATTCTTCACCGTTCGGGAGGCTGCTTGAAACTTCACGAATATCAATCGAAACAACTCTTTGCTCAGCGCGGCATCCCCATCCCCAGGGGCCGCGTGGCGACCACGGCGCAGGAGGCGCGTGACATCGCCATTGAGTTAGGAGGGCGTGTCGTCATCAAAAGTCAGGTGCTGGTGGGCGGGCGCGGCAAGGCCGGCGGCATCAAGCTGGCCAGGAATCCGCAGGAGGCCGAAGACCTGGCGGCGCAAATCCTCGCCATGACCATCAAGGGTCTGCCGGTGCGCAAGGTACTGGTGGACGAGGCTGCCGACATCAGGAAGGAAATCTATCTGGGCATCACCAACGACCGGGCGGCGCGTCGGCCCGTCGTCATCTGCTCGTCTGAGGGCGGCGTGGAGATCGAGGAGGTCGCCAAGGTCAACCCGGCGGCCATCGTCCGCGAGCACGTGGATCCCATCATGGGCCTGCGCGATTATCAGGTGCGCAACATCGCCCTCAACATCAACCTGCCGCGCGAGCACTGGAAGCTCTTCGGCCAGATCGCGCTCGGCCTGTACCGGACGTATGTGGATACCGATGCCACGCTGGCGGAGATCAACCCGCTGGTCATCACCGGTGCGAACACGCTGGTGGCACTCGACGGCAAGATCGTGCTCGACGACAACGCCCTCTTCCGTCATCCCGATCTGGCGGAGATGCGCGACCTAGACGAAGAGTCGCCGCAGGAGACCGAGGCGCGCAAATATGGCCTTTCCTACGTGAACCTGGGCGGCGAGATCGGCTGCCTGGTGAACGGGGCAGGACTGGCGATGGGCACGATGGACATCGTCCAGCACTTCGGTGGCAAGCCGGCCAACTTTCTCGATATCGGCGGCGGCGCGGGTGCAGAGAAGGTCGCTGCTGCGCTCAAAATTATCATGGCCGAGCCGAACCTGAAGGCCATCCTGATCAACATCTTCGGCGGTATCACCCGCTGCGATGAGGTGGCGCGCGGCATCATCACCGCCATGCGCGAAGTCGGCGTCAAAGTGCCGATGGTGGTGCGGTTGGTGGGCACGAACGAAGAGGAGGGCCGGCGCATTTTGGCCGATGCCAACCTGATCACCGCTACTTCGCTGGCCGAGGCTGCGCAGAAGGCCGTAGCGGCAGCGAGAGGCCAGTCTTCAATCATCAGTCATGACTAAAGACTAAAGATAAAGACTGAAATCGAAACATGAGCATCCTCGTCAACAAAGACACCCGTCTCCTCGTGCAGGGCATCACCGGACGCGAGGGGTTGTTTCATACGCAGCAGATGCTGGCCTACGGCACCAAGGTCGTCGCCGGGGTGACGCCCGGCAAGGGCGGCGAGTGGGTCGCGAACAAGGTGCCGGTGTTCGATACGGTTAAGGCTGCGGTCGAATCCACCGGCGCGAACTGTTCCATCATCTACGTGCCGGCCCGCTTCGCACCGGACGCGATGTACGAGGCCGCCGACGCCGGCATTCCTCTCATCGTCTGCATCTCGGATTGGATCCCGGTGCAGGAGATGATGAAGGTGCGTCAGTATCTGGATTACAAGGGCGTGACGCTGGTCGGCCCGAACTGCCCCGGCCTGCTGACGCCGGGCGAGGCCAAGGTCGGCATCATCCCCGGCCACATCGCCCGGCCTGGCCACATCGGCATCGTCTCGCGCTCGGGCACGCTGACCTACGAGGTCATCGCTGCACTCACGGCCAGTGGCCTGGGCCAGTCCACCTGCGTAGGCATCGGCGGCGACCCGGTGAAGGGCTTGAATTTCATTGATGTGCTGGCGCGCTTCGAGGCCGACCCGCAGACGGAGAAGGTGGTGCTGATCGGCGAGATCGGCGGCAACGACGAGGAGCGCGCCGCCGAGTTCATCGCCACCAAGATGAGCAAGCCCGTCGTTGCCTTCATCGCTGGGCAGACCGCGCCGCCCGGCAAGCGCATGGGCCACGCCGGCGCTATCATCGAAGGTGGTACGGGAACCGCCGAGGAAAAGATTCGGGCGCTGACTGCCGCGCGCGTCAAGGTGGCGAAGCACCCAGAGGAGATTCCCGCTCTGCTCCAGTAGGGTCAACGGATTGAACGGATTTCTCGGATTGAGTTTTTGGTATCTCTTCCCGGCTCTACTAAAGTCCCTTTGAACCGCGAAGATGCAAAGAACGCGAAGGAAAGAAAATGAGGGCGAGGTCTTCGCGCTCTTCGTCGCGCTCTGCGCGGCTTCGCGGTGAGATCATGGCTTTTGCAGTGGAGTCTTTCGTGAAAATTCGCGTCAATTCGTGTGCGCTCGTGAGTACATTGAAAAAACGCACCGCGAAGAGCGCAGGGTTCTTCCTTCTATCATCTCTCCACGTGCTCGGTGAACTCAGCGGTGAAATATCCTTTTTGCAGTGGACTCATTGGTGGCCAAAATTCATGTCTAAAACTCATCGCCAGGCGGCGCATCCTGTGACCAAGGTTGGAAGAGATGAAAGTTATTCAGAAGAAAGTGTGTTTGCTCGGAGATTTCGCCGTCGGCAAGACCAGCCTGGTGCGCCGCTTCGTCGAGGGTCGCTTTGATGCGAATTACCTCAGCACCATCGGTGTCAGAGTCTCGCGCAAGCCACTGGAGCGGCCTTACGGCAGACTCAATCTGATTGTGTGGGATTTGGCCGGCAGCGAAGACTACAACGCCGACTCATCCTACCTTCTAGGCGCAGCCGGCGCATTGGTGGTCTGTGACCTGACGCGACGCCACACGCTGGCGACGTTGGAGCGTTACACACAACAACTACGCGCAGCCAACCCGTCGGCGCGGACGGTCTACTGTGGCAATAAATGTGACCTGACCGCAGAGCGCGAAATTGCCGAGGGCGACCTGCACACACTGTGCACCGAATTCCTTGACGGACCATATTTGCTGACCAGTGCACTGACCGGTGAGGGCGTGGATGACGCCTTCCTCCGGCTGGCAGAGTTGATCGAGGCCGAATGATGAGAGAAACCGACTCGCCGGACGCGCTCGCCCTCGACGCGCTCGCCGCCCGGACGTTTGCCTGCGTACACGCTCTGGCCTACGCCCGCCTTACGCCTGACCTGGTTATCGCCCAGGTTTCCCCTAACTTGCCCGAACTGCTGGACGTGGAAGCCGAAGCAATGGTAGGCCGCCGGCTGTCCGAAGTGGCCTGGGAATTCGTCGGCGCCGAGGCAGCGTTGGCTACCGTGATGCGTGGCGAGAACGATATCTTTCGTCTGCGACGCATCCAGCGTGAGCGGCCTGATGGCACTCTTCGGTATCTCAATTTCTCCGTCATGCCGCTGTACCAAGATGACGCTGCGCCCGGCCTGCTATTGCTTGTCGAGGACGTCACCGCAGCGACGCGGCTTGAACAGCAAGTAATGCAAGACCGCAACGAGCTGCGTTTGGCACAAGCCGCGCTGGCCCGCGCCAACGCCGAACTGGAGCGCCTCAACACCTTCAAGTCCTTTCTGTTGAGGATGGTCGCCCATGACCTGCGCTCGCCGCTGAACGCGGTGCTGAGTTATACCGAGCTGAGCCTGGAGCAGCCGGCAGCACAGACCGATCCGGAGCTTCAGCGTTACCTGCAGCTGGTGAGTGCCATGGCCGGACGCATGGACCATCTGATTGACGACCTGCTCGACCTCGACCAGCTGGAAAGCGGCCGGCTCAAACTCCAGCTTCAGCCCTGTGACTTGCCTGCTGTGATACAGGCCGTAGCAGACGAATTTGCCGTGCTTCTGCGCCTCCGGCAGCTTTCGCTGGAGATGGACTGGCCGGGCGACCTCCCCGCCGTTCGCGCCGACCTGCCACGACTGGTACAGGTCTTCTACAATCTGTTCAGCAACGCCGTCAAGTACACGCCGGATGGCGGCACCATCCGCGTCGGCGGGCGGGCTGAGGCCGGTCGGGTACAGGTGTCCATCACTAACAGCGGTCGTGGGCTAAGTGAGGCTCAACTGGCAAACCTGTTCCGGCTGTACTATCGCGCCGAAGCAGCCTCCCAGGGCAAAATTGCGGGAACAGGGCTAGGACTGTATATTGTTAAGGCCCTGGTCGAGGCGCAAGGCGGCGTGGTGGCGGCCTCCAGTCGGCCCGGTGAGGGCGTGACCTTCACCGTGACTCTGCTGCTGAGTGAGACGTGAAACCCAAAATCCTAGTCGTTGATGATGAATTCAGCATCCGTGATCTGCTGACCGGTTATCTGAGTAAAGCAGGTTACGAAGTCATCGCCGTGATGGACGGCGAGGCGGCGCTGGAAGCGGCGGCGCTCCACAAGCCGGCGCTGGTGGTGCTGGATTTGCTACTCCCCGGCGAACTGGATGGCTGGGAAGTATGCCGCGCGCTGCGTGCCCGTTCTAACGTCCCTATCCTGATGCTCACCTCGCTGGCACGAGACGACCAGCAGGTGGCCGGCCTGGAGCTGGGCGCGGATGATTACGTGACCAAACCTTTCAGCCCGCGCCAGGTGGTGGCTCGTGTCAAGGCGCTGTTGCGCCGGGCAGGTCACCCCGGCGTACCGCTCACTCGCGGCTCTATTCAGCTTGATCCGGTCTCCCATACTGTGCGCGTGAACGATCGGCCGGTCTCCCTCACCGAGCAGGAGTATGCCCTGCTCGAAGTGTTCATGCGCAACCCGGGCCGCGCCTTCACCCGCGCCGAACTGCTCGACCGCTGCTGGGAGCCGGGCTTCTATGGCGTAGACCGCGTCATTGACGTGCATCTAGCAAACTTGCGCCGTAAACTCGGCGCGGCAGGCCGGCAGATCGTGACCGTGCGTGGCGTGGGCTATCGCTTCGAGCCGGAAGAGTCGAATTGAAGCATCGGACCTAGGCAAGGCAGTTTTAGGCAGGGTGGCTTTATGATTTCCTAATGCTGTCGGGCTAGCATTTGCCGTATAGGTGCCGGACGCGCTTTGTTCCATGTTCCTCGAGGTCGTTCATGCAAATTCTCCTGATCCTCGCTCTCGTCATCGCCATCCTTACCGTCATCTTCGCCGTGCAGAACGCTATGCCGGTCACGGTCAGCTTTCTGTTCTGGCAATTTGCCGGTGCGCCGTTGGCGTTGGTGCTGCTGCTGGCCGTCGGGCTGGGCTTGCTTATCAGCCTGTTAATCTCCGTTCCGTCGCTGGTCGGCAACCGCTGGACGATCTCCCGCTTGAAAAAGCGTGTGACCGAGCTGGAGAAAAGTGTTCAAGAGCAGCAGGCGCGCCTGGCCACGCTGGAGGCGAATCTGGCGGAGGCGCGCACTCAGCTCGAAGCTGCGCAGAAGAAACCGGACGGCCCGAACACACCGGCTGCGCTGCCTTCCTCCTGATTTCGTATGCCGCGACGACCGGCCTCGTCCATTTTCACTCAGTCCGATCCGACCGCATCGCCGTGGGTGCGCGCCGCAGCCCTGGCCCGTGCTATGCGCGAGCCGCTCGCCGGCCTGCACGGCTATTTGCAGGGGTTAGAAGATGGCGTCTTTTCCCCGGAATCTGCTTACAGGCTCCTCCACAAGGAGCTGCTACGTTTGCAACACCTGGTTGAAGACTTAGAGGCATTGGCTCAGTCGCAAAGCGGTGCAGTTACTTGAGAGATGTTGTTGAAGAAAACACTTCCTCGCCGGTTCCGAAGAGCCGGTCTTCACTTTTCCCTTCTGGCATTGTGGATAAGCGCTTCTGCGCTGCCGGTCACTGCTACCTCGCAAGTTCCCTCCGACGCTGCGCCGACCATCACCGTGTTGGCCGACGGCCTGAGCATAGTCTGGCGTGCGCCGCAGCCTGATTTCATTGAGGGCACGGAGGGCTGGACAGTTGCGATGCCCGGCTTCGAAACGCTGCGCGAGCCGGCTTTGCCGCGCCTACCTGTTGACGCAATTTTGATTGCGCTGCCGCCCGGTGCTGCGCCGGAGGTGTTTATCGAAGAATTAACCGAATCCACTACGGTGCTGCCCGGCCCACTGGCGCTCGCCCCGCGCCCCGGCGAGAACGGTGCGCTCGTGGCCGTGGCCGCTGCCGAGGCTTTGCCCTTCGAGCGTGAAGTGCTGGAGCTGACGCCGCTCGGCGTGATGCGCGGTGTGTCGCTGGCGCGGCTAACGTTCTACCCGGCACGCCCCACCGGCGCAGCCCTGACCGTCACCACGTTTGTGCGTGCTACGGTTCGCTTCAACACGCCTCTTGCTCCGTCCGTCGCCGCCTTTGATCCGCTGGTCGAGGTCGTCCGGGCCTCCGTTGCCAATCCGACCCAGGTGCAGGCCACGTTAGAGCCGGCACCTTCCGGCATAACACCGCTCTTTACGGCGCAGTCCGGCGCACCGCGCGCCTTCATCGAGGTGACGCAGGCGGGCATCACTGCCCTGACATACGAGGCGCTGAACGGGGCGGGCTTTCCCGTGGCGAGCGTCAACCCGGCCAACCTGCAACTCTCGCGCGCAGGTGTCCTCATCCCGATGGAGTGGGATGGCAACGGCGACACGGCCTTTGAGCCGGGTGAGCGCTTTTTGTTTTACGCCGAGCCGCGCTTCAACCGCTACACGTCCGGCGATGTGTACGTGCTGGCCGACATCGGCGCACCCGGCCTGCGCATGGCGAGCCGCTCGGCTAACCCATCCGGTTTGCCCGTCGGCAACGCTTGGGTCGAGCCGACCTTCGAGGAGAACCGGATTTACACGCCGGAGTGTTTTTGCCCCACCATCCCTGCCGGGCGCGACGGCGAGCGCTGGGTCTGGGAGCGCGTCTTTCGCTTCACCTCCGGCACGCAGGTCATCTCGCAGACCTTTCAGACGAACTTCGCGCTGACCAACCTGAACTCGACTCAACCGACCACGCTTACCGTCTGGCTGATCGGAAAGACCGATGTGCCGCCGTCGCCCGACCATCGCGTCAATATCGTCGTGAACGGCGTGACGCGGGCCACACCGGAGTGGAACGGCAAGCAGGCCATCACCGCGACCATACCGCTTGCCGCCGGCGCCTTACAAGCGAACAACACGCTGACCCTAAGCCTGCCCGGCATCAACGGCGTGACGGTGGAGGAGACTTGGCTGGATGCGTTTGCGGTGCGCTATGCGCTGGGCACGGCCTCGGTCGGGACGCACGTCACGTTCACCGGCGAAGCCTTGGCCGGTGCCTACACGCTCAACTTCGACTCGATTGACCGCCTGCGAGCCTACGATGTTACCGTCCCCGATCAGCCCGTGGCGCTCTTCGACTTTTCCGTCACCGGTAACAGCGTCTCGTTGGGCGATGTGGGAGTGAGCGGACCGCGCCGCTACACGCTGGCAACGGAGAGCGGCCTGCGCTTGCCCGCCGGCGTGCGCGTCCCGCGGGCACTCGCGCCCATCACCGGCGCGGATTATCTCGTCATCACCCACCGCGACTTCCGCTCCGCGCTCGACCCGCTGCTGGCACTGAGGCAGAGCCAGGGGCTGAGCGTCGCCGTCGAGGACGTAGCCGCGATCTACGACGCCTTCGACGGCCGGCCTACTGCCGAGGCCATCCGCGCCTACCTCGCCAATGCCTATGCAACGTGGAACCCGCGCCCGACCTATGTGCTGCTCGTCGGCGATGGGACGTTCGACCCGCGCCGTTACCGGTCGGACTCGCTGCCGACCTACATCCCACCGTACCTGGCGGACGTGGATGCCTTCACCGACGAGACCGCTGCCGACAACCGCTACGTGGCCGTACACGGCAGCGACGCACTACCGGATATGGCACTGGGACGCCTGCCCGTCAACTCTCTGGCGGAGGCACAGGCCGTCATCAGCAAAATCGTGCAGGCCGAGACCAATCCCGCGCCGGGGTTGTGGAACTCGGTTGTGACCTTCCTCTCCGATAACGCCGACGAAGCCGGCAACTTCCCGGCCACCTCGCAGACGCTGGCGGCAGCCTACATCGCGTCCCCCTTCAGTGCGCAGCACATTCTGGTGACCAGTCCCATCACGCCAACGCATCAGGCAGTGCTCGGGCGCTGGAATGCCGGCATGGGCCTGATGATCTACAACGGGCATGCTTCGGTGCGACAGCTGGCAGCGGAGCGTGCCTTCCATGCCGACGACGTGGCCGGCCTGACCAATGTCGGCCGCCTGCCGGTGGTGCTGCACATGACGTGCTTCACCGGCATGTACCATCTGCGCACCGGGGCAAGCCTAGATGAGCGCCTGGTGCGTCAATCTAACGCCGGAGCGGCGGCGGTCTGGGGCAGCACCAGCCTGGGCGTGGCCACCGGTCACAACGAGCTGGCGCACGGCTTTTTGCAAGCTCTCTTTGTCCAACGGCAACCGGTGATTGGGAAGGCGACTCTGGCCGGAAAAACCCGTCTGCTTGAAAGCCAGAGCTTCGGCCAAGACCTGCTTGATACGTTCAACCTGCTCGGCGACCCGGCTTTTCGCTTCAACCTGACCGTCTCTCCCGGCTTTCCGTTGTACCTGCCGCTCATTCGACGCTGACCTTGAAACGCCTTGATTGAAGAGGAAACTTGCAACATGCGCTTGAAATCACTCGCCCTGAGCCTGATAGCCGTGCTGTTGGCGACGTTATTGCTTTTCAACAACGCGCCGCGCGGCGCCTTTGCCGGCTTCACCGAGACGCCCACTCCTACCCTGACTGCTACGCCCGGCCCTTCACCGACCCCAACACCAACCCTGCCTGTCACGCCCGGCCCCTCGCCAACTTCGCCGGCCGACAGCGTCGGCGCGAGACTGGAGCTGTTGAAGGCCACCAGCACTACGCAGGTGCAGGTAGGCAACCTGATCTCATACACCCTTACATTGCGCAACACCGGCAGCGGCGAGGCCGTCAACCAATGGGTGACCGACCAGCTCCCGTCTACCCTGACGTTCGTGGATGCCTTCAGCACGCAGGGCGGTTTCACCTTTGACGCGGCGACCAATACCGTCACTTTCAACGTCGGCACGGTCGCAGCTGGACAGACCATTACGATGGTCATCCAAGCGCGCGTCAACTCACAGGCAAAAGGCGGGGACACGATTCGCAACGTCGGTGTGGTCTCCGGCGTGCTCATCTCGAACGAAGTCAGCCTGCTGATAGTGCCCGAAAGACTGCCGGATGCGGGCACGGCGCCGTTCTCGTTTGAACTCACGTTGATGCTGGCGTTGCTGGCGCTGGTGCTGCCGTCTTTGCTGGTGCTGGCGCTGCGCCGTCGCGCCTAAGGTGCCCGGCTTCATGTTGATTGCCTGGAACGTTATCCTGGCAGCTCTGTGTGCGGGCTTGGCGCTCGCCATCGGGCTGCTGGCCTTGCAGAACCGATCACAGTACCCGACTGCGGCAGCGCTGCTACGGGCTATCGCTTTGCCGTTGGTGTTGGGAGGCATCAGTCTGTTGGCCATCCCACCGAGCGCGGCAACGACCGAGCTGGCCGCACCTGAGCCGGATGACCTGCGGGCTGCCCTCGACAAACCGGCCGACTTTCCTGTAAACCCAACCCTTGCCCCAACGCTTAGGCCTGCCGATGCAACGCATACCGCCGCTCTGTCCGCTCCACGCACCGGCGCGCTTGTGGAACCTCTTGGAACGCCGCAGCCCCAACCGGCGCGCTTGCGCATCGCCCGGCTGAACGTGGACGCTCCCATCGTAACCATCCCCATCGTGAACGGCCAATGGGATCTAACTACACTGGGCGCCGATGTGGGTTGGCTGACCACCACCGGCGCGTTCCCCGGAGACAAGCTGGCGATGGCGTTGGTCGGCCATATCACCACCGAGCGGCTGACGCGCGGTGCGTTCGCCGATTTGGAGCGCATCAAGCCCGGCGACGAGATTGTGTATATCTTGGGTGAAGTCGAGTATGTGTACGAAGTGCGCCGGCGCAGCCGCATAGCCCCCGAGAACGTGAAGGCGCTCTACATGCCGGACGGCCAAACGCTGCTCCTGCTGACCTGCACCGACTGGGACGCCGAAGGGAAGCGCTATGCCAATCGCCTGCTTGTGGAGGCGGAGCTGAGGGCGCAGCGCGCGGCCAAGGTGAATGACTAGCGGTGTGCACGCAAAACATGTCAGCCGCACCCTGAGCGGACGCTGAGCGAAGTCGAAGCGGCAGTCGAAGGGGCGGCACGTTCCTTGACAACCTTTGCGTGCACACGCCGCCTGGGAGGTGCTTCCACCAAATCACCTTCTCGCCTGGCTGGAAGGTTACTCTTGTCTATTGAGCAGTTGTCCTGTCCACCTGTCTCGTCCCTTCCAAAAAGGACAGTGCGGACAACTTTCACCTTCAGGATAATCAATCCCTTCTTCGTGCGGGCAGCCGATAATTCGATCGGTCATAGCGACCCGATAGACCTGGTGGCGCTCGATAAATGCGACGATTTGCCGGCAGATATCGTCATCGTGGCGCGCATCTTGTATGGTAGAAAACCAGCGTTCGAGGGCGATGACCTTTTTTGAGCGTCAACGATCCCGACCGCCACTTTGGTTGCGAACTGATCGGTGGGGCCGTAGAAGGCGACGGTAGCGATTGGAAAACCGACCGAGCGGCGGCGTGCCTTCTTTTTTAGTGCTTTTCGGGCAGGGGACATACGGGACGGCATATGCTTATCCGGCCTTTTCACTTGGGTTCCCTAGCAGCGACCGTTGCAGTTTTCCACGCAGTTGAGCGCGCGCCTGCTGCCTAACGTCTGCTGGACGCGCGGGTTGGGCCGCACTGTGCTTCATGCTCCGCTCATATTACGCCATTCTGTAGCCGACATGTCACGCTGGCATGGGGGCCACTTGATACTCAATTCGGCTCGGTAAAGTGACGCGGCGTGAAGCGTCGAGGATTTCCAAAGATACGAGATTGCCGGAAGCATCGTAGTCCAGAATCACCCCCGGCTTATCTTCGTCGCTTTCCGCCACCGGGGTCTCGGTAAAGATAATCGTGAGCGTATCCGTCTCGCGGTCGTAGATGACTTTCATGCTTCTGTCCTCCAATACTTCACAACCTTGCTGGTTCGATACACTGTTACCACTTCCGGGGGAAGGCGGTCAATGTCCACAAGCACGCAAAGTAAACAGGTCTTGGGTGGTTCGCCCGATTGTAGCCGAGATTGATAGACTTCACGGCCTTCACGGACTGTTTCAGTCTGCTCTGGGGCGGCGAGAACTTTGGCCACCTCTTCTTCCGTGATTTGACGGCGAGCCACCTCATCACGTGCGTGATCGATGATGGCGGTAGTTGGTGATGGATTTTGTTTCCGCCATACTTCAGCTGATTGTACCCGTGTGTCACTACGGCTACAGAATGTACAAGCAGTGCATAGGAATGTCGCCGTTGTGACATGCGACGGGCGGCCCAACGAAAGAATGACCTGTCCGTTTCAAGCCGGTGCGGCCTCCGGCGTGCGCAGCGCCGCGAGCATCTCCTCCACACGGGTGAACTTGAGGCGCGGGCGGCCCAGCGCCTGGCCGCGCGCCACCTCCAGCGCGTCGAGGCGTTGCCAATCGGCGTAGGTGAAGACGTGCGGCTGGCGCTCGCGCACCAGCGCCTCGGCCTGCGCCACCTCCGGGCAAGCCGGTTGCAGCACCCGGCCCTCCGCCAAGTCCTCCAGCATGCAGGTCACCGTCTCCACCGAGTCCGGCTTGTTGGTGCCGATCACGCCGCTCGGCCCGCGCTTGATCCAGCCGGCGGTGTACTCGCCGATGCGCGGCTGTCTGGTCTCCGGGTCGAGCACGCGGCCCTTCTCGTTGAGGATCACGCCCCAGCGCTCGTTGAAGGGCACGTCGGGCAGCGGCACGCCGCGATAGCCCACCGAGCGGAAGACCAGGCCGACGGGGAGTTCCTCGAACCGGTCGGTGGGCTTGGCGTTGAGCGTGCCGGTCTCGCTGGCAACGAGCGTGTTACGCACCAGCCGCATCTTGACCACGCGACCCTGTTCATCGCCGATCAATTCGACCGGCGAGACAAGGAAGCGGATGTATAGCCGCTTGGCCTTTCCTTCTGGTTTGCGCAGCGCATAGCCCTGCAGGATTTCGATCTTGCGCAGGAGGCTGCGGTCGGCGCTGCGGGCAACTTCGGCCTGGCTAAGGGGATCAAGCTCTACTTCTTCAGGGAGGACGATCGGCTCGGCGGCCTCCAGCTCGCCGATTTCCTTGATCTCCGGTGTGGTGAAGGCGGCCTGCGCCGGGCCGCGCCGTCCGAGCAGATACACCTCACGGATTTTGCTGCGGCGTAGCGCCTCCAGCGCGTGCGCGGCGATGTCGGTCTTCTCCAGCTCTTCGGGCGTGCGGCAGAGGATGCGCGCCACGTCAATGGCAACGTTGCCGACGCCCACCACGGCGGCGCGCTCCTGCGAGAGGTCGAATTGGCAGTCGGCGTAATCGGGGTGGCCGTTGTACCAGGCAACGAACTCGGTGGCCGGATGGCTACCCTGCAAGTCTTCGCCGGGGATGCCCATGCGCCGGTCGGTCTGCGCGCCGGTGGCGTACAAAATCTGGTGGTAGTAGCGGCGCAAATCGTCCAGCTTCAGGTGCTTGCCGAACTCCACGTTACCGTAGAAGCGGAAGTTGGGCCGGCAGGCGAGCTGATCGTAGGCTTTTGTGACGGTCTTGATTTTCTGGTGGTCGGGCGCGACGCCGCCGCGCACCAGCCCGAAGGGTGTGGGCAGGCGCTCGAACATGTCCACTTCGACTACCAGGTCAGTTTGTTTGAAGAGATGCTCGACGGCGTAGAAGGCCGCCGGGCCGGAGCCGATGATGGCAACGCGCAATGGGTTGGAGGAGGAACCGATTGTGGTCATAGAAGATGGTGCGCGACCGAGTCTGGCGGGAAGGTTTGTCAGCGAGGAGGCGCGGCGTGACGTCGGCCTCTCCCGTTGAGAAGCGCCCCGCTGCCCTCAGCCGGGCGGTAACTTTTATCCCTCGATAATCTGAGCGTGAAGGGTCTCGATGGTGCCCTGATAATCCTGCATGATGGCCTTGACCATGTCGCCGATGGAGACCAGGCCGGCCAGTCTGCCTTGGTCGAGGATGGGCAGATGGCGGAAGCGGCGGTTGGTCATCGTCTCGATCACCGACATCACATCGTCCTGCGGCGTGCCGCAGACGACCCTGCGCGTCATCACTTCTCCAACCGTCCGCGTCAGGAAGTCGTCATAACGGGCGACGGCACGTGCCAGGTCGCGTTCGGAGAAGATTCCGACGACCTGGCCGGCCTCATCGGTCACAACCACAGCGCCGATGTTGTGCTGGGCCAGCGTTGTCGCCGCCTCCTTCAGCGTTTGCTCCGGGCGGATGGTCACCACATTGCTGCCCTTGGTGGCGAGGATGGTGCTGATCTTCATGGCGGCCTCTCAAGGAACGGAGTGCGAGGCGCATTATACCCCTCAACCCTTTGCCGGCTCTCTCGACTTTGACGGAGTTTATTCGCAAGTCGGGCAGAAATCGTCCCGTGCCAAGACGATAAGTTGCTAAGGCTGTCTCTCCGTGCTTCGACGCCGAGATTCCTGTCAGACGCAGCAAAGCCTCTTCTCCAAAAGCAAGACGTAGCCTAACCGCTTTGCCGTTGCGAGTACAGGCCGATGCCGGCGATGATAATTATCACGCCGACGGCCACACCCCAGGCTTGCACCGGGCCGAACAGCGGGCGTTGCTGGCCGAAGTGTGTGCCGATGCCGATCACGTCCGCCAGGCCGGCGGCGAAGCAAACGACCAGCCCGGTCGCCATCAGCCGCAGGCCGATGTCTTCGCGCAGGCGGCGCGGCAGGGCGCGATGGCGCGTGGCGTACATGTAGATGTACGCACCCAGCGTCATGGTCGAGATGCCGCACAGGAAGACGAAGATTTGTAGCAGGCCGAAGCCGGGTGTGAAGTCCAGGCTGAACCACTCCGGGAAGATGCCGAGGAGGAAGATGACGAATCCCAGCCCGACGATCGCCGCACCGAAGCGCGCCAGCAGGCTTGTGCGCAGCTCGCGGCTCATCCCGGCAGACCTCGCCGCAGCAGTTCAATCCAGTTGCCGCTCATGATGCTTGCAATATCTTTTTCGTCGTAGCCGCGTTCTGCCAGCCGCGCCTCTAATTTCTGCAAATCGGCGTGAGTGTCAATCTCGGCAGGCGTGCCCTCCACGCCGAAGCCGCCGTCGAAGTCGGAGCCGAGGCCGGCGTGCGCGGCGCTGCCCGTCACCTGGCAGATGTGATCAATGGCCGCCGCCACGGCGTCGAGCGTGACGCGCCCTTTGCCGTCGCTGTGCGTCCAGCTGCTGTTCAGAAAGCGATTGTACGGCACAACGCCGATCACGCCGCCGCGTTCGGCCAGGCGGCGAATCATCTCGTCGGAGAGGAAGCGCTCCGGGCGGGACGGATTTTTGAGCAGCGCGCGCGGGTTGGCGTGCGAGGCCAGCAGCACGCCGGGGAAACGGTCGAGGGCCTCGAAGTAGGCCTCTTCGGAGAGATGCGTCAGGTCGAGCATCAGCCCGAGGTCGGCCATGATGTTGAGCAGGCGGCGGCCCTCTGGCGTGAACGGGCCGGGTTCGCCGGTGCCGCCCGCGTAGCGCGTGCCCGTCCAGGCCGGGCCGATAATGCGTAGGCCGCGCTCCAGCCACCACTCGGCTTCCTTCGGCTCACGGATGCCGTCCGCTCCTTCCATCAACGGCACAATCCCAATCCGGCGCTTCGTTAGGTCATCGCTTTGCCAAGTGGAGAGCACCGCCTCCAAATCACCCTTTGAGCCGATGAGTTGAAAGACCCGACTTTCATCCGCAAGGCGGTGATAGTAATCGAGCTGCCGGGCATAGAGGCGATGCGCTTCGGCGGGGTCGGCGTACACCTGTGTTTCCCATTCGCTTGTCTGTCGGCGTTTGGGTGCAACGAAGAGCGCGCCGAAGATGACGGCGGTTCGCCCCAGCAACAAATCCGCCAGGCCGAGCAAGGTGTTGCCGTTGAGCAGCGGCGTGCGGGTTTTGGCTTCCAGCTCGCGCGTAACGAGTGCAGGCCGTGTGTAATCGCGCCCGAACGTCAGCGCATTCCAGGCCAGGTCGAGGTGGGCGTCAACGATCAGAGACATAGGAAAAGAAAAGGAAAGATGGGAAAAATGGGGAAAGTCGGGAAACTGTTTCCTTTGTTTTCGCTATTTTCCTCTTTTTCTGCGCTCCAGCTCCTTTCTGATCTCGGCGTGTTTCTGCTTGGTGATGGGGTAGAGATAGACGGCGATGAAGCTGAGCAGGATGATGATTGCGCCAACCGGCCCGACGAGGAAGCGAAGCGCCAGCAGCACGGTCTCCGGCTGGGGCGGCACGGCCTGACCCGGCTCCGCCGGGATATAGCCGGCGAGGTCGAGCACCTGCCCGGAGATGAACAGGCCGAGCGAGAGGCCAAGCTTCTGTAAAAAAACAAAGAAGCCGTAGAAGATGCCCTCGCGCCGCCGGCCGGTCTCCAGCTCGTCCAGCTCGATCACGTCCGGCAGCAGGCTCCACGGCACGAGGTAACAGACCGAGACGCCCGCACCGGCCACAATCGCCAGCACGAACAGCAACGGGGTCTGGCCCGGCCGGACGAAGAACAGGCTGAGCAGCACGGCCACGAACACCGTCGCGCCGATGTAGTACACGCGCTGCTTGCCGACCCGCTCGCTGACGCGCGTCCAGACCAGCAGCCAGGCGAAGGCCGAGAACTGAAGCGCGAGCAGGATGAAGCCGAACACGCCCACGTCCACGCCCACCCAGTCGCGCGCATAGATGAACAGGTTGTTCTGCACAAATTGGATGGTGAGCCACGAGAGCAGATAGACCACCGTCGCCAGGATGAAGGCGCGGTTGCGGAAGGCAATCAAGAATCCTTCAAGAAAGCTCGGCTCGTTCTCCTTGGACACAGGCAGATACTCCGGCTCTTTGGTCCCGGCAAAGGTGATGAGGAAGCCGGCCACGCTCACCACTGCCCAGACGAAGATGCTGACGGCGTTGCCGATGAGGGGCCGGCCGGGGAAGGCAGCGACAATCTGGGTATGGAAGAAGGCTGCCAGCACGCCGCCGAGGATCGAGAAGCCGAAGCGAAAGGCGTTCAGGCTGGTGCGCTCGTCGTAATCCGAAGTGAGTTCCGCCGTGAGCGCGGTGTACGGCACACCGACGGTGGTGAGGGCCGTATCCAGCGCCAGCGCGACGATGAGGTAATACCAGAAGCGACCCGTGTCATCGAGCGGCGGAACCACCCAGTGCAGGAAGAACGCCAGCCCGAACGGGATCGCGCCGAACAGCAGCCATGGGCGGCGGCGGCCCATCGCGCTCTGCGTTTTGTCCGTCAGCCAGCCGACGATGGGGTCGTTGACGGCGTCCCAGATTTTGACGATGAGCAGGATGGTGCCGGCGAGGCCGGGGCGCAGGCCGGCCAGGTTGATCAGAAAATCCAACAGGAAAAAGCCGTTGATGGCCGTCATAATCGCCGGGCCGAGGTCGCCCGCGCCGAAGGCCAGCTTGGTGCGGAAGGGAAGTTTGATGGCAGAGATGGTCATGAGGCTGCGCGGTGCGTGGTGCGGTGCGTACGGAATACGCAATACGGAATACGGAAGGAATATGAACTCCTACACCTGCAACTCCGCCGCCAGCTTTTGCCAGGCCGCATCTTCCGCGCCGGGCGTGAAGGGGCGGTAGAGGGTCACCCGGTCGAGCACGCCG
>JAVQXV010000324.1:0-2671 GCA_033577755.1 Anaerolineales bacterium
CGGCTGTCCGTTATACAACCAGACGTTTGACCAACGCACGCCCGGCAGCCAGTTGTTGTAATCGAACAAGGCATAGAGCGTTTTGGGATTGGGGCTGAACTTGGTCGCTACGCCGCTCTGGCTGCGGCAGGCGTTGAAGCGGCTCATGCGCAGGTTGGCGATGACGGCTTGCGGCGGCGGCGTGACGGTGAGCGTGCCTGCGGGAAAAGTGACCTGAGCGCGCGGCAAGGCCGGCGTCGGGCTAAGGGTTGCGGTCGGCGTAAGGCTGGGCGTGAACGTAGCGGAGGGCGTCAGCGTGATGGTCGGCGTCGGCGTCTGCGAAGGAGGCGGCGAAAGGGTCGGCGTAGCGGTCAGGCTGGAAGTCGCCGTCGCCATAGGGGAGACCGTGGGCGTGGCGGTGGGAGGCCGGAAGATTTCTATGGCCGGTTGACCGAAGACGGAGGCCAGGCAGGCGACGCCCAGAAGGAGCACGCCGAAGAGTGCGCGAGTTGCGCCGCGCATCTGCGCCCGGTGTCGCCGGCGAAAGACGAGAGCACGGCGCGGGCGACGCAAGGCGAGCAGTCCGCTGAGGGTCAGCGCCAGCCCGGCGAGCAGCAGCAGCCCTGCTGCACCGGTAACCAGCAACTCGTTAGAAGCGGGCATTGGACTTTTCCGCCTGAGCGTGCTCCAAGTATAACAAGCCCGATCAAGCAAACCGCCAACCCTCCTCAGTATGCCGGCATTTATGCTAAAATCCCAGCTACATCCGCCGAGGTCAACTGCATGGTTGAAGTTACCATTGACAGCATCCGCGTCAGCCTGATGTCGCAGCACCGCGTCGTCATCCTCAAGGACGTGGACAGTGACCGCTATTTGCCCATCTGGATCGGGCCGTTCGAGGCCGACGCCATCACCATCGTCTTGCAGGAGCAGGAAGTGCCGCGTCCGCTGACGCACGACTTGCTCAAGAACGTCATCTACCAGCTGGGCGGCACGGTAGAACAAATCGTCATCTCCGAACTCAAAAACGAGGTCTTCTATGCGCGCATTATCATCGAGGTCAACGGGCGCACACTTGAGATTGACTCGCGCCCGTCGGATGCGATTGCTCTGGCCGTACGCGCGCGCGTGCCTATCTACATCGAAGAGTCGGTGATGGAGAAGGCCGCCGTCCAGCCTGAGGCCGAGGTGGAATCCGAGGAGGGCGGCAGTGGGCGTCAGGCGGAGAGCGACGAGAAACTCGACGCCTTCAGGGAATTCCTCGACACGCTCGATCTGGACGACCTGGAAGGTGGCAAAGACAAGGATAAAGGCGACGACTAAACCGCCCGGTGCAGCGACGGGTGCCGCTTAAGAGGAGCGGCGTGCATTGCTTCGAGGCCCGCCCTATAGTTCCCTGCGGGTGTGGCCGGCTCACATCGTCGTGTCGGCCAGGCCGCGCCTGTTGGCCTGGCCTTTTCGTTCCAAGCCATGTCGGACGTTGAGACCGTTGATTTTGGGCCTGCCCCCCTGCGGACGGCGCTGTACTCGCTCGAGTCCGAGCAGGCCGTACTGGGTTGCGTGCTCATCGATCCAGAAACCTATTTTGAAGTCGCCTCCTTCCTCAAGCCCGAAGACTTCTACCTGATCAAGCATCGCTGGATATGGGACTCCTTTGTCCATTTGCACGATCAGCGTTTGCCTATTGACCTGATTACCGTCGCCAAGGAGCTGGAACGACGCGGCCAGTTGGAGGAGGCCGGCGGCGTTGCCTACCTCACCCAGCTCATCAACACCGTCCCATCATCGTTACATGTCGAGGCCTACGGGCGCATCGTCCGACGTGACGCTATGCGCCGCAACCTGCTGGAGGCCGCCGGCAAAATCGCCAAGCTGGCCTACGAAGAAGCGCGTGATGTAGAGGAGGTGGTCAACGAAGCCGAAGCGGCCATCTTCGCCGTCAGTGAACAGCGGTTGAACAAAGACCTCAAGCCTATTGGCGAGGTGCTGCACGAGTATTACAAGCAGGTAGAGTACCGACTAGACCACCCGGGCGAATTGTTCGGTGTGCCCACCGGCTTCTTTGACCTGGATAAGGTGCTGGGCGGCCTGCAAAAATCCGACCTGTTGATCATTGCCGGGCGGCCCGGCTCCGGCAAGACCAGCTTTCTGCTCAGCGTCGCTAAGAACGCTGCCCAGCTATATCGCAAGCGCGTCGCCATCTTTTCATTGGAGATGAGCAACGAGCAAGTGGTACAGCGTCTGATGGCGCAGGAGACGGGCATTGATTCGCAGCGCCTGCGCCTCGGCCAGCTGCGCGACGACGAGCTGGGTATCTTCAACGAGGCCCACAACGCCCTGCGACAAATTCCCGTTTATCTCGATGACACGCCGGCGCTGACGCCGCTGCAGTTGCGGGCCAAGTGCCGCCGCCTACAGCAGGAGCTGGGCCTCGACCTGGTGATTGTGGATTACCTGCAATTGATGCAAGGCGATGGGCGACGACATGAGAACCGTGTCCAGGAGGTTTCGGCCATCTCGCGCGGCCTCAAGCAGCTGGCGCGCGAATTGAATGTGCCGGTGTTGGCCGGCGCACAACTCTCGCGCGCCGTGGAGCAGCGACAGGACAAACGGCCTCTGCTCAGCGACCTGCGCGAATCCGGCTCGCTGGAACAGGACTCGGACATCGTCATGTTCATTCACCGCGCCGACC
>JAVQXV010000325.1:0-2665 GCA_033577755.1 Anaerolineales bacterium
TGTGCCGCCGTAGAGCGTGGGGGAGTAGGCGTCAATGAGGAAAGAGGGCGGTTCGCCCTCACCCCCCGCCCCCCTCTCCCACAGGGAGAGGGGGAGTCGTGCCTCCGCATACTCCGCGTGTCGTTCTCCGATGCCGCGAAAAGCTTTGAAGGCGCGGCCCTTCAGAGCGGCGACCATCTCAGGCGTTTCCTCGCCGTGCAGTTGCGCCAGGTCGAGGCCGCACCGGTCGAGGATGCGGGCGATGTGTTCGGGCGTCTCGTTGACGAAGATGCCGACGGTACGGATTGCCGATTTATGATTGCGAATCGCGGATTGAATTTCAGCGCACCTTTCCGGTGTGAGATAGCGCAGGCTTTTCGGGTAGAAGTTGAAGCCCAGATAATCTGCCCCGGCGTCAATGGCTGCCAGCGCGTCCTCTACATTCGTAATGCCGCAGATTTTGACTCGCATGATTTTTGATTTGTGGTTGCTGATTTCTGATTGGGTCATTGTTTGTAATCAGCAATTCGCAAGTTCTCTGACCTTCGCGCCGATGTCGCCTGCCGTCACCAGCGCCTCGCCGATCAGCACCGCGTCCACGCCGCATTCCGCCATGCGCCGCACGTCCACAGCGGTGAAGAGTCCCGACTCGGAGACGACGGTGATGCCGGGCGGGATGAGGGGGCGCAGCCGCACCGTAGTATCGAGCGAGACGTTGAAGGTGGCGAGGTCGCGGTTGTTGATGCCGATGAGCCGCAGGTTCGGGATACGGAGCGCGCGCTCGACTTCCTCGGCGGTGTGCACCTCGACGAGCGCCGTCAGGCCGAGGTCGAGCGCGAGGGCGTGCAGGTCGCACAGCGTCGCGTCGTCGAGCGCGGCAACGATGAGCAGGATGGCGTCGGCCCCGGCGGCGCGCGACTCGTAAAGCTGCACGGGCGCAAGCATGAAGTCTTTGCGCAGCAGCGGGCGTTTCACGAGGTGCGTAAAGCGCAGTTCGCGCAGGTCGTTCAGGTGGCCGAGGAAAAACGCCTCGTCCGTCAACACCGAGAGTGCGGCAGCGCCGTTCTCCACGTACACATGCGCCAGTTCGCCGAGGTTCAAGTGCGGCGCGAGCAGGCCGCGCGAGGGTGAAGCACGTTTGAGTTCGGCGATCAAGTGCACCGCCCTCACCCCCCTCCCCGGCGCTGCGCGCCACCCCTCCCCCCTCTCCTGAACTTTAGGTCCAGGAGAGGGGAAAAGGGCCGGGGTGAGGGGTGAGGTGAGAGCGGCCAAAAAATCTCTAACCGGCGGCGCGTCCTTTGCGCGTGCCATCTGCTCGCGCAGGTCGAGCCGCTCGATCTCAGCGCGCTTGTGTGCCAAAATTTGCCGTAACCGATCCGCCATTGTTCTACTTTCTACTTTCTACTTTCTACTTTCCACTCTCCAATCTCTACTCAACCAACTTTGGCGCGTGCGCCCGGCTGAACTCGATGAGCGCGTCCAGCTTGCGCAGCGCCGCGCCGCTGGCGAGTGACTCCTTTGCCTCGGCCAGTGCGGTTTTGAAATCGCCCGTCTCGGCGGCGAGGGCAGCGGCGGCGTTCAGCAGCACCGCATCTCGCCGCGCGCCGTTGGTCTTCTGTTCGAGCAGCGCACGCATCAGCGCCGCGCTCTCATCCGGGTTCCCGCCCCTCAGGTCGGCCAGCGTCGCCCGCTCCATCCCCAGCTCCAGCGGCTCCAGCTCAAAGGTTTCCACTACGCCGTTGCGCAGCCGGCTGACTCGGTTCGGGCCGCAGGGGTTCAGCTCATCTGCGCCGCCCGCACCGTGGATGACGAGGGCGGCATGCGCGCCGAGTTCGCCGAGCACGCGGGCCAGCGGCTCGGTGAGCGAGGGGTGATAGACGCCGACGAGCTGCACGTCTGCGCCGGCGGGGTTGGTGAGCGGGCCGAGCACGTTGAAGATGGTACGCTGCCCGATCTCCTTGCGCGGGCCGACCGCGTGCTTCATCGCCGGGTGAAACTTGGGCGCGAACATGAAGCCGATGCCGATCTCGTCAATCGCCCTGCCGACCTGCTCCGGCGTGAGGTCGAGGCTGACGCCGAGCGCGGCGAGCACGTCGGCGCTGCCGCATTGCGAAGAGGCCGCGCGGTTACCGTGCTTGGCCACGCGGCGCCCCGTGCCGGCGATGACGAAGGCAGCGGCGGTGGAGATGTTGAAGGTGTGCGCGCCGTCGCCGCCGGTGCCGGCCGTATCGAACAGGCGCCCGCCCCGCACGGTCAACGGCACGGGCACGGCGTTGGCCCGCATGGCGCGCGCCGAGCCGGTGATCTCCTCCACCGTCTCACCCTTCATCCGCAGTGCCACGAGGTACGCGCCGATCTGCGCCGGCGTGGCCTGCCCGGTCATGATGATGTTCATCGCCTCCTGCGCCTCGGCGGCGGTGAGGTCCTGGCGGTTGATAGCTTTGGCAATGTAGGGCTTGAGCATGTTTGCTCCATTTCTGATTTTTGATTGCTGATTTCTGTTTTGTCTTTGCGACAACAATCAGCAATCAAAAATCGCAAATCAGAAATCGAGAAAGTTCTTCAAAATCAACTTCCCATACTGGGTCAGGATCGACTCGGGATGGAACTGCACGCCGAAGGTGGGGTGCCGGCGGTGCTGCATGGCCATCACCTCGCCCTCGGCGGTGAAGGCGGTGACCTCCAG
>JAVQXV010000036.1:0-22916 GCA_033577755.1 Anaerolineales bacterium
TACCCATCCGCTGCCTCCGTCAATTCCCGTTCCTCAAATACTCCACCGCCCGTGCCAGCTCGGCGTCGCGGCCGTCCGTGGCCGGCGTGACCTCGATGGTGGGCGTCAGGCCGACGCGGTCGAGCTGGCGGCGCGCCGGCGTGTACCATAGATTGGCGGTCACGTGGATGCTGGAGCCGTCGGATAGCTCGAAGACGTACTGCACCGAGCCTTTACCGAACGTCTTCTGCCCGATGAGGGGCGCGCGCTGCCGGTCGAGCAGGGCGCCGGCCAGAATCTCGGCGGCGCTGGCGGTGTTGGCGTTTACCAGCACGGCTAAGGGTGCGGTGCTCAGCGGGCCGTTGGTCGGCGGCGCTGTGTAGGTTTTCTCGGTGCCGTCTTTGCTTCTCTCGTATAACACCACGCCTCCGTTCAGGAACAGGCCGGCGACTTCAACGGCGGAGGTGAGCAGGCCGCCGCCGTTGTTGCGCAGGTCAATCACATAACGGGTTGCGCCGCGCGCCTGCAGCTCGCGCGCCGCGCGCAACAGCTCCGCCGCCGTCTTGTCGCTGAAGCGGGTCACGGTCAGCAGGCCGATGTCCGGCTGGCCGTCCACCATGCGCCAGGTGACCGAGGGGATTTCGATTCTCTGGCGGGTGAGCGTGAAGGTCGCTTCTTGCCCGTCCGTCCGGCGCACGCGGAGGCGCACCGTTGTCCCCACCGGCCCGCGAATCAGCGCCGAGATTTGCTCATTGGTGGTGGCCGGCGTCACGAAGAACTCATCCACCTGCAGCAGCACGTCGCCTTCGCGCAGGCCGGCAGCAGCGGCGGGCGAATCCGGGAACGGGTCGAGGGCAATCTCGTCTCGCGCGTTGCGGATAATCTCGACGCCAATGCCGCCGTACTCGCCGGCCAGCGATTGCGCCTGTAACTCCGTCTGCGGCGGCTCGACGAACACCGTGTACGGGTCGCCCAGCGCATTGATGTAGCCGCGCACCAGGCCGTAATCCAGCTGCTTCTGTTCCGGCAGCGTGCCGATGTAGTTTTGCTCGATCTTGACGCGTGCCTCGTTGAAGATTGGGAACGGCGTGTCGGCGGCGCTCAGGCCGGGCAACGGCCAGCGCAGCCACGGCTCGGTGTCCGCGAAGGCGCGGGCATAGTAGCCTGCCAGGAAGGCCACGCTCAGACAGAAGGTGAAGAACAGGGTCAGGCCGACGAATTCCAGGGTGCGTTTCATAGCGTCGCTCGCTGCTTGGACGGCTTGCCGGTGGCGCCGGTAGCGTCCACTGCAAGAAGGATATTTCACCGCCGAGAGCGCCGAGCACGCGGAGAGATAAGGAAGAACTCTGTGCTCTGCGGTGCGTTTTTTTTTCAGAGCACTCATTGTAGCAAACGTCTCGTCCGGGCTTTGTGGCCCTGTCGGATTCGGTGAGAAGGGCATGTCCTGAGGGACGGCTCTTGGCGCTTCTCACGGCTTTCAAGGAGGCCGACCGGAGCAGCACCGAACTTTAAGCGTTTCGCGGTATCCTTTGAAAGGAAAGGACGATTTGAAGGATGCTGGCCAACTGTGTACTTATAGTGGATGACCAACCGAGTAACCTGATGACGTTGGAGGCGTTACTGGCGCCGCTCGGCTTGAACCTGGTCTGCGTGAGCGATGGCCAGGAAGCGTTGCGCCGGGCTGCCGCGCTCAAGCCCGATCTGATCCTGCTTGATGTGATGATGCCGGGCATGGATGGCTTTGAAGTCTGCCGCCGACTGCGCGCTCACCCGGTGCTGGCCGAGGTGCCTATCATCATGGTCACCGCGCTGAATGACCGCGAATCGCTGTTGCAGGGGATCGAGGCCGGTGCCGACGACTTTATAACGAAGCCCTTCGATCGTGCGGTGCTGCGCGCTCGTGTGAAGACCATCCTGCGACTGAACCGTTACCGCCAGCTGCTGACGGAGCGTATGCGCTTTGCCTGGGTGATGGAACAGGCAGAGGACGGCTATCTGATAGTGGCGGATAAAGGCCTTGGTGCCATTACCTACGCCAACCCGCAGGCGCGCCGTTGGCTGGGGCTGAAATCAGCCGAAGACGCGCCCCTGCCGGGAACATTCCGAGAGCGGGTGGAAAGCCGCTATCGCTGCGTGCCGGAGACCGCCTGGCAACAAGGGGAATTTCCTCAGTACTTAGTCCGTCCCGAAACCGGTCATGAGGCCGCGTTCTGGCTCGACGTAAACGTTTTTCATCCACCCGGCAGCCACGCCGCCGTGGTCCGGCTGCGCGATGTCACCCGGCAGATGGAACTGCAACGCGAGGTTTGGTCGTTCAACACATTGGTGACGCACAAACTGCGCACGCCGGTAAGCGGCATCGTCGGTGGGCTGGAGTTGCTGACCAAGCTCGCCAATGAGCTATCACCGGACGAACTCAGTAAACTTGCCGAACTCGCCTACCGCGATGCCGAGCGTCTGCACAACACCATCGAGGATGTCCTGCGCTATGTGCATACGCGTCATCTTACCTACCAACATGCGCCCTTCTTGTTAGGCGTACTCGAAGGGGTCGTCGCTGAGATTGCTCGCAGCCTGGAATTGGAAAATGTGCAGGTGAAGTTAGCCCCCGGTTTGGAAACCCTCGCGGTCTGGCCGGCCCATCATTTGCTCAAGCTCATCCTGATGGAGTTGCTGGAGAACTCCAAGAAGTTTCATCCGCAGCACCGGCCCTCGATCCTCCTGGAAGTGCTTCGGCCCGAGGCGGAGGTGTCCCGGCTGCTGTTGCGGGTGATAGATGATGGTTGCTCACTAGCCGAGGAGAATCTGAAGCGCATCTGGATTCCTTACTATCAGGTCGAAAAATCCATGACCGGCGAAGTGGCCGGTATGGGCCTTGGCCTGTCCATCGTCGCCAATCTGGTTTGGAGCGTGGGCGGAGAATGTCGGGCTGAGAACCGGGCCGATGGTTCGGGGCTGGTCATCGAGCTGCTATTGCCGGAGGCCGAACACGACCCGGCACTCTTGGATGACGTCACTTGACTTTTGCAATGGAAAAGGCTCCACAGGCCTGCTCCTCGTGAAGCTAGGTGCGATACAATACGCCGGAGACGTACCTATGATGGAAAAGGCTCCACAGGCCTGCTCTTTGTGGAGCCTTTGCTTCTCTGACAGTCGCGCTCGCTCACTCTCCAGGAGCCGGCTCCAAGACCAGCACGCCCCAAGTGCGTGGGTCACGTAGCCGGGCGCCCTTCACGTTCGTGGTCTGGGTCTCCTGCTCGGGCGCGCCGGGCGTATCGTCATCGTTGACGGCCAGCACGAAGGCGAAGCCCTCGCCGGCGAACGGCGTCAGCTTGAGCACCGACCAGGGCACGGCGGCCTCCAGCGCATAGCCGCCCTCCACAGGCTGCGCCGCAATCAGAGCATCCCGGATCGGACCCCGGCGCTCGTGTGGCCACCACAGATAGGCCTCCGGCGTGCCGCCGCTGCTCAGGTCACCGGCGGAGAGGCCGATTTGGAACTCGCGTTCGGTCAACTGCTCGCCCCGGTTGCCGGGGTCAACGCCGATCCACAGTTCCAGGCTATCGCCCTTATAGAGCAATTCGCCCGTCGCGGCCTGCACGAGCGCATCGTCTTTCACCTTCAGCGCCAGATACAGATACCGGTCGTCCCAAGCGATGTTCCAGGAAGCCGATAAATCTTTGCCGTCTGCACGGTTCTGCCCGCCGAAGGTGGGCTGGTTGGAGGCGTACACCAGCGCCGTCCATTCCGCCAGGTCACCGTCCACGCGGGGCGGTGGCTCCAGCACGCGCGCGGCCCGCACCGGTTCGCCTGCCCCGACCGCCACAACACCCGGCTCCGGCGTCGGCGTTTCGCGCACGATGTACTGCGGCTTGACGCAGGGGTTGTAGTCCGCGCCCAGCACTACGCGGTACGGGTAGGGTGCGTTCGGGTCGGGGGCGACAATGACGTTAGCGTCGCTTACGTTGAGCGCACGCTGCAGCTCGGCGCGGATGGAGCCTTTGGGGCTGGTAGTGAAATCGTAAATCGTGGTTGTAGCATAATCGGTGCGGTCTGCCCGGCCACGCACCGATGTGAGACCGGCCCAGTTCAGGTTGTCCTCGGCCAATATCAGGAACGCGCTATTGGTCGTGCCGTTCCAGACTTCTACCGTCGGGCCGGAGCGCACCAGCATGTTCTGCGGTGGGGGCTGAAAGGCCTCGGCCAGCAGAGCGCTGATGGCGTTGCGGTCGGGCAGCAGCACATTGGCGCCCTGCGGCGTGGTCCACGGCCAGACGTGGTCGCGGCCGATGAAGCGACTCTTGATTCGGGCGCGGTCGAGTTTGGCGGCCAACGGCACGAACTGCAACACGTCGCCCAGGCCGAGGTCGGTGTCCACAATCTGAATATACTGTTGATACAGCTCCGGCACCCGGGCGAGCATGTTGAGCTGTAGGGCTTTCTCCAGCATGGCGCGCAGCACCTGATGCTGGCGGCGTGAACGGTCATAGTCGCTGCTGCGCTTGCGTGAGCGCGCATACCAGAGCGCCAAGTCGCCGTCCATGTGTTGCACGCCGACCTCCACCGTGTACAACTCCCAGTTGTTCGCGTCCTGAACATCCACCGTCGGGTCATAGGGGTTCTTCAGCCGCCAGTCCTGCATGGCGCAGCTCACGGGTACCTCCACACCGCCGAGGGTGTCAATCACCTGCTTAAAGCCGCTGAAGTCAATGCGTGCCCAGCCGTGGATGGGGATGCCGAGGTTGTACAGAATGGTCTGCTCAAGCAAGGCCACGCCGCCGCCCGGATAGTTAATCGAGTCGCCATAGCCGGCGGCGGTGTTAATCCGATTCATCGTCCAGCCGGGGATGTAGACGAACAGGTCGCGCGGGATGGTGAGCAGCGTGACCGAGTTCGCCTTCTTGTTGATCGAGACGACGATCAGTACATCGGTACGATAGCTCTTGCTGTCACGGGCCGTGTCGCGCCCGATGAGCAAAATGTTGACGATGTCCTTTTCCAGAAACAGCTGCGGCATCGGCTCAGGGATGGGTGTGACGTGCGTGGCGTACGGGTTGGGCGTGGTGACGCCCAGCGTCGGGTCAATGCCGGGGCGAGCGGTCGGCGTGGCGGTGGCGGGTTCGGTGGGAGCGGAGGTCACGCCGGCCGCCGGCGTCTCCATGCCGGAGTAGGCCGGTGAGGGTGTGCTGCTCGGCGGCAGCGTCCAGGTCGGCACCGGCGTGCGGTTTGGCGCGATGACGATGATGCGCGGCGTGGGTGTGGTGGTGGCACAGGAGGAGAGGAGCAAAGCAGACAGTAGAAAGTAGACAGTTAGCCGTCTCATGGCATGGTTATTGTACCGGTGGGTTATTACCTCGCCTGCATCGGCAAGTTACGATTCGGTAACAGTCATCAATCTTTAGTCTTCAATCATCCCTCGCACCCCACACTCTAGCCTTCCCATTGTAACTGACCTATACTCTTGCCACCGAAGGAGACACATCATGGGCCAACCGAACTTTTACGATGGACGTCTCTCGTTGGTGTACTGGACGCCGCGCTCTATCGTTGAGACCACCATCGCTCAGTTCGCCGACTCGCTGCGCAATGGCGCGCCGAACATCAACGGCGTAATGGTCAAGACCAACAACGGCGCCGTCTGGCAGGGCGCGTTCGACTCCAGCAAGCCCAACCTGAACATCAACTCCACCGCCGACGTGCAGCGCTGGGTGGACACGCTGGCATCGAGGGGACTGGAGACCCACGTCTGGGGCGTGGTGCGCGGCATCAGCGGCAGCGTGCAGGCGGAAATTGACCGCTTTGTACAGATTGCGCAGGTGACCGGCGTCAAGTCGCTGCTGCTCGACCTGGAGGAAGGCCCGGCTTACTTCGTCGGCGACCAAAACGCGGCGCGGCAGATCGCCCAAGGGCTGCGTAACCGTCTCGGCCCGACGTTTCACATCGGCCTGATCTTCGACTATCGCAGCAACCGCCCACAACGGCTGTGGGTGACGACCATCTGGCTACCGTACATAGACAGCCTCCATCCGATGGTCTATCACTACCACTTCGGCCAGAGCGCGCAGACGGCGCTGACCAACTGTTACAACGTCGTTGGCGGCTGGGGCAAGCCGGTGTATCCGATGCTACAGGGCTACTCGCCGGGCGGCACCATCGGCCTGTACCCGGCCAGTGACATCCCGCTCACCGCCAATCTCGCCATCAACAACTTCGGCGCGCGCGGCCTCTCGTGGTACCGCTATGGGCGCGGTTTGAGCATCCCCGATGAGGGGCTGGGTGCGGCAGAGTTGCCGGAAGTAGCGAAGGTACAATTGCCCGCCGCACCGCCACCCCCTCCCCCGCCTCCCCCGCCGCCGTTCATCGTTGGCCGCCCGCCCATCTCGCCGGATGCACCGCCGCAACTTACAATCGTTGACCCCGACAACGAGCGCACCGGCGAGTTCAGTGTCAATTACTACGACGACCCGGCCACACTCAGCCCGCTATGGAAGGTGGCGCTGGACGTGAACGGGCGTCCGTATGTCTACCGGCCCGCCTCGTACAACGTGCAGACGCTGTACGTCAGCTACGTGCCGCGCCTGATCGGACGGGGCCGCTACTTCATCGAAGCCTTCATTCCGGCGCAGAACGCCTACGCGCCGGACGTGCACTACGTCATCGTGGATTATCCCGGCGGAATCCGGCGCGAGACAACGGTGGTTCTTGACCAGAACCGCTACAACAATGAGTGGGTGACGTTACAGGGCAATATCATCAACGGCGTGCCCGGCGGCCCGCTCGTCAGCCAGTTCGAGCTCGACCCCCGGCGCGGCGATGCCGGTCGCGTCAACGTGGCAGACATCACCTTTGTTAACCCGGCCACCCATCCCTCCCGCCGGTTCGAAATCACCTTTGGCGCTATTCGCTGGCGGCCGGTGGAGACGGCGGCGCTCTCGCCCACGCTGGAGTTCGATGCGCCGGTGGGCACTGAAGAAGAACGGCGCGGGCCAATCCCGACCGGGCGACGCACGGTGGGCGGCTTTCAGTTTTGGGTCGGCAACTGGTTCGACGCGAATCCCATCGGCACCCGTTACCGGCTGGGCAGCGGCTGGGCCGTGCACACCGGCGCCGACCTGAACCTCGACGGCAGCGTCACCGCCGATAAGGATGCGCCGGTGTATGCCATCGGCTACGGCCTCGTCTTGTGGGCACGACGATTAAGCACCGGCTGGGGCAATGTCATCGTTATTGAACATCCCATCCCCGGCGAACAACGTTTGGCCTGGGCACGCTATGCGCACGTCAATAACCTGATGGTGAAGGAGGGCCAGCTTGTGCAGCGCGGCCAGCAGCTCTGCACCATCGGCGAGTACGCACCCAACAACTATCACCTGCACTTCGACATCACCCTCGACCCCATCCTGCGCAGCACGCCCGGCCACTGGCCCGGCGACAACCGCGAGCTGGTGCTCAGCATCTATCAGGACCCGCTGGAGTTCATCCGCAAATACCACGTGGTAAGATAACGGCCAGAGGCCCTGACCATGACCACTAAGCCTGAGATCGAGACGCCGGAGTACGTCTGGGACATCGCCAGACTTTTTCCGCCCCAGGGCTACTGGACGGAAGCCGCTTTCCTGGCGCTGCCCGACTCGACGCGCCTGCTCGAACTCCGCGACGGCAAACTAGGGGTCATCGAAATGCCAACCGACCTGCACCAGCATATCCTCGGGCAACTGTTTGGCTTTATCTGGCAGTACCTGCGACGCACTCGAATCGGCGTCGTCCGCTCGGCGGGCATCCGGGTGCGCCTGCGGCCCGGCCTGATCCGTGAACCCGACATCGTGTTCGTGACCAACGCTCACGCCGACCGGATAGGCGAGCAGGTGTGGGGGCCGCCCGACCTCGTCGTCGAGATTCACTCCGCAGGCACGCGCGAGACTGACCGCGTGGACAAGTTCCGCGAGTATGCCGAAGCCGGCATCGCCGAGTACTGGATGGTGGAGCCGGAGACCGAGACCGTCGAGGTGTACGAGCTGCGCGACGGCGCTTACGCCCTGCGCGGCGCGTTCCGCCCCGGCGACACCCTCACTTCCGGCCTGCTCCCCGGCCTCGATTTGCCCGTCGCCGAAGTGTTTGCGGCCTGAAGCGCTCAGGCAAATTCAAAGCGGACAATTCTATTGCCCCAAAAAACGGAGGCTAACCGATGGACTCTTCTACTGTCGCCGTCCTATTGGTCATCGGGCTTGTTGTACTTATCGCCTTTTTCATTTTCCTAATGTTTTACACAACAGCCCGTCATCATCAACAAGTTAGCAATGTGCTTATACCGTTAGGTTTTGAAAAAAATGACGCGGATAAGGATCTGGTAACTTCGAAGTTTTCCATTGTGAGCGAGAGATATTCAAAAGATAAACGAGCCGCCGTGATCAACCTTCACAGGAAGCAGGCGGCGGAATACACACTCTACGTATGCGAATATCATTTGATGAGCGCCTCAGGCAGGGCACGAGGAGCAGATTATCTGCTGGCAGGAGTGCTTTCTCAGGATTTGCACCTGCCTCGTTTTACGGTTGAACCAAATCCGCAACAATTTAGACGGGCGGGAAAGATGCTTGAAGCAGTTTTTTCCAACCTTTCCACCTCGACCCTGCAGAAAATTCAAACTTCAAATCCGCAATTCAACGACCGATTCAACCTTTACGCTCCAGCGGGTTTATCTGTGGACGACCTCGTCTCAGAAGCAGCGATGCGCCTTTTGCTTTCAGCCGGAAACATCACCCTCGACGCGAAAGGAGATACATTTGTTTTATCCAGCCTGGACATTGAGTCTGAGCGTGTAGCTCGAAAATTTGATCCACACAAGCTCAGGCAGCTTGTTGATTTGGCGCGGATGTTGACCGACGAATTTCGGCACGGTAAAAAGCCGGGCACCAACCGGGAGATACCGCAGGCTTAAGTTGCCCAAGAGAGCGGACAATAGAGCACTGCGTGTCTCCGCTTTTCCACTTCAGGCTCTACTGAAAAAGCCCATCTGAACCGCTACGACGCTAAGAACGCTAAGGAAAACAGGGATGAGCCCTTTGCGCTCTTCGCGGTGAGATCGTAGTTTTTACAGTGGGGTCACTTCATATCCACCGGAAATATGCAACCAACTGAACGCTCCTTCCGCAAATACCACGTGGTAAGATAACGGCCAGAGGCCCTGACCATGAGTACTACACCTGACATCGAGACGCCGGAGTACGTCCGGGACATTGCCGAAATCTTCCCGCCACAGGGCGGCTGGACGGAACGGGACTATTTCGCGTTGCCGGAAACCAACCGGCTGATTGAATTGGCGCACGGCCAACTCAGGGTGGTGGAAATGCCGACGGAACTCCATCAACGTATTCTGCGCAACCTGATTTTGCTCATCGGCGCTTATCTCAAACGCCGGCCGCTCGGCCAGATCTGGCCCGCGCCGCTCAAAATCCGGCTCCGCCCAGGACTCATTCGCGAGCCGGACCTGGTCTTCTTCTTCAAAACCAACCTAAGGCGGGTCGCGCAGCAGGTCTCCGGGATTCCCGACCTCGTCGTCGAGATTCACTCCGCAGGCACGCGCGAGACTGACCGCGTGGACAAGTTCCGCGAGTATGCCGAAGCCGGCATCGCCGAGTACTGGATGGTGGAGCCGGAGACCGAGACCGTCGAGGTGTACGAGCTGCGCGACGGCGCTTACGCCCTGCGCGGCGCGTTCCGCCCCGGCGATACCCTTACTTCCGGCCTGCTCCCCGGCCTCGATTTGCCCGTTGCCGAAGTGTTCGCGGCCTGAGCCTCTCGGCCCGCCTTGAAGTCCATGTCAACCGACACCCTCCTCTCCCGCTTCCTGCGCTACGTCCAAATCCATACCACCAGCGACCCGAACTCCGAGACCACGCCCAGCTCGCCACAGCAGTGGGACCTGCTGCGCCTGCTCCGCGATGAGCTGCAGGCGCTCGGCGCGCAGGAGGTGCGCCTGAACGAGTACGGCTACGTCTTCGCCACCATCCCGGCCACCACAACCAAGCATGTGCCCACCCTCGCCTTTGTCGCGCACGTGGACACCACGCCCGATTTTCCCGGCGCAGATGTCAAGCCGCTCATCCATCGCAACTATGACGGCCGGCCTATTGTCCTGCCCGATGACCCAAGCCGGGTGCTCGACCCGGACACCGACCCCGACCTGAAGACCGCCATCGGCAAAGACATCGTTACCGCCAGCGGCACGACCCTGCTCGGCGCGGACGATAAGGCCGGCGTCGCCATCGTAATGACGCTCGCGGCGCATTTGCTCGCCCATCCGGAAATCAAACACGGCCCGATCCGCGTGTGCTTCAACCCCGACGAAGAGATCGGGCGCGGTATGGAAAAACTCGACTTGAAGGAACTGGGCGCCGACGTGGCCTACACGCTCGACGGCGAGCATCCCGGCGAAATCAATTGGGAGACCTTCTCCGGCGACAGCGCCACGGTGACCATTGAAGGTGTGGCGACTCATCCCGGCTGGGCGAGGTCGCGTGGCATGGTCAACGCGGTGCAGCTGGCCGCCAGACTGCTGGCCGCCCTGCCGCGCGAACATCTGGCGCCGGAGACGACCGACGGGCGACAGGGTTTCATCCATCCGCACAACATCAAAGGCAACGCTGCCAAAGTCACCATCAGCTTCATCCTGCGCGACTTCGACAACGATAGGCTGGCGCAGCACGGCGCGCGGTTGAAGGCCTTGTGCGAGGGATTGCAGGGGGCCGAGCCGCGTGCGCGCATCACCTGCGAAATCAAGCCGTCCTATCGCAACATGGGCTACTGGCTCAGAAACGACATGCGCCCGGTGGATTATGCCTTCGAAGCAGTGCGTGCTGTAGGCCTGCAACCTCGGGAGCGCGCCATCCGCGGCGGCACCGACGGCTCACGCCTGACCGAGCGCGGCCTGCCCACGCCCAACATCTTCGACGGCTGCCATAATCCCCACGGCCCGCTCGAATGGGTCTGCGTGCAGGATATGGAAGCGGCGGTGCAGGTGTGCGTGAAACTGGCAGAAATCTGGGAACAGCGAAGCTGAGTTTGCAACGCAAAAGCGCAAGGGCGCAAGCCGCAAGAGCTGTTTCTTGTTTGCACCCCTTTCCGTTCAACGCTTTTGCGCTCAATCACGGTGCGCCTCGCTCTCGTCTGCCAATCCTACCCGCCGATGATCAGCGGCGCGGCGCTTGTCGCGCGGCGGCTGGCCGAGGGTCTGGCCGCGCGTGGCCATCACGTGCTTGTGCTCGCCGCCGGCGAGCGCGGCGGCCGGCTGAGCGGGCCGGGCTACACGACCGTCTCGCCGGCTTCCTCACCGACCGGCGCAAGGCTGAAAGTCGTTCGACTTCCCTCGTGGCCCAACCCCTTTCGCGTCGGCCAGCGGGCCGTGCTCTTCCCCGGCCCGGCGATGCAGGTTGAGCTGCGCAACTTCCATCCAGACCTTGTTCACACTCACGACCCTACCAGCCTGGGCCTGGCCGCGATTCTGACCGCGCACAACCTGCGCCGTCCCATCGTGCTGACCCTCCATCAGCTGCCCTGGTTCGTCGCCGCTTCTCTGCCGAGCGGACTAAGCAACCTCGCCCGGCCGTTCGAGTCGTTGCTATGGGATTACTATCGCTGGCTGGCGCGACAGGTGCAGCGAGTGATTACGCCCAGCCGGACAATCGCCGAGCTGGTAGCCGCGCGCGGCGCAGGGAGGCCGGTTGCCATCAGCAACGGCGTCGAGCTAGAGCGCTTCACGCCCACGCCCGCCACACCGGATGAGAGTGAGCAGCTGCGCCAACGGTACGGCCTGCACCCGGCGCTGCCCGTCATCTTGCATGTTGGCCGCCTCGACATGGACAAGCGCGCCGACCTGGCGCTACAGGCGGCGGCGCTGGCGGTGAAAGCCATCCCGGCTCAAATCGTCATCGCCGGCGACGGCACACAGCGGGCAGCGCTGGAACAGCGGGCGGCTGATTGGGGAGTCGCGCCGGTCACGCGCTTTACCGGCTATCTCAGCAACGACCTGCCCGGCCTGTATCGTCTGGCCTCTGTGTTCATCACGGCCTCCGAAGTTGAGATTCAAAGCTCGGTGGCGCTGGAAGCGGCGGCCTCGGGCGTGCCGGTCGTCGCAGTGCAGGCCGGCTCCATGGCGGAGTATGTGATTGACGGCCGCACCGGCTACCTCGCGCCGCCGCGCGACGTGCGTGCTCTCGCCGAACGTCTCATCTATCTGCTGCAACAGCCGGAACACGCCCGTAAGTTGGGCGCAGCCGGCCGTGCTCTGGCGGAACAGCACGCGCCGGCGCTCACGCTGGATGCACATGAGCAGCTGTATCGCGAGCTGCTCGAAGCCCGTTTGGTATAATGCCTCAGCGTGTCCGGGTGGGTCCGGCGCGGCAGAGACCTTCGAACCCCGCCAGGGCCGGAAGGCAGCAACGGTAAGGAGCCACCTCTGGGTGCCGCCGGGGAGCCTGCCCGGATGCGCTCTTCTGTATGGCGCTTCAACCGCAGGCCGGTCAACAGATAAGCAAGTGGGCAGGTGGGATGACTTGGCGCCTCGTCGTGAGCGCGATTGTCCTGATCTCAACCGGATGCTCCGCCCCCGCCCCGCCCCTTCCTCTCGTCCGCGTGGATGCGGATGGCCGAACCGTCGAACTTCGCACGGCCTCCAACGACCTGAACACCATTCTAGGTGAAGCCGCAGTGACGCTGAACCCGGGCGATGAGCTTTGGGTGGACGGCGCCCCCATCGCGCCCGGCTCCAGGCTGGAGTCCGTGCCGGCGCGCCTCTCCGTGCGGCGCGCGCTCACCGTCTCCATCGTCGAGGGCGGCGTTCGCCGAACGTTCACCACCGCAGCGCGCACCGTAGGCGAAGCGCTCTGGCAGGCCGGCTTCCGCCTCAACCGCGCCGACTCCGTTCAACCTCCCCTCAACGCACCGCTCACCGCCAACCTCGAAATCTTCGTTCGACCGGCGCGTCCCATCACCGTGCAGGCCGACGGCACAATCATCAGCGCGCGCGTACAGGCGCAGACTGTGGGCGAGGCGCTGGCCGAGGCCGGCGTCCCGCTCATCGGCTTGGATTACGCCGTGCCTGCCGCCGACCAGCCGCTGCCGATGGACGGCATGTTGCGCGTGGTCCGTGTGCGCGAGGAAACGCTCATCGAACAAACCCTCATCCGCCGCGAGACCGTGTATCAGGCGTTGCCGGACGTAGAGATTGATACCGTGCAGACGCTACAGGCCGGCGCCGACGGCCTGCAACGCCGCTCCGTGCGCGTGCGCTACGAAGATGGCGTCGAAGTGAGCCGCACCGCCGAGGCCGAAGTGCTGGCGCAGGCCGCGCAGCCGCGCGTCATCGGCTACGGCACGAAGATAACGCCGCGCACGCTGGAAACCCCCGACGGCGTGGTGGAATACTGGCGCGCCTACACCGTCTATGCCACCTCGTACTCGCCCTCGCGCGCCGGCGTTCCGCCGACGGCCCGCAACTTCGGCCTCACCGCCACAGGCAAACGCCTGACCAAGGGCATGGTCGCCGTAGACCGGCGCTACATCCCCCTCGGCACGCGGATGTACATCCCCGGCTACGGCTTCGCGGTGGCGGAGGACACCGGCAGCGGCGTGCGGGGCCGCTTCATTGACCTCGGCTACGATGACTCGAACTACGTCAGCTGGAGCAAGGTGGTGACCGTCTATTTCCTGACGCCGATCCCACCGCCAGACCAAATCGTTTGGATCATCCCCTCCACCGTGCCATAGCTTCCTACCCAATCTCCACTCTCCAATCTCATTAAGCTCGTGACGCCGCTGAACGTGCCCGCCCTGCTCCGCCGGTTTGGCCTCAAACCCAGGAAAAGCCTCGGCCAAAATTTTCTGGTGGACGAGGGCGCGTTGGCGAAGGTGACCGCAGCGGCGGAGCTAACGCCGGCGGACACGGTGCTCGAAATCGGCCCGGGCCTGGGCAGCCTGACCCGCTATCTGGCGCAGGTCGCCGCGCGCGTCGTCGCCGTCGAACTCGACCGGAACCTGCTCGCCCCGTTGAAGCACGTGCTGGCCGATTACCCCAACGTCGAGATTGTGCACGGCGACATCCTCAACTTTCAACCTTCAACCTTCAATCTCCCGACCGGCTATAAAGTCGTCGCCAACATCCCCTACTACATCACCTCCGCCGTCATCCGTCACCTGCTGGAAGCCGGGACACAACCAAGCCGCATCGTGCTCACCGTTCAAAAGGAAGTGGCGCAAAGGCTGTGCGCCCCGCCCGGCGCGCTGAGCCTGCTGGCGGTGAGCGCGCAGTTTTACAGTGAGCCGAGAGTCGTTGCCCGCATCCCGGCGGGAGCCTTCTACCCGCAACCGGAGGTGGACTCGGCGGTGGTACGTCTGGATGTGCGCGCGCAACCGGCGGTGAAAGTGCCGGACGCCGAGACGTTCTTCCGCGTGGTGAAGGCCGGCTTCGGCCAAAAGCGCAAGCAATTGCGCAACGCCCTCGGCGCGGGGCTGGGGTTGAACAGCGAAGCCGCCGAAGCGCTGCTGGTGCGCGCGGGCATTGACCCCAAACGCCGCGCCGAGACGCTGACCCTGGCGGAGTGGGGAAAGCTGGCGCACGCCTGGCAGGCGTTCAACCAAAATCGAGGGCGATGACCTACGTGGTCGGCGTGGATGGCTGTCGCGGGGGTTGGGTGGTCATCGGCAGAGACCCGGCGACCGGATGCCTGACCGCGCAGGTGTGCGCTCACGCCTGCGAACTGCGCACGTTAAAGCCCCTGCCCGAAGTCATTGCGATAGACATCCCCATCGGCCTGCCGGCGCGCGGCGCGCGCGAGTGCGACCGGGCTGCCCGGCGACTGTTGGGGCGGGGCCGGGGCAGCAGCGTGTTCGCCGCCCCCGCGCGGCCCATGCTGGCCGCCCGCGACTACGGCGAAGCCTGTCGACTCGGCCAGCACATCAACGGACGGAAGCTCTCGAAGCAGACCTTCAACCTGTTCCCCAAGATTCGCGAAGTGGATGTGCTGGTGCGCGGCAAACCCTTCGCCCAAATCCGCGAGGTTCATCCTGAAGTCTGCTTCTACTTTCTCAACGGCGAACGGCCACTAACGCCGAGCAAGAAGACGCCTGCCGGCCAGGCCGCGCGCCGGAAGCTGCTCAAGGCACACTTTGGCCCGGCGGTGGACGCCGTGCTGGCCCGGCAGCGCGAACTGCGCGTTCAGGCCGACGACCTCCTCGACGCGCTGGCCGCGCTGTGGACGGCGGAGCGTATCGCGCATGGGCAGGCGCTCACCTTGCCAACCGAGCCGCCCCACGACGAACACGGCCTGCGCATGGAGATTGTGGCGTAGCATCTCGCGCCAAGACGCCAGGTCCCCAAAGTAATCAGTCTTTGAGTCTTGCGTTTCTGTGCCCTTGCCGTTCAGCGCGCGCCGAAAACAGGGAGCAGCACGCCGTGTATGGGCGCAGCGGCGTCGCTGGCGAGGAAAGCGATGACGCGCGCGAGGGCCTCCGGCGTCACCCACAGGCTGAAGTCGGCGTTGGGCATGGCGGCGCGGTTCTGCGGCGTATCAATCACGCTCGGCGCGACGGCGTTGACGTTGATGCCCTGCCGCTTGACCTCCGCCGAAAGGCTCTCGGTGAGGCGGACGACGGCGCTCTTGGAGGCGGCGTAGGCGGCGCTGTTGGCCTGGCCCTGCAACGCGGCGGCAGCAGCGACGTTGATGATTTTGCCCTGCCGGCGCTCAAGCATCGCCGGCACGACGGCCCGGCACATATTGAGCGTCGAGCGCAGGTTCAGCGCCCACAGGAAGTCCCAGGTCTCCGGCGAGGTCTCGGGAACGGACTGCCCGGCGCGGTAGCCGCCCACCGTGTTCACCAACACATCTATCCGGCCGAAGCGTTCCAGCACGCGCGCGACGAGCGCGTTAGCGGCTGCCGGGTCGGTCACGTCCACGCCGCCCTCGGCAAATGCGCGCCCTGTGTCAGGGAAGGGGAGCGTGAAGTCTGCGCGGCGGTCGGTCACCACCACCGTCGCGCCGGAGTCGAAGAACAGGCGCGCCACCGCCCGGCCAAGGTTGCCGTTGCCGCCCGTGATCAGCACTACTCTGCCGGTGAAATCGAACGTCACATCAGGCATTGCCCGCCTCCCAGGGGTCGTGCGCCGGACGCACCACCACGCGGTCGAACGTCAACGCCGGCGGGCTGACGGCCAGCCAGCGCACTACTTCCGCCACCTGCTCGGGCCGCATCATCCGCGCCTGCACTTCGGCGGGGGCCTGACCCTGCCAGAGAGGCGTCTCCGTATTGCCGGGACAGATGACGTGCACGCGGATGTTGCGCGCCTTGCCCTCCAGCGCCAGCACCTCGCTCAGTCCCACCAGCCCATACTTGGAGGCGCTGTACGCCGCGCACCCCGGAAACGGCTGGACGCCGGCCACCGAGCTGATGTGGATGATTTGCCCGCCGGCGATGTAGGGCCAGACGGCCTGCGAGACGACGAACGCGCCGGTGAGGTTGATGCCGATGGTCTCCTCCCACAAAGCCGGCGAGGTTTGCTCGAACGGCCGGAGCTGAAAGACGCCGGCGCTGTGAACCAGCAGGTCAATCCGGCCATACAGGTCAACGGCCCGGCGGACGAACGCGCCCACGCCGGCCGCCTCGCGCACATCGGCGGCGCATGCCCACGCCTCTCCGCCTGCCTCACGGATGGCGGCAACGGCGGCCTCGAGCGGCTCCAGGCGGCGCGCCAACAGCCCGACGCGAAAGCCGGAGCGGCTGAGCGCGTGAGCGCTGGCCAGTCCGATGCCGGAGCTGGCCCCGGTGATGAGAGCGGTTTTCACTTGGACTGGCGCTGCGGCAACTGCGAGATTTGCCGGGCCAGGCTGAAGTCCTTCTCCGTCAGCCCGCCCGCGCTGTGCGTGGTCAATTCTACCGTCAGCTTATTCCAGCCGTGCAGGCGCAGGTCGGGATGATGGCCGGCGGCCTCCGCCAGCTGCGCCACCGCTCCGAGGAACAGCACGGCATGCGCAAACGACGGGGTCTGGAAGGTGCGCACCAGGTGAGCGTCGCGCACCTCCCAGCCACTCAACGTCTTCAATTCGGCCTGAATTTCGGCTTCGGTCAGGGCGGTCATCTCAGAACAACTCCTGTGTCGCAGGTCGGCTCAGATGCGCCATCAGTTCGCGGCGCAACTCGGCGTCGGTCTGGAACTCGCCGCGCAGGGTACGGGTGACCATGCGGGCGTCGGCCTTCTTCACGCCGCGCATCGTCGCGCACAGGTGCGCGGCCTCGATTACAACGGCCACGCCGCGCGGGCGCAGTGTCTCCTCGAGGAAGTCGGCGATTTGCGCGGTCAGCCGCTCCTGCACCTGCAGACGCTTCGAGAACATATCCACGATGCGCGGGATTTTGGACAGGCCGAGCACTTTGCGGTCCGGCAGATACGCCACATGGGCGCGCCCGAGGAACGGCAGCAGATGATGCTCGCACAGGCTTTGCAGTTCGATGTCGCGCACCAGCACCAGCTCGCTGTAGTCCACGTCGAAGAGCGCGCCGTTGATGAGCGCGACCGGGTCGGTGGTATAGCCGGAGAGCACCTCGCGGTACATCTTGCGCACGCGCAGCGGAGTGTTGCGCAGGCCGTCACGTTCCGGGTCTTCGCCCACGCTCAGCAGGATGTCGCGCACCGCATTCTCGATGCGCTGGTTGCTCAACGTCTCCGGGTCAATGTGCAGCGAAAGCCCGGAGACGCTGTTGCCGTTCAGGCGTGCGGCAGCCGGCTCGCTCTCCAGCTCTAACAGCTCGGCGGACGCGAAGACTTCGCTGGCTCGCGTGCTGCCGTTCTTTCCGTTGGTGCCAATGGTTTTCATCAGTCATCTCCTGCGTTGGATTTTGCCGGGCCATGCGGCCCTCTGCCGGTCAAAGAGTCAGTCGAAGAGCGAATGAGTTCCGCTCAGTCCGACTCCTCTTGCCACGAACTGGTTGTTGGGCGTCTCCCATAAGCGCACCTCCGCCAGCGAACGCCCAAGCCGCTGCATCAGCTTCCGGTGCAGATAGGCGGCGATGTTCTCGCCGGTGCTAGGAGTCTGCCAGAACTCAGGCACGGCCTGATCGAGATACACCCGATCCAGCTCGCCGAGCACCTGAGATACTTCGAAATCGAGGCAGCCGAGGTCGTAGGCCGTCTCGGTTCGCGCGTCCAGGCTGCCCTGCACCACGACCTCGACACGGTAGTTGTGGCCGTGCGGCTCGGGGCGATTGCACTTGCCGTACAGCCGGCGATTGGCCTCGTCCGAGAGCTGTGGGCTGTGCAGTCGGTGCGCGGCGTTGAAACGATAGCGGCGGCCCAGCCGGTAAAGGTCGGCGGCGGGAACGTACTCGGCGAAGAAATCGGCCGTCTCCCAGACGCGCACGCGCTCCGCCTCCGGCAGCCGCTCGGCAATGTACTGCGCGATGGCCTCCGTTACCACGTTGCGGCCCGTGAATTCGGGCACGTCCTGCGACAGATTGCGATGGTCGAGCTGCTCCCAGACAGGCCGCCACAGCGCCGGGTCGGGCGTGCAGTGGACGGGCAGGCTGATTTCGACCCGGTAGTTGTGGCCATGGCCGGCGGGGTTGTTGCAGCGACCGTACAGGCGCGCGTTCTCGGCGGTGCTAAGGTGCGGCGCGTGCGTGCGGTGCGCAGCGCTGAAGCCAAAGGTCAGGATATGCGCTTCGGAGTCCGGTGTGAGCACGGCGCCGTCGCCCTCCCACTCGTGCAGCTCCAGCGCGGCGAGGCTCAGGCCGGGCGGCAGTTCATTCTTCACCGCCTGCCGAAGAGCGCGTGCAACGTTGAGATGGGTCGGCTCATTGGTGAGGGTGCGGTGATCGAACCCTTCCAGCGCGGCGTTCAGCCAATGTTTGAGGTCGGTCACGTTGACGACCATGCCGGTGGTCGCATCCACCGGGCCGGTCACGCCCGCCCAGCCGACATAGTTGCTGCCGTCCCAGCGCCCATCGGCCCATTGCCGCCCGGCAGAGAATTCAAAGCGTTTGAGGGTCGTGACGTTCATCTTACAGTTGCTCGACCAGTTTCAGAAATTGCTGCGCCGTGCGCGCCCAGGTCATGCTCTCGGCGAAGCGCCGCCCATTGCGGCCCAGGCGTTCGCGTTCGGCGTCGTCGGACAGCAACGCGCACACGGCCTCGGCCAGCGCTTCCGGCCGGTCGGGCGCAATCACGCGGCCCGCATCGGCAGCCCGCACCAGCTCCGGCGGCGCAGCGGCGTCGGCCACCACCAGCGGGCGGGCGGAGGCCATGCTTTCCAAAATCACGTTGCCGAACGCTTCCTGAACGCTCGGATGCACGAAGACGTGGCAGCGCTTGAACTCGCCGACGACGCGACGCCGGTCATCTACATCGCCCAGCCACGTCACCGAGTCCGCGATGCCCAACTCGTGCGTTAGCGCCTGCAACGCCTCCCACTCGAAACCGCCGCCCACGATACGCACTTCCACGTCCGGGAAACATCGGCGGATGAGCGGGACGGCGCGGAGGAGCACGCCGATGCGTTTGCGCGGATACAACTTGCTCACGGCCAGCACGGTCGGGCGACGGCCCGCTTCCGGCTCCGGCGCATCCGACCAGAAGGCGTCCCATTCCGTCAGGTCAATGCCGTTCGGAACCACACGCACGCACTCCGGCTTCACGCCATAGTGCTCGATGACTTTGCGGCGCGCATACTCGCTCGCGACGACGGTCAGGTGCGCACGGCGCAGGTTGTGGCCCTCGAAGTACGCCTGCGCACGCAGCCAGGTGTGGGTCGGCTCCGGCTCGGTCTCGGCCAGCTCGGCGAACACGGCGCGCGCCGAGCCGATGAACGGCTGCCGGTCGGAGCGCGGCAGGGCGAAGCCGTCATAGTCCAGCCCCAGCACCCAGCGCGCCTGCGCCAGAGTCGGGTCGTGCGCCAGCTGCACGTTGAACCAGAAGCGTTCGAGCGTGAAGCTGGCGTAGTCGCGCGCGTCGAGGCCGGGGTTGATCAGGCGAACCGGCGTGCCGGTAGCCTCCACCGCTGCACGCAGCGCGCGGATGAAGACGGCGGTGCCGCTGCCCTGCCCCAGGCCGAGCGGCCAGCTGGTGATAAATGCTGCGGCTGACATCCGAGAACCGAATGGATAATATCAGGGATTATTATTGCGCTTTGTCTCGGTCTTGTCCGCGCTTTGTCGAATTTTCTAATCTAATTGCAATCTTAGAGAGCCATAGCGTCGGCCAGCCTAAGAGCCGGCGCTGTCGTAAAGGCATTCGGAACCTGAAGCTAACGAGTTGCCATCTATGAGCCGGGGCGAGCCGCTCTGCGCTTCCACGCCAACCAGGTGAGTAAACTCAGCAAGATGAAGAGCAGGATTACCACCGGCAACATCGGCGGGCCAACTCCGAAGAGAAAAACTAGCGCAGCCAGGGCGAGCAGCAGCCAGCCCAACCACGCCAGCCACAGCCACGTCCTGAAGAGGCCGGCCATCAACAGGGCCGACAGGGCAACCAGGAGAATGCCCTGCACCACTGCGCTCTGGCCGCCAATGCGCTCCGCGAGGAGCTCCTGAATACCGATGCCGATCGTGTATAGCCCGTAGAGGCCGGGGACGAGCACGACAAGGCGGGTGAGCCAATTGATGGTTGTGATCAAGGTGGCTCCACCGGACATTAGCTACATCCTTGCACGAAACTTCAAAGGGCACCCAAGAACTTGTATCCATTGTAGTTATTGCTTTGCGCCCCGTCCACAAAATTCAGACCAGTTTCAGGTATAGTGCTAACGAATTCGGGGTAGTCGCCTGCCCGATTCCCGGCGCAACGTCTGTTGCTCCCGCATGACCGAACCGCCCTTTCTCTAATTCGGAGACTCAACTATGGCAAAAGAACCCTGGCGCTACGATCACCTCACCTGGCCGGAGATGAAGGCGGCCATCGCCCGCCGCCCTCAGCCGGTAGTCGCCATCCCCATCGGCGCGGTGGAGGACCACGGCCCGCATCTGTCCCTCTCCACCGACAATGACATCCTCGAAGGCATCCTGGCCGAGTGCGGGCGACGCGCGGCAGGCGACCTGCTCGTGTTGCCCGTCATCCCCTTCGGCCTGGACGAGCACCACATGGACTTCCCCGGCACAATCGCCATTGACACAACCACGACGCTGGCCTACCTGACGCAGACGGCCATCTCGGTGGCGCGGCACGGCTTCACCCACCTGCTCATCGTCAACGGTCACGGCTCGAACGCTTCGATCTGCGACCTGGCGGCGCGGGAGTGCGTGCTGAAGACGGGGATGATCTGCGCGGCGACGACGGTGAACGCCGCGGTGAACCCGGCGCTGGTGGCCGATGTGCTGGACGCCGAGCGCCGCGGCGGCCCCGGCTCGGTGGGCCACGCCTGCGAGTACGAGACTGCCATGATGCTCCACTTGCACCCCGAGCGCGTGGAGATGGCGAAGGCCGCCCGCGACGTGGGTCAGCTCAAGCTTAAGTATTTCAATTGGGATCACCCGGAGCCGTCCGCCTACACCTGGCAGGATTGGTGGAGCCGCTTCTCCAAAGAGGGCATCTGCGGCGATGCGGCAGCGGCCACGCCCGAATTCGGCGCGCGGCTGTTCGAGCTAACGGTGACGCGCTTCCTGGAGCTGGTGCGCGAGTTCCGCACCATCCCGCTCCGGCCCCGCGTAGACCACCACTGAGGGCGAGAATTGGACACGGATGAACGCGGAACAACACGGAGCACCTGACTGCTGTGACGCTCCGTGTCCTTCCGTGTACCTCCGTGTCCCAACTCAGCCCTACTCGCCTTCGCCGGCTTCGACGCTCTCGGCCTCGACTTCCTGCTCGCCGGGCTTACGGTCGAGCATCTGCATCTGCCGGGCGACGACCTTGGTGCGGTAATGGGTCTCGCCTTGGGCGTCGTTCCAGCGGTCGGTCTGCAGACGGCCTTCAAGGTAGATGAGCCGCCCTTTGCCGAGGTACTGCTGGCAGACCTCACCCAGTCGGCCCCAGGCCTCCACCTGGAACCAGTCCGGCTCGTCGCCGCTGCGCCGGTTGACCGCCAGCGAGAAGTGGCAGACCTTCTTGCCGGTCGGCGTGAAGCGCGTCTCCGGGTCCCTGCCCAGATAACCGATGAGTTGAACTTTGTTGAGCGCGGGCATTGTAAATCTCCCTTCTCGCTGAATGAAAACTTTCGGCAGTATAAGACGGCTTGAGCAGCAGCACAAGAGCGAAGTTCAAGATTCAAGGCGGAGCCGGGCATTGGAGGTATACTCGGCGGCGTGACCGATTTTCCAAGCCGGCTGCGCGCCCAACTGGCCGCCCGCATCCCGGCGACCCGCATGGAGTGGGAGGCGCGCCCTGCTGCTGTGCTCGTTCCCCTGTATGCCGACCAAAACGAGTGGCACGTCCTGCTGACGCTGCGCACCAACGACCTCGCCAGCCACCGCGGTCAGGTGGCCTTCCCCGGTGGGCGCGTTGACCCCGCAGACCGCTCTCCTATCGAAACCGCGCTGCGCGAAACCGAGGAAGAGATCGGCCTGCCGCGCGACCGCGTGACCGTGCTCGGCCAGCTGGATGAGCTGCTCACCGTAACGCAGTACCGCATCACGCCCATCGTCGGCACGTTCACCTGGCCATGGACATTCACGCCCTCCCCACGCGAGATCGCGGCCATCTTCGGTGTGCCGCTGCGCTGGCTGGCCGACCCGGCCAATCTGAAGGTACAGTACCGCGAGCCGCTGGCGCCCGGCCCTGCCGTGCCGGTCTATCACTTCTACTACGGCGACTACGACATCTGGGGCGCAACGGCGCGCATCATACGCAACCTATTGGAAGTCATCGAACCCTTGTCGGCGGAAAAAAACAGGCCGGAGTGTTAGCTCCGGCCTGCTGTGTCCTGAACGGACAACACTTGTTTCAATCCGGGGAAGAAGGG
>JAVQXV010000037.1:0-22636 GCA_033577755.1 Anaerolineales bacterium
GAAAACTTCAGCGAGGTGGTGAGCGGACTGAGCGCCGGCGACATCGTAGCCGTCAGCACCGCGCGCCGGCAGTTCAGCTTCTTTGGTGGTGACTAGAGATTAGAGATTTGAGATTGAGCGTGTCTTGCCAATCATCAGTTATGGATCATCAATCCTCAATCCTCAATCACTAATCTCCGACCTCCCTTCTCTCTCTACACTCATTCGCCGTGAAGAACATCTTGAACTTCCTCCGCGCCCAACGGGGCTGGCTTACTTTGATCGCTATAGCTGTAAGTGCGGTCGCAGGCTTTGTTTTTTGGCAGCAGAGCCAGGCAGCGCAAGCTCAGGCCGCCGAGCGGGCGTCGCGTCGGACACAGGTCATTGAGCGCGGCGACCTCGTCGCCACCGTCAGCGCCACCGGCTCGCTTCAGCCCGAGCAACAGGCCGGCGTCGCGTTCCTCATTCCGGGCACGGTGGCCGAGGTGCTGGTGAAGACCGGCGATGTCGTGCAAGCCGGTCAGGTGCTGGCCCGGCTGGAGTCCACCGATTTGCAGTTGGCCGTTCAGCAGGCGGAAGATGCCCTGCGCATCGCCGAGCTGCGCCTCCAAAAGCTGCGAGCCGGCCCCGATGAGGACGACATCGCTATTGCCAAGGCCAACGTGCGCGCCGCCAACGCCGCCGCCTATGACCTTCAGCGCGGGGCCGGGCCAGAGGAAGCGCAGATTGCCAAGCTCAACTATGACGAGGCGCTGGAGAACTTCCGCAAGCTGAACGAGCAGTACAACAATCTGGTGCAGTTTGCCGCGGATAACCCGCAGTTCGCGCCGCCGCAGGAAATGCTCGACCAGCTCAAACGGAACCAGGAGAACGCCTACTATCAGGCCGAGATTGCCCGCCTGCAATACGAACAGGCCAAAAACCCCGCCGACCCCGGCTCGCTGGCCGTCGCGTATGCCCGGATTGCTCAGGCGCAGGCGCAGCTCGATCAGCTCCTCGCCGGGCCGACTCAGGTTCAGCTGGAGCAGGCCGAACTCGCGGTGGCGCAGGCGCAACTGGCGCTGGATCAGGCCAAGACGCGCCTCGCCCGCGCCGAGCTGCGCGCCCCGATTGCGGGCATCGTCTCCGCCGTGAACATTCGTGTGGGCGAGCCGGCGGTGGCCGGTGTGCCGGCAGTGGTGCTGCTCGACGCCGACCGCTTCCGGCTCGAAGTGACGGTGAACGAAGTGGATGTGGCCCGGCTGGCCGTGGGTCAGCCGGTGAAGGTGGCGGTGGAGGCGCTGCCCGATACGCCGTTGACCGGGCGGGTCGAACGCATCGCGCCGGTCAGCGTGGTGCAGAGTGGTGCCGTGAACTACGTGGTGCGCATCCTGCTGGATGAGACCGAGGCTCGTCTGCGTGCAGGCATGAGCGCCACGGTTGAGGTGACGGTCGCGCGGGTGACTAACGTGGTGCTGGCGCCCAACTGGGCCATCCGCCGTGACCGGCAGACGGGGCAGGCTTACCTTAGCGTGCAGCGTGGTGATGAGTTGGTCGAAGTGCCCATCGAAACCGGCCTGCGCGGCGAAACGCTGACCGAGGTGATCTCCGGCGCGCAGCCCGGCGACATTGCCGCAGTCAGCATCCGCCGCGAATCGCCCATCGGCGGAGGCAATTAGTCATCTGCTCTGCCGGTCAAATAGTCGGCTAGTCATGCAGCGACCACCTGACCACCCAACTACTCGACTACCCGACCCATGAGTCTAACCGAAACCCTGCGCGTCGCCTTCCGCGCGTTGGCCGCCAACAAGCTGCGCTCCCTCCTCACCATGCTCGGCATCATCATCGGCGTGGCGGCGGTGATTGCGCTGATGTCGGTGGGGCGGGGCGTGGAAAACTACGTCACGCGCACTTTTCAGGGCATCGGCTCCAACCTGCTCTTTGTCATTCCGGGCGGGCCGGATCAGGCGGGCTTTGGGCCGGAAGGCCCCTTTCGACGGCGCGAGAAGCCGTTGACGATGGACGATGTGCGCGCGCTGTCCGACCCATCGCGTCTGCCGGACGTGGTGGCCGTCGCCCCTGCCGCCGGCAACTTCGCCAGCGTGGAGTTCGGGCGCGAGAACGCCTTCGTGCAGGTGCTGGGCGTGCCGCCCAACTACGCCGAGGTCTCCAACTACTCGGTCAACGACGGCGATTGGTTCAGTGAGAACGATGAGCGCGGCGCGGCGCGCGTGGCCGTCCTCGGCCAGACGGTGGTTAAGCGCCTCTTCCGCGATGAGCTGCCGCTTGGGCAGACGGTAAAAATCAACCAGGTCCCGTTCCGCGTCATCGGCACGCTCACGCCGCGGGGCGGCGGCCTGTTCGGCGACCAGGACAACATTGTCTTCATCCCCCTCAGCACGGCGCAGCAGCGCGTCTACAACCTGCGTACCGCCGATGGCAAGCTGGCCGTCTCCAGCATCTCGCTACAGGTACGCGACGCGTCATTGATGGACTCCACGGCGCAGCAGGTGGCCGAGGTGTTGCGTGACTCTCGCGGCATTAACTTCCGGGATGAGGATGATTTCACCGTCATCACCCAGCAGGACCTCATCTCGTCCTTCGGCCAGATCACCGGCGCGCTGACGTTGTTCCTTGGACTGATAGCCGGCGTTTCCCTACTCGTCGGCGGCATCGGCATCATGAACATTATGCTGGTCTCGGTGACGGAGCGCACACGGGAGATCGGCCTGCGCAAGGCGGTAGGGGCAAAGCGGCGCGATGTCCTCCAGCAATTTCTGGTCGAAGCAATGACGCTCTCGCTGTTCGGCGGGCTGCTCGGAGTGGCCGTCGGCGCCGGTCTGGGCGCGCTCATCCAGTTCATCCAGCCCGACCTGCCGGTGGCAGTGACGCCGGACAGTGTGGCGCTGGCGACCGGCGTCTCGCTGGCCATTGGCCTGTTCTTCGGCCTGTACCCCGCCTGGCGCGCCGCGCAGCTCAATCCGATTGAGGCGTTGAGGTATGAGTAAGTAGAAAGTAGAGAGTAGCGATTGGGGATTGAAAGATGCGGTCACTCTCTAATCTCCAATTTCCAATCTCCAATCTCTAAACTCCATGTTCCTTGAAACCATCCGCCTCGGCCTGCGCTCTCTGGCCGCCAACAAGCTGCGCGCGGCGCTGACCATGCTCGGCATCACCATCGGCGTGGCGGCGGTCATCACGCTGGTCTCGGTCGGCAATGCCGTCTCGCGCTATGTGGCAGACCAGTTCAGCGCGCTCGGCTCGAACATCCTGTACATCTTCCCCGGCCAGTTCCAGCGCGGCGGGCCGCCCAGCCGCACCGCCAACACCTTCCTGACCGATAAGGACGCCGCCGCCCTGGCCGACCCGGCGCGCGTGCCCGATGCCACCGCCGTCGTGCCGCTCATCCGGCGCAATGTGCGGGCCTCACGCGGCGGCTACCAGACCGAGGTCGGCCTGCGGGCGACCACGCCGGCGCAGTTCACCGCGCGCGATTACAAGGTCTTCGCGGGACGCTTCTTCACTAACGACGACCTCGAGCAGGAGGCGCGTGTGGCCGTGCTCGGCCAGACCACGCTCAACCGGCTGTTTGCGCCGGACGAGGAGTTCATCGGTCAGACCATCCGCCTCAACGGCCAGCCCTTCCGCGTTATCGGCGTGTTCGAGCGGCGCGGGGCCACGCCCTTCGGCGATGAGGACGACGCCGTGTTCGTGCCTTTCACCACGGCCACGCGCACGCTGTTCACCAGCCGCACGCCCCAAGGTGATATATCGCTTACGCTGATCCTGGTGCAGTACCCGGATGCCGAGCGCAAGGATCGCGTCATTCAGCAGGTGACGGACACGCTGCGCGAAGTGCGCAACATCCCCTATCGCGGCGAGGACGATTTCACCATCCTCTCCGGTGAAGACCTGCTGGCCGCATTCCAGGGCATCACTACCATTCTGACGGTGTTCCTCGGCGCCATCGCCAGCATCTCGCTCATCGTCGGCGGCATCGGCATCATGAACATCATGCTGGTCTCCGTCACCGAGCGCACCAGGGAGATCGGCCTACGCAAGGCGGTGGGCGCCAAGCGCCGCGACGTGCTCAGCCAGTTTCTGATGGAAGCCGTCATCCTTTCGCTCTTCGGCGGGGCGATTGGGATTTTGCTGGGAGCGGTGGGGATTTTCATTGTGGGCCGGCTGGTGCCCGACCTTGCGCCAACGGTGACACCGGAGAGCGTGGCGCTCTCGACGACCTTCTCGATCGCAGTGGGCCTGTTCTTCGGAATCTACCCCGCCATCCGCGCCTCCGCCCTCAACCCGATGGACGCGCTGCGCTACGAGTGAGTGGGGATTTCGGATTTTGGATTTTTGATTTTGGATTGCTGAGCCGTTCTCAATCCACAATCTCCAATCTTCAATCTTCAATCTCCAATCTCCAATCTCCAATCCTCACGGCTTCCATGACGCGGAAAAGCAGTTCTCTCCGTCTGCCAATAGCCGGGGCTGGCTTTGTGCGTTGAGCGGTTCTTCAAGCAGCGCCACCCCGTTGCCGGAGAGCAAGAGTTGCCGGTCATCGGGCGACCACTGTAAATGTCCCCAGGGGCCGATGGTCAAAGTCTGGACGATGCGGCCCGTCATCAGATCGTAAATCAAGAGTTGCGGTTCAGGGAACGCGCCGGTGAGCGCCAGATAACGGCCATTTTGGGAAAAGGCCATTGCATTGATGACGCTTTCGGGAAGCAGGCTTTGGAAGCGCTGTGACCCGTCATTGCCAGCTTTGTCGCCGGGCGCATCCAGCCGGATGGTGTTGCTGCCGTCGGGCGCAACCAGGCCAAACCAGCGCAGGCTGTTGCTGTCTGCCGTGTGCGCCGCCAGCGCAATCCACTGCCCATCCGGCGACCAGGCCAGTTGCGCCCACACGGTCGCCCGCTCTGCGGCTTGCGATTTCCACACGATGCGCGACTGGCCCGTGCTCACGTTGTAAATGCGAAGCGCCGCGGACGAAGAGGACGGTTCCCGCTCCAGGAAGGCCAGTTCGCGGCTATCCGGCGACCAAGCCGGCGAAAGGGCTTCCTGCGCGAGCACCTTGCGTTCGCCGCCCAGCGCGGGCATGAGTTCCAGCGTAGACTGAGGGTCGCCCTCGGTGTTGCCGGCTCTGGCCAGCGCCGCCCACCGGCGATCCGGCGAAGGGAGGTAGTCGAAAACGCCGGGGATAGCCAGTTCTCCGCCGTTGGTCATGGAGGGCAGACGGTGCGCCGGCTCGGTTACCTCGAAGAGCCGTAACTGATTAGCATCTAGGTCAGGCATGCCGCGGCCTGCAACGGCAGCCGGTTTGATGGCGATGTAAGCCAGCACCGTGTCCGAGGCCCAGGCCAGCGGCATATGATAGGCTGCATCGGTGTCATCGGGCGGCAGGCGGATCAGCCCGGTCTCCGTATCGAGCACCGTAGCACGATAGCCGATGCCCAGCGGCAGATAACGTCCTGTTGGTGACCAGCCGGCAAACGAGTAGGCCGGGACAGGGAGGCCGGCGAGCGATAGCAGAGGCTTCAGCCCCTCTTCACCGTAAATCTGCGGCCCGGTGAAGCAATGGAGCAACAGGTTGCCGGATGGTAGCTCCACCATGCTCGCCGGCTCGCCGAGCAGCTCGCGCCATTGGTTGGCCCACTCGGTGAGGGGTTGGCCGTCGCGCAGGGACCGGCCCAGCATCCAACTTATCGGGCCGGGGCCAAAGCGGGCAAAAAGCACATCCTTTGAAAGGTCAAGCGGTTCCGCCTCCGGCCACCGGCGCGCAAAGCGATTGATGAAGGCCAGCAACGCGCGCCGCTGCTGTGCCTGCTCGATCGGTTCTGGATATTGCCCGAACTCCGGCAATCTTCTCAGCAGTAATGGGCTGACGGTTTCAGCTTCCAAGCCATACTCGCGGACGGCCGGAGACTCTAGCGCGTAATTCGCTGCCTCGAGGCTGATGAGGGTCGGTAGGAAGAGACTTTCAGGGAAGTAGCCCGGCGGCGTCTGGGCGAAGAATTCGTCGAGCGCCAGCTGTGAGAAGGCCTGGAGCGCCAGCGTGCGCTGCCACAGTTCGGTGCTCGCCGCGTCCACGGGGTAGCCGGCGGTAGACGGCGCAGCTACCAATCTCATCCTTTCGACCAGCGACTGCGACTCGGTGCCGGCTAACAGCCAGAATAGCAGCGGCTCGTCGGCTTCGAGCGAGAAGCCCGACGACGTAAGCTGACGCGCGCGGGGTTCGATCAGCCGGAGCGTGGCCGGTTTGGTGCATCTCCAACGGGTGCAGACGCGTTCCAGCGTTGCGTTCAGGTAGGGCAGGAGCTTCTGCTCCACCAGCTCGGCGTCGGCGGCGCGGTAGTACAGGGTCAGCCGCGGGTTGGTCAATTCGCGAAGCTCGCCGGGGAAGGAAGTGGGCGGATCGGCGGGCTGCCAGCTCTCGCCGGCGCGCCGGAAGAAGCGCGGCACGGCGAAGCGGTACTGCTTTCCGTCCGGCGCGCGGAAAGTGTAAATGGCGTCTGCGCGCAGTGTGTTCACATCGAGTTGAGTGATTACCCCCACGCGGGCCGGTTCGGTCTCATCCCACTTCAGGTAGCCGAGTGGGGAGGGCGGCGCGGTTTTCTCGGCGCTCAATATCTGTTCCACCTCGTGCCGTGTCTGCCACTGGTTCCATCGGCCCCATGCCCACACGCTTAGCAGGATGAGCACTGTGGGCACGATGACCGGCAGCGTCGCCGCTCGCCAGGGAATGTGGAGGGAACGGCGCATTGCCGGGGCAGGTGCGGCAGGTTCCATGTCGGTCGGCGATTCCTCGGCCTTGGGAGTATCCTCAAAGCCGGTCTCACCAACTGTCCATTCGAATACGTTGTCGGGATCGTTTTTTTGCCACATGGTCAGAGTGTGGAGTCATTCCATTCTTGAGCGCACCGGGATGAACGCATGGCGAAGAGCGCAGAGGTTATTTCTTCGCGGACCCCGCGCTCTGCGTCTTTAGTCAAGAAATCTCTCCGGCCTAACCCACGAGCGCAGGGTTGATAATGCAAGGACGCAGAGAGCCTCACGCTCTTTGTGCCTTTGCATCTCGTAGAAAGAATTCACGATAAAAGGTCACTGCCCGGGATTGTTTCGGCCGGGCGCATTGTTTTCTCGTCAGGTCGTGTATGGCGCCGATCGGCACCGATTGGCTGTGTTTGACGGGTTTGAACATACCCCGATTGTATTAAACTTTTGCCCGTTTGAGGAAGAGGAAAACCCTTGGACTCATTCATGAGTCCACTGAAAAAACTACTTTTCAGGCGCAAACGCCACTATATATGGCGTCGAGATTACAACCAAAGCGGCATATGTGGCGGCCAAGTGTTTCAATCATGACTTTTTTTCAGTGTACTCATTCATGCTTATCTGTGAACTTTGAGAACGGCGCGTTATGCTCACACGCCGTATAATCTCACGCATGTCCCTTCCCCGGTTCCAAAATCGATTCGACCCGCCGGCCGCTGGAGCCGCCGTGATGCGCAGGCTGCAGGCGCGCTTCACCGTGCCTACTTTATGCTTCACCGGACGCCTACAAGCTTAGCCTGAGCACAGTAACATACGCTTGACTTTCTGAGGCATAGACAATGCTCATTGATCCGCCAGTTCTGCGGGCACGCACGGACGAAGTGGCTGCCCGGCGGCTGACAAATCCGCCACCAAAATACAGGCGTAGCTCAAGCCGTTTGCGACAGAAGCGATGACGGTGTAGGAAGTCTCGACGCGAGTAAACAACCCTCGCAATGAGGGGTGTGCACGCAAAACCTGTCCGCCGCACCCTAACCCTTCGGCTTCGCTCATAGAGCACGCTCAGGGGAGCGCGCTTAGGGGAGCGGCAGGCGTCCTTCGACTGCCGCTTGAAGACTGATGACTGAAGACTGATGATTGAGATTGCCGGTAAGGTTTCTACGACTGCGACATGCGCCGACTGCGAAGCAGCGTTCCGATCAACAGTACAAGGAATAGGGGGATGGCGAGGACGTTGAACAATCCGCCCCACATGTGCAGCCCCCGATCGCCGAACAGGTCGCCCGCCACGCGGACGAGTAACGCTGCGTGCAGGACGAGCAGGGGCGCATAGAAGACGGGAGCGTACACCACGCTGCGGCCCAGCAGGCCGGGGAAGATGATGGGCGCATGGCCGAAGATCATTGAGAAGACGAACCCCAGCAGCAGGCTGTGCAGCATGGCATCGTACAGCAGGCGGCTCGCGGGCTGCGCTCCAAAGCCGAGCCACAGCCCGCCGCCCGCCATCAGCCAGACGTAGCCCGCCAGCAGGCAGACGGCGATGTAGCGCGTCAACCCGGCCTGGCGTACGGTGAATCGCGCGATGTCGTTCCACGCCAGCCACAGGCCGAGCAGGAGCAGTCCCGCGCCGGCAACACGCCAGCCCGCTTCGAGGCTCACCGGCGAGAGCGCCGCGCCGGCAAGGAAAACGCCCACCGCGAACCGGAAGCTCAATCGCACACTGCGGCTGGGCCGGAGCAGGCGGCCCAACTCCAGCCGTTCGCCGGCGATGGTGAGCGTAAGGAAACCCACCCACCACACCACCGCCTGTTGCAGCGGCCAGCGCCCCAGCCAGAGCACGTTGCCCACCAGCCACGCCAGCGCGCCAAGCGCCATGACGGCCACATGCTCCACCGGGTGCCGGCGCAGGAGGCGCGCGGACACCACGCTCAGCCCGAACGCGGCCAGAGTGAGCAGGCCCCTCCCGGCTTCCAACGGCAGGCCGGAGACGAGCGCCAGCGCGCCCAAACCGGCAAGCGCGGGCGGCGCGTAGGCCCAGCGCCATCCCAATGCCACGGCCCGCTCCAGGCTGATGAGCGCGCCGAGGAAACCCGAAATCATCAGGGCGCCGTGCTGGCCGGCCAGCGGCAACGGCAGCGCCGGCATTTGCCAGCCCAGGCGGACGAGTGCGGCCCAGAGCGCAGCCAGCAGGATCAACATGGCCAGGGCCATCAGGAGGAAGCGCCAGATGGGTGGCCGCACAACCGATGTTTGTTTCTGGTCGGTGACAGGTGTCATAGCGAAAGCATGACTTTCTACATCTTGGCTTATCGGATAAACGTGGTCACTATAGCCGGATGACCACTGGGATGTCCGAACGCGACCAGCCTCCCCGCGAAGAAGCTTTGCCGCGGCCATTGTCGCAATCTGCACTCCGCCGCCGGCTGGGCATGCTCAAATGGCTGGCGCCCGGCGTGCTGGTGCTGCTCGTGGTCGGCTATGAACTGCTGATCTCCCGGACGGTCCACGATATGCTCGGCCCGACGCCACATTACGTGCTGGACATCCTGGTTTACGGCACCGTCGGCCCGGTGCTCATCTTCTGGCTGCTGCATTTCCTCAGCCGTTGGCTGGATGAACGTGAGACGAGCGAACTGCAGGCGACGATCCTGGCGCAGGCCCGCGAGCGCGTCCGCGCGCACCAGGAGTTGAACGACAGCACGCTGCAATCGCTCTTCGCCACCAGCCTGTTCCTCAACGCCGTCGAGGCCAACCTGCGCGAACTGCCGCCGGAGGCCCGCACGCAGTTGCACGCCGCGAACCAGTCGCTGGACCGCGTCATCCGCCAGCTGCGCGAGCACCTGCTGCAACATCGTGGCTAATGCCCCCACGTCTTGACGCGCGGCCAGGCCAGCGCGCCGAAGATCGTCACGGCAACCAGCTCGCAGACGCGGCCTGCCAGCGTGAGGTTGGCTGCACCGAGCCACGCGCCGGCCAGCACCAGCAGCACCCCCAGGTTGAGCAGCACGTACGCGGCCCAGGCCGGATGTTCCGCCCCGCGCGGCGCGCCGCGAAGATGTCGCGGCAGTATCCAGTACGCCACGCCCAGCGCCAGTTGCAATGTCCAGCCGATCAGCACGCTCTCGACATGCAGCGGCAGCAGGCGCCACAGCGCGCCGGCAATGGACACGCCCTTGTGCAGCAGCAACAGGCTGCCAAAGGTGAAGCCGGCCGCCAGGTAGGCTAGCGCGGTGCGCGTCAGCCAGGCGCTCAGGCGCGGCATCTCATTTCACCTTTACCCGCCCCCACAGGCTCCACGCCGCGCCCAGGCCGGCTAACCATTGCAGCAGGGCAGCGGTGGCCAGCAGCCAGCCGAAGGCGAAGTGCGCGGCCACGAATGGCTCGCTGACCGCGCGCAGCGCCAGCCCCACATTCAGCAGGCCATAGACGAGCCACATCACGCGCTCATCGCCGCGCGGATGCTCCGGCGAGGCCTTCGGGAACATCCAGTGCGCCACGCCGAATATCAACTGCGTCATCCAGCCGACCATGAATAGATGAAAATACACCGGCCCGAACGCGCCGAGCCAGTCCGGCGTGAGTCCCAGCGGGCGCAACGCCTGCCCCAGGCCGAGCAGCAGCGCTAACGCCAGGTAGGCCAGCGCCGTCTTGATGAACCAGCGCGTGAGAGTCGGCACGGCTACTCGCTCTGCGACTTGAACATCCAGAGCAACAGCGTAAGCGGCGTACGCGCCCGAACGCTATGCGGCAGGCGCGCGGGCAGATGCGCCCACGTCCCTGGCCCGGCCTCATGCACATCACCGGCCAAGGTCAGCTGCCCTTCGCCGGCCAGAATCTGGATGACGACCGGCACGGCGGCGGTATGCTCGGAGAGTTCTTGCCCTGCGGCAAAGCCGAACAGCACCATGCGCAATTGGTCGTCCTCGTAAAACGTGCGGCTGAGGATGCTGTCCGGCGGGACATCGGTCAGCAGCGCCCGGAGGTCATGAAGCGTGTAGGGAGTGGGGTTGCTCATCTTTCTTTACTTCCCAGGTGGAGCGGCGGCGCCGGACGAGGAAGTGGCCCAGCACGAACAGCGCGCGCCAGCCCAGCACGAACATACCGCCGAAGAACAGCGTGGCGCTGATGAAGGCGGTCGGCACGACGGCGCGGCCCAGCACATAGGAGCGCAGCAAGAGGCCGAGCGGCGCAGCCACCAGCCAGGTGTTGAGGGAGCGCGCCAGAAACGCGCGCGCGCCGCCCTCGCCGAAACGAAAGGCGCCCAGCCACAGGCCGGCCAACACCCAGGGCGCGCCGAAGAGCAGCACCTGCTCCAACACGCCCCAGAGCGGGTTGGCAGCGTCTACCAGGCCGTGATCCACCTGGCCGATAAAGACGAAGGCGCTCAGCGCCAGCACGTCGCCGAGCAGCCAGGGCAGAAGTTGATGTCTTCTCAATTTCATCGCGTTGCCCTTCTCTGGAGTCGGCCTACCGGCTCAGACCAACTTTCGGGTAAGATAACGGCAGAAGCGTCTCCACAAACGAGAATGACAACCGTCATAGATCAAACCATCTCGCTGTTGCGCCAGCTGCCGCTCTTTGCCGGTGTGCCGGAAGCCGACCTGGAGCGGCTGGCGGCGCGCAGCTACATCCGTGAGGTTGCCAAGGAAGGCGCCTTCTTCTTTCAGGGCGACCCGTGCGATCAGGTCTGGGTGGTGCAGAGCGGGCGGGTGAAGATCGTCTATCAGGAAGAAAATGGGCGCGAGGTCATCATCGAGGTGATCTCGCCGGGCGAGGCGTTCGGCGGCGGCGTGCTGTTGTTCCCCACGCATCCGGCAACCGCCAGGGCCATGGAGGACACGGTTGCCATCGGCATTCCTACCGAGGCGTATACGCAGTTTCTGTCTCAGCAACCGCAGGTGCTGCTCAAGCTGCTGCGGATGCTAGGCCAGCGCCACCTGACGATGCTCAAGGGACAGGCGCTCGCCGGCGAACGTGTGGAACGACGCATGGCCCACATCCTGCTCAAACTCGCCGACCGCGCCGGCCGGCCTGATCCTGAAGGGACGTTGATCACGCTCTCGCTCTCACGGCAGGATTTGGCGGATATGGCCGGCACCACGCTGGAGACCGCGATTCGCACCATCAGCCGCTTCACCCACGAGGGGCTGGTGCGCACCGAACGCGGCGGTTATCTCATCATCCTCAACGAGGCGCGGCTGCGCGAGATCGCGCGCTAATCGGCCTCGCTCGCTTCCTGCGCCTCCACTTCGAGCGCCAGACGACAGACGGCGGACGTGCCGCGGCACGACGGCGGGGTGTGGGTGAGCCAGCTGCCGCAGCTGTGGCAGCGCACACGCGTCTGATAACACCACACTTCGACTTCCAACTCGCCGCAATACGGGCAGGTGAGATATTCCGGGTACGGATCGGGCAACGGCAGACCGGTGCGCGGCTCAACGCGCTCGGCTGCATGTTCGCTGAAGCACCCATTCGATTGCGCCGGGTCGGCGTGAGTCCCGCCCATGCCTCACCTGCCCGGCGGAAAGATGGCCACTGTGTCGCCCGGATGCAGCGGCGCGCTGAAGCCGCCCTCGTATTCCACATCGCGACCATTGCGCAGCACGCGCCAGCCGTAGCGCGGCGTGTAAACCGGCTTCGGCTCCAGCCACAACGAGTCACGCTTCTCCTCGGCCTGCCAGCGACGATCCAGGGCCTCGACGCGGGTCTGCGGGTAATAGTTGAAGAACTTGTTCAGCAACTGCCGCACGGTCTGGCCTTCGTCCACGTGCAGATTGACCTTGGCGCGGCCCACCAGCGGGCGCAGCCGGCCGAACACCTCCACCGGGACGCGCACTGCGCCCTGCTCCGCCTCCTGCGCTGCGCGGTAACCGAGGAGCATCTGGTTCAACTGAACGGAGAGGTACTTGCTCCAGGCGGCCAGTCCCGCGGCCAGCGTGGGCGCCGGCACTCCGGCCTCCGCCAGATACCGGGCGAAGGCAGCCTGCACCAGGCCGATGGAGCCGGTGACGTACTGCGGTGGCGTGTGGATGCGGCGCGGGCCGTGCCCGGCGTGGTACTGGCCGGCGCGGAACAGGTAGTCGGCGAACTCGGCGCTGGTGTCCAGGCCGAGCGTGCGCGCCAGCCAGAGCGTGAAGAAGCGGCGACGCTCGGCCAGATGTGCCTCATCCACGCCGTGCTCCCAGCCGAGAACGGCAGCGGTTTCCGGCACGGTGCGCAGGTATTCATAGGTGGCGACCACCAGCTCGTGCCCGCGCGGGAAGAGTACATCTACTGTCGCCGCCGCTGCCTGCCGCGCCGCCTCGTCCCAGCCGACGAAGCGTAACATCCGTTCCCATTCCTCACTCGGTTCCGGTTGCAGGTCGTACAGTTCGAGATCGGCGTTCATCTTCTGCCTTGAAGCGATCGAGCGGCTGCTACCGCATTTTACTTCTGCAACGTGCGAATGTACGCAACAATATCGGCCAGATCCTGAGTCTTGAGCGCCGGGTTGCCGCCCTTGACGGGCATGTCTATGCCGGTGGAGTTGAGCGGATCGCCGGCGGGGCGGCCCTGCTCGGCCAGGAACAGGATCAGGTCGGCATCGGACTGCGACTTGACCCACTCGCTGGTAGCCAGGCCCTTGCCCAGGCCCTGCACGCCCACGCCCTCCGGCCCGTGACAGGCGATGCAGGTGGATTCGTAGTGAGCTTTGCCTTTGACCGGATCGCCGACCAGGCCGGCGTACTTCTTCGCCGCCTCCGAGACCTGGCCGCTCCCCGCGCCGGAGCCGGCTTCGCTGCCGCCGCAGGCCGCCAGCAGCAGCACAATCAACAGGAAAGCTGCAAAGAATTTTGTTTTCATAGACTCTCCTCACTGAGTACGTATTGCGTGGTACGTAGGATTTCCTACGCATTACGCGATACGCAATACGCAATACGATCTACGCCTCACCCATGCACATGCATGTGCACATGGACGCGCATTTCATCGAAGTTGAGCAAATCACAGTCCGTGTCGCCGCAGTAGGATTTGGCGAAGCCTTCGGCAGCTTCGCGCGTGCCGAACGCCGCTAGACCATGCCCCATCGGCGAAGCAATCTTTGGGCTGTGGACGTAGGTCGCGCTTTCACCGCGGATCCAGCTTTCGCTGTGATAGTCGTGGACGAAGTAGGCGGCGGCCTGTTCGTTGGGACGGTCCGTGTGATACGCGGCCAGGCAGCCGATGTCGTCGAACTTGCGGTAGCCGCCTTTGATCAGCAGGCTGGCGCAGGCAAAGCGCACCTCGCTGATGAGCATGCCGCAATTGTCGCATGTATCATGGTTGTAAGCGATCTCCGGCGGCTGCGGCTCGGCGCTTTGCGGCGCGCAGGCCGCCAGCGCCAGCGCCCCCGCGCCCCAGGCCGCATAGCGCAGAAAACTGCGACGTGAAAGCTTCATACGTCACCTCGTCGAGCAAACACGGCAAACGCCGCGCCGAAGGTCAGCACAATCCACGCGCCCAGCAGCCCGGCCAGCAGACCGGGCAGCAGCGCGCCGAAACGATAGACGGCGTACTGGCCCACCGCGCCGAGCGTATCCAGCGTGGCGCGCAGGCTGTAGATTGCGCCCAGCTTGAACGCCTGCAGCGGGTTGGCGACCAGCATGCCGAGCAGCGTGGCCGGCGTGGGCCGCAGCGTCAGCGTCGCGCCGACGACGCCCAGGTCGCTGAAGAAGACGAGCACCAGCCAGGCGATGAGCGCCGCGCCGAGCGCCGTGGCCGCCTTCCTTGTGAGCGCGCTGATGAGGAAGCCCAGGCCGAGCGAGACCAGCGCCAGCAGCAGCGTGTAGCCGGCCAGCGCCGCAAAGGCCGAAGCGTCGCCGCCTGCGCGGGCGCCGAGCGCCAGGCCGGCCAGCCCAAAGCCGACGCCGAGCGCCGCCGCCACTGCCAGCGCCGCGCCCAGCGCCTTCCCGAAGAAGACCTCGGCGCGGTTGACGGGCTGCGCCAGCAGGTAGAGCAGCGTGCCGCGCTCGCGATCGCCGGCCAGCGCCGTTGCGCCCACGCTCAGCCCCAGCAGCGGCGTGAAGAGCAGCAGCGCGTTGACCAGGCTGGCGGCGGTGCGCCCAAAGCCGCCCAGCCCGGCGTAGCCCGAGGCGGCCAGGCTGGCGCTGGAGAGCGCAAAGGCCAGCGCGGCAAAGCTCAGCGCGTAAAAGGCCAGCCATTTGTTGCGCAGCGCCTCGCGCAGCTCGCGCCGGGCAATGACCCAGAGAAGATTGACTTCCATTTCGGCCTACCTCGATCTCAAAGGAAAGGAGGGAAAGAAAGGGAAACACGGGAAATCGCGGACACGTTTCCCTTCGTTTCCTTCTTTCCTTGTTTCCCTCTTTCCTTCTTTATCTTTATCTAGTTCCATGCCCGCCCGCGCTCCATCTCGAAGTCCAGCACGGGCAGCTCTTTCATCAGGCGCAGCAGCTCCATCTTCTGATCGGCCTGCACTTCCACCACCACGGTGCCGCGCCCGTTCAGGTGCGCGCGCATCCCGGCGGCGGTGAAGCGCGCCAGCGCGTCCGCGCGCTGCGCTTCCGCCAGCCAGAGCGTCAGCTTGATGGTGGGCATGAGCTGCTGCAGCAACGCCTCCGGCGTCACCACGTTCACCAGGCGGCCATACTCCAGCACCAGCACGCGGTTGGCCAGCAGCTCCACTTCCTCCAGCCGATGCGAGGCAAAGAGGACGGTCTTGCCTTCTTCCTTACACAGCCGATGGATCAGGGCGAGGTAATCGCGCTGGGCCTGCGCGTCCAGATTGGCCGTCGGCTCGTCGAGCAGCAGCACGGGCGGGTCTGCCAGCAGCGCGATGGCGAGCGCCAGCCGCTGGCGCAGGCCGCCGGAGAGCGCCGAGACGTTCTGGTGCGCGTGCTCGGCCAGGCCGAGGCGGGACATCAGCTCGGAAATGCGGGCGGATGGAGAGTAGAAAGTAGAAAGTGGGGGCGCGTTGCTACTTTCTACTTTTCTACTTTCTACTTCCCCACCCTCTCCCTTGAGCGCCGCAAAGAATTCCAGCGTCGCCTGCACGCTCTGCTCGTACAGGATCACATCCTGCGGCACGTAGCCGAGGCAGCGGCGCGCGGCCTTGCCCGCCCGGCGCACGTCATGGCCGCAGACTTCGATTTGGCCCTGTACCTTTACCAGGCCGAGCACGGCCTTGAGGAGCGTGCTCTTGCCGGCGCCGTTCGCCCCCCACAGGGCGATGGCCTCGCCGGGTTTGGTCTCGAACGAGACGTTCTCAAGGGCGGTGACTTTGCCGTAGCGCTTGGTGACGTTCCGGACGACGAGGTTGCTCGCGCCGGAGGGCGCAGGGGTGGTCGCCGGGATGGTCTGCGGGCTTTCTGTGGTCAATCTCTGTTTCGGCATGAAGAGGCCTCCGGGCAGGGCGCACAGGAACCCGGCGCCGAGCAAGGCCAGCGCGGTGAGCAGCAACGGCGCGGCGGGATGTTGGGGCGGAACGGCGCCGGCCGGGACGGGCAGCGGCTGCATGCGCGGGGCCGCGTCCACCAGCTTGGGCTGCGGGCGAAAGAACGGCAGCGCCGCGCCGGCGAACTCCAGCGCCTGCGCCGCCGGGCTGTAGATCAACATCCGCAGCAGCGGCTCGCGGTCGGTCAGGTTCTCGAAGAAGCGGTCGGCCCGATAGGGCACATCGCCCACGCCGTCGCCGTCGGCGTCGTATCCGCCGTAATCGCTCCAGTAGTTGTCGCGCCAGGTGTTGGCGCGGCTGACGTCGCCGCCGCCCTGCACGGCCATCTGCTCCAAGTTTTCCCAGAACGTGTTGCCGGTGAATTCGGCGCGGCGCACGGAAGTGAGCAGGATCGCGCCGACGTCGTTGAAGGCGATGATGTTGCCGGAGAAGCGGGCGTAGCTCTGCGGGCTGAACGGGGTCGCGTCAATGAACAGGCCGCCGCGGTTATCCACCAGCACGTTGCCAACGACCTCGACATCGTCGGCGTCCTTGAAGCCCAGGGCATAGCCGCTCGGGCCGCGGTGACTGCGAATCAGGTTACCGGCCAGGCGCACCTGCTTCGAGTACATCGTGTAAATGCCGACCGCATTGTTCTCGAACCGGTTGCGCTCGATGAGCAACTTGTCGGCGTACATCAGGTGGATGCCGTAGCGGGCGCCGGTGACGGTGTTCTCCCGCAGGGTCACGCCGCGCGAATACCAGATGACGATGTCGCGCACCCGGTGGACGGTGTTAGCTTCGATCAGCGTGTCTTCGGCGTACCACAGCCGGATGGCGTCGCCGCGCCGGGCCTCGTCGTACTTGGCTTTGCCGGTGATGTCGTTGCCGCGCACCACCACCCGCTCCGCCTGCGCCACGAAGACGCCGAAGAGCACTTCGTTCAGGCGGTTCCCCTCGACGACCACGTCCGAGGCCGAGACGATGATGCCGGAATGGTCGCGGTCCGGCTCGTCGCCGCTGCCGCGCACCTCGAAGCCGCGAAAGACGGCGCCGGGCGCGGCGAGCTGCACTACGGTGCCCTGCCCGCCGCCGTCAATCACCGGCCAGTTCATACCCTCCAGCGTCACCGGCTTATCCACCACCAGCGGCGGGTGAACGCCGCCGTGTACCTCGATCACGTCGCCGGCCTGCGCCGCCTGTAGCGCGTCAGCGATGGTAGTGTACGGGCCGGTGGGAGAGACGATAAGTGTGGTACGTGGTGCCTGTTGCGCAGGCGAGGCAGCCTGAGATGTGGCGCCGGCGCCGCAAAGAAGCGCGAGCAGCACCGGCACCGCAACGAGCGATTTCAGAGCAGCGGGCCTGACCATCGTCATCCATCACGCTTCACGCAACACGAAATACGCAATACGCAATACGGAATACGGAACACGCCTCACACCGACTGTCCGATCGGCAGGCTACCTTTGACCCGCTTACGGGCATCCACAATCGGCTTGTACGCGGCGCGATGGAACCAGAGCGCTACCAGCACCACCGCCGCCGCACCGAACGCCAGGAACAGGCCCGGCTCCCAGTTGGCGATGGTGCTGAACTGAGCGACCTTGCCCTGTCCCAGGATGGGCGGCGTGAACGGCTCGATGGCGCCGCCGAGGGCCGAGTTCGGGTCAATGCTGTGGCCGTACTGGTACAAGATCCACCATAGGTCGGCGAGGAAGACGAACGGGTAGGCGACGACGGGCAGCGCCAGCAGGGCCGCCCACTGGTTGTGGACGAAGACGCCGGCCACCAGCAGCAGCCCGAAGGTGATGATGGCAAGCGGTGCGATCGAGCGCTCGAAGCGGCCGCCCTCGTCCAGCGGTGGCATGCCCAGGTAGTGGTTGAGGCCGTCAATCTCGCGCACGTCGCCCTCCAGGTGGGTGACGTACACGTCCACCCTCAGGCCCTTGGGATATTGCGGAGCGATCAGGGTCATGCTCCAGTACGGCACGAACAGCGAGACCATGAGCAACAGGGCCGCGACCATCAGCAGCGCGGTCGGCAGCAGGTAATCTATTAACTGCCGCGTGCTGCCATCGGGCAGCAGGACTTTGACGTCGGGATCGAGCGAGAACTTCATAGCCTGTGGTGTGTGATAGGGTGACCAGGTGGAAGGATGATGGGGTGGGTCACCCTGTCACCCCATCACCCTGTCACTTCCTGCTGTTGTTACGGTTTGACCGTCAGGTACCCCATCATCTCCAGGTGCAGGGCCGAGCAGAACTCGGTGCAGTAGAAGGTGAAGGTGCCGGACTGATTGGCGACAAACTCAATGGTCTGGTGCTCGCCCGGCTCCAGGCTCAGGTTGATGTTGTAGCCGGAGAGCGCGAAGCCGTGCGTGGCGTCCGGGGCGGTCTCCAGGCTGGTCAGGTGCCAGATGACCTTGTCGCCCTTGCGGAGGTCAATGCGCTCGGGCCGGAAGTGCGAGCGGATGACCGACATCCAAATTTCGACCGTGTCGCCGCGCCGTTCGATGCGTGCCTGATCCGGGCTGGTGATGGCGTTCGGGTCCACGCTCATCGTCTCCGGGTTCCAGCCGATTTTAGGATAGACCTGCCAGGCCTTGAGCTTGTCGGCCTTGATGATCTGGGCGTAGTGCGGCTCGGACATGCCGATGGGCATATCGTAGAGCACCTTCATCTGGTCGCCGGGTTTGCTGATGTCCACCAGCTGGAAGTTCTGCGGCATGAGCGGGCCGATGTTGGCGAAGCGGTCAACGCTCCACTTGTTGAGCGCCACCACGTACAGGCCGTCCGGCGAGACGGTGTCGCCCTCGGCGGCGGTGATGTGGCCGATGTTGTATTGCACCGGCAGCTTCTGCACCAGCGTCCAGCCCGGCTCGGGATTCTTGTCCTCGTACGGGCCGCCCAGCGTCCAGCGTGCCACAGCGCTGTCCAGGAATAACGAGGTGTAGGCGTAGCCTTTGTCGTCGAAGACGGTGTGCAGCGGGCCGAGGCCCAGCTCCACCTGGGCTTCCATGGATTTATCCAGCGGGATGATCGGCACGCCGTAGCGGTCGGTCTCCAGACCGCCGGCCTCGATGGCTGCCTTGATTTTCTCGAACGAATAAATCGTCACGTGCGGGTCCAGCTTGCCGCCGACGACGATGTACTCGCCGCCCGGGGTCACGTCCGCGCCGTGCGGGCTTTTCGGCTCCGGCGTGAAGAACAGGATGCCCTCGTCAATGGCCTGTTGCAGCGAGATCACGGCGATGCCGTTTATCACTTTGGCTTTGCCGGCCTTGAAGACCTCCTCGGCCTTCTTCCAGTTGAAGATGTGCAGGTAGTCGGCGTCGTTCCTGGTGGTGCCGGCCTCGAAGGGCGGGTTGCCCTCCTCCACGCCGCCGGTGGCCAGCTCGGTGTTGAAGCTGTTGCAGAAGAACCAGCCGTCGCTGACCAGCTTGCCGGCGTCGCACAGGTCCTGCCAGTACGGCGGCAGCTCGATCTGGAAAGACTGCGAGATGTCCACTCGACCCTTCAGCCGGTCGAACTTCCAGAAGGTGATCAGGCCGCGGTACTTTTCGGCGTATTCGCTAATCGGAGCGTATTCCCAGCCCAGCGGCACGCCGTATTGCGGGCCTTCCACCACGTACTCGGTGTTCGGCGTGACGAACGCGCCGCCGTGGTCGCTGATGGTATTGGGGGTCTTGACGATCTGCTTGGTCTCGAAGTCCCTCAGGCTGATGACGGCCAGGCGAGCGTTGGCCTTGTCGTTGATGAAGGCGTATTCGCCGTCGTACTCGCCGTTGGTCTCGGAGAAGTTCGGGTGGTGTGTGTCGCCCCACTTTAGCTCCGAGCCGTCCGGCATATAGCCGCCCCGGAGGATGGCATCGCCGGTGCCGCCGTAGCCGTACCCCTGCCACGATTGCGGCGTGAAGACGGCGATCTCCTTGAGGAGCCGCATGGACGGCACGCCGATTACATACAACTGGCCGGACTGGCCGCCGGACGAGAGCATGATGTAAGGGTCATGCTGCCCGGACGGCATGTAGGTCTTGACGGCGGCGTACACATCGTCGGGCGTCAGGCCGCGCTCGGCGATGACGGCGGCGGCATCCGCGGGCAAGCCTGCGCCGCTCGGCTGCACCGGCGCAGGCTGCTGCTGGGAACAGGCGGCCATCACCAACACGCCAATCAGAAACGAGAAAAGCAATTTCTTCTTCATGGTGCCTCCGGTGAAAAGGTGAGAAGGGGGCTTAAGTCCTGAAGGAATTATTGGGCATTGCCCCGGGCCTGAACATGACAGCGGTCATGCAGCGGAGAAATATGACGAATGTCATCTCCAAAGCATGAGCACCGACACTATCGGTATGCCGGCAGCCGCAAAGCGTGCTTTTCCTCCACGAATGGACACGAATTTCCCGAACCCTTCGTGTTCATTCGCGTTCATTCGTGTCTATTCGTGTTTATTCGTGGACTCTGAGAACGGCGCGTTATGCCCGCACGCCGTATAATCTTGTGCATGCCCCTGCCTCAATTCAAAATCAAATTCGACCCGCTGGCCGATGAAGCCGCCGTGGTGCGGGGCCGCAGGTGCGCTTCACCGTGCTCACCCCGCGCCTTCTGCGGCTGGAGTTCGATTCGGCGCAGCGCTTCGAAGACCGGCCCTCACAAGTCTTCTGGTATCGCCGCCGGTCCGCGCCGCCCTTCGAGGTGCGCTGGACGGCGGAAGGCGTGGAGATCGAAATCGAGCACCTGCTGCTGCGCTACACCGCCTCGGCGCGCGGCTTCACACCACGGTCATTTTTATGAACCCCCTCAGACCTGACAGGTTTTTAAGAACCTGTCAGATCTGAACCTTGATCGCTGTGCTTACTTCGATGCCGCTTCGACGTTCGTCTTATCGTAGATGGTAAACGGGCCCATGAGGACGCGCAGGCCCTTCGGGCGCGTCGGGTCTTTCTCGATAGTGTACGTTCCCATTCGTCCGGCTTCGAACCGCTCTCCCTCCACGCCCTTCAGCTGACCGGTAGCCAGAAGATAGGTGACGTAGTAGGTCAGGTAACCCAGGTCCACAAAGCTCCACAGGGCGAACTCCGGCGCACACCCGTTCAGCGTGTACGACACCATCTCGCTCGGCAGCCCCAGGCCGCTCACCTTTACCTTGTCGCACAGGCCCTCGTCCTGCATTGCCTTCGCCGCCGCCGCAATCCCCACCGTTGTTGGGGCCATGATCAGCTCCATGTCCGGATACTTGTCCACCAGTGCCAGCGCCTGGTTGTAGGAATCTTCGGACTGGTCATTCCCGTACACCACGTCCAGCAGCTCCAGCTTGGCGTACTTCGGATCCTTAAGCGCCTCCTTCATCGCCGCAATCCAGGCGTTCTGGTTGGCGGCATCCGGCGACGCCGACAGCACCGCAAACTTGCCGCCGTCCGCACCTAGAATGCGCAGCGCCATGTCCGCCATCACCTTGCCGGTCTCATTGAAGTCCACCTGCGCCACGAACAGCTGCTCTCCCTCCGCCGAAGGAATGGGCGAGTCCCAGGTGACAACCGTGATGCCCGCCTCGCGGGCTGCCTTCGCCGCCAGCGCGATCTGGTCGCCGGCATTGTTGGAGATCATGATTGCCCCGACCTTTTTGCGCGCGCGGCTGGCGCAACCCGCCGAAGCCAAGCTGCTGCAAATCCCCAGGAACAGCCCGGTGATTTACATCGAGCAGAACACCTTCTCGCCCGAAGGCCAGGCGGTCGAGTTCCTGAAAACCGTCTGGCGGAGCGACCGTTACGACTTCGTCGTCAACCTCTCACGGTCGCCGCTGCGCGCCTAGTGCGCCGGCAGCAACACTCCCCCTTCATCATTGGTATTGGTGCGGCCGAGAAGGTGAGGCGCTCCCGACAACGCATGAGCATACCGTCGAAGCGCAAGTCGGGTGCCATGCAACACCGTCGCAGCCGAGGTCATCGGCGGCAGCCCTGGCGCAACAGCGTGACGCTGTCAGACGCGCCGGCAGGCGGCGCGAGGCGGCGGCGGCGAATGTCAGCCAGGAGTTTGCCCTGCCGCTTCCGCTTTCAACTCCACGCCCAACCCCGTGCCTTGCGGCGCGCCCCAGGCACATTCGGCGGGCAGGGTGGAATACGGTTCGCCTTCGATGACATCTTCGACAAGCAGGAGTGGGAACAGGCACTCGCCGGCGTGGGTGACGTTGCGGGTGGAGAGGACAAAGTGAATGCTCGCCGCCGTGCCGATGCCCGTCTCGAACATGCTGCCCACCAGGCAGGGCAGCCCGGCTGCTTCGGCGATGGCGGCGATGCGTTTGCCGCCTCGTAACCCTGTTTTCAAAATCTTGATGTTGACCGCGTCCACTGCCTGATGTTGGATGAGCGTCATCAGGTCGTGGGGCGTGTACACGCCTTCGTCAATCAGGATGGGGGTATCGAGCGCGGCGCACAGACTTCGGTAGCCGTCCACGTCCCAGACGGGGAGCGGCTGTTCGATGAATTCCAAATCATAGGTT